>JBJMXE010000124.1:0-26285 GCA_045809745.1 Chthoniobacterales bacterium | reverse complement strand
TCAACCTGGTCTACTTCATCATGGACAACTTCGTCTACGGCCTTACGAAGAAGCAGACATCGCCCACCTCACCCATCGGCTTCAAAAGCAAGACGGACCCAACCGGCGCGATCGACATGCCGGTGAACCCGATGAAACAGCTGATTTCCGCCGGCGCCAGCTTCGTTGCCAGAACCCACGCCACCCAGGTGAATCACATGATCCAGATGATCGAGCGCGCCATGGATCATCCGGGCTTCAGCGTGATCGAATGTTTGTCCGAGTGCGTCGAATTTTACCCCGGCGTCTTCGACCCCGCCAACCCGCGCAAAGGCGGCGCGTTCTCCCTGATCGAAGAAAAGAAATGGGATAACACGCCCGAAGACGAACTCCGCCACGACGTCACCGACGAGCTGGCTGCCTACAAGCTTGCGCAGCTCCCCTTCCCCGGAGTCTTCGGGGTTTTTTACCAGAGCGACCGGCCCACGAAGAACGCGCTGGAGAAGAAGTGGATCGATACCACCAGAGAAAAGACCAACCACGCCTCAGACCTGGAACTGTTACAGAAGACTTTCGCGCGGATGAAATGACGAATGTCTGTATACTGGGGCTACTACAGCTTGTCCGCCGTAGGCTTGGCGAAGGTGGGAAAACCTTCGACCGCATGAAGTGAGGTCGCTGACCGTTTTGTACTTTAGCCTCCTGCTCGCGAAAGCTTTCGGAGTTCTACTTCCTACTTTCCTCGTGAAGTAGATCTCGTCTCCATTATGAGAGCACACCCATCTCGCTTAACGCTAGTCCGGTCCGGCGATCTACGAATTCGTCCCTGACGAGCCGCGACCTTCAAACGAGGGATTGCTGTCCTCGTCACCGATCGCGCTTCCTCCGCAATAGGGACATTCCCAATCACGCTTTTTGAGCCGGGCGCGTGAATCGGTGATCTCCTCCCCGCAATTCCTGCACATCAGCGTGATCTGCGGATCGCCACCCATGTCGTCAGACGTGTCTTCTCCCATATCTTAGCCCGACTTTTTCTCAGCGGCGTCCGCCGCCTCCGCTGCCTCAATTCTTTCAGCGGTAAGAGTTTTTACAAAATTCTGGGCGTCGGTCAGGTTACCTTCCGTGGCCGAAAGATAAATACTCGTCGCTTTCACCCTGTCGCCGGCGGCGACGGCGTTCACGATTTCCTCGCGTTCTTCTGGTTTCAATTCCCGTTTCATATCCCTTGCATCACTGAGCCACTATTCCAAGGCGCGTCCAGCCGTTTCGTTGAAACAGGTTGTTGATTCGCACGTTTTCGAGCTGAACGGCGAAGATCCCGCGCGGGTGCGGCGGGTCACGGCCGCAGTTTGGCAGATGGAAAAGCTGGAGTTGTCAGAACTGGAACGCGCGGCTGCTGGTTAGGGCAGAGCAAGAGTTAGTGGGACGAGACGAGCTCGTCCCTCCGATTCGCCTCCGGCGGTTTGGAACGAGCAGAATGTGGGGTCTGTGTAAAGCATACTTGACAAAACGTAAAGGAAGCTTTATACCGCCACATGAGACAAAATTGGAGACCGTTACTGTCCTGCGATAAGCCAGCGCCGAAGTTCCCGGTAATCGCCACCGCGATCGGCGTGGCGGGTTGTTTGGGCGAATCCCTGCTGGACAAGTATTTCGCGCCCGGACGCGTGCTCCAGATTGCACTCGCGCTCGTCCAGACGGTGCCGCTCGGATTGCTCGTCCGCTATCTGGTCAACAGCTCACGAAAAACAGCGGACCAAATCAACCTGCGCGACGGAGGTGTTCGATGAATGCGGGGACACCGCCCGGAAACGATGACGCAGAGCGCGTGTCGCGGTGCGATTCGGAACGCAGCGAGATGCCTTTGATCCCGACAGCGGTTTGGATCGGTAGTTATCTGACAGCGTTGGCGCTCCAGAAATACGATCTCCCCCACCCGCTGAAGGTCGCGCTGGTGCTGCTGCCGCTGCTTCCGTTCATATACTTCGTCCGGCGTTTTATCGTGCATCTCCGGAGCCTCGATGAACTGCATCGGCGTGTTCACTTCGAGGCGCTCGCCTTCGCGTTTCCAGTCGCGATTTTGCTTCTGATGACGCTTGGATTGCTGGAGCACGTGGACGCACTGTCACCAAAACATTGGACCTATGGCCAGGTCTGGTTCTATCTGCCGCTATTCTATTTCGTCGGACTGGCGGTTGCGTGGCGGCGTTACCGATGACCAATCGTTTACGCGTGCTGCGCGCGGACCGAAACTGGTCGCAGGCCGAGCTGGCGGCGCGGCTCGGCGTGTCCCGCCAAACCGTGAACGCCATCGAAACCGAACGTTACGAGCCGAGTCTCTCGCTCGCCTTCAAGATCGCGCGCCTCTTTGGGCAACCGATCGAAGAACTTTTCGATGACGGGCACGCGCGGTGACGTGACCTGCAGGTCAAGGGGACGGGAAGCTCTGAATAAGCTCAAGTTCGTGCCAGCGCGCGTAGAGCCGCGCGACCTTGTCGCGGGCGGTTTTCAATTGGGTTTCCAATTCATAGATTTCTGCGCGCGGCCTCGCATAAAAATCCGGGGCGGCGAATGTGGCTTCCAACTCCGAGACTTCGGTTTCCGCAGCGAGGATGTTCGCTTCCATCGATTGCCACTCGCACTCTTCCTTATATTTCAGTTTTCTCGGTTTTTCTTTGCGATTGTTTTGGTCGTTAGGGACTTCATACGGCACTGAGCGCCTATCGCCAGGTAAACCAGGTTGTTTTGGCGCGGCGCCAAAACCAACAGGCGAGCCGCCTGCGGTCCCCGTATTGGGGGAAGCAGAAGCTTGGGCCAGCACAGCTCGTCGTTCCAGGTAGTAGTCGTAATTCCCGACGCTATGCGCCACTCGACCTTCCCCTTCGAAAGCGAGAATCGATGTGCAAACGCGGTTCAGGAAATAGCGATCGTGACTGACCACGATGACGCACCCTCCAAAAGCGACCAGCGCTTCCTCGAGCAATCGCAACGTTCCCAGATCCAAATCGTTAGTCGGCTCGTCGAGCATTAGAACATTTCCGCCGCGTTTCAGGATTTTAGCCAGCAGCACCCGGCTGCGTTCGCCGCCACTCAGCTGTGAAATCTTGCTGTTGATCCGGTCTTCGCTGAACAGGAATCGACGCAGGTATGCGCGAAGCGTGATGCTCTCCTCCCCAAGCGTGACGTGTTCGCCTCCGCTGCCGACCTCTTCCCAAACCGTTTTGTTATCGTCCAGCAGGAGCCGATTTTGATCGACGTAATTGATCTCGGTGCGCACCCCGATCTCGACCTCGCCGCTGCCGGCAGGCAGTTCCTGGAGAATCACTCTGAGTAGCGAAGATTTTCCGAGCCCGTTCCGGCCGACAATCCCTAGTCGTTCACCTGCCACCAGATTGAGATTCACGTTTTGGAAAAGTTTGCGGCCGCCCAGTTCCACACTGACATCGCGCAGCTCGATAATCCGATTCGCCAGTTTCGGCGGTGTCGGGATAATCAACTCGACATCGAGCTCGGCCTCCGGTGCTTCCTGCGCCGCCATCTCGAAATAACGTTCCACCCGATCGACCGATTTGGTCCGACGAGCGCGCGGCGCCTTACGGACCCATTGCAGCTCGCGCTTCAGGAATTTTTGCCGTTTCCGCTCCTGCATTTCCTCCACCGCTTTTCGCTGCACTCGCTCCAGCAGGTAATCGGTGTAGTTACCCTGGTAGCTGGCGAACTGGCCACGCGAGAGCTCGATGATGCGCGTCGCGACCCGATCGAGAAAATACCGATCGTGAGTAACGAACAAACAGGTACCGGCATAACGATCAAGGAAGTCCTCGAGCCATTCGATCGATTCGGTATCGAGGTGATTGGTTGGTTCGTCGAGAATCAAAAAATCCGGTCGTGCCAGCAGCGCCCGGCAAAGGGCGACCCGCCGCTTTTCCCCGCCGGAAAGGGTGCTGACAACGCGGCCAGGTTCCGGAGCGTGCAGGTTGGTGATGAGCGACTTGATTCGATGTTCCAAATTCCAGCCATCGGCCTGGGTAATTTTCTCCAGAAGCGTGGCGCTGAGCGGGCTATCTCCCGGCACGCGTTCGTACTCGGTGATGAGATCGAGAATTCGCTGCGCGCCGCTAAGAATGTTGGCGTGAACCGTTGTCGTCTCGTCCAACCCGGAGACTTGCGGCATATAGCCGGTGACCAGGTCTTTGCGGCAGGTGAACTCGCCCGAATCGGCGTGCGCCACGCCCGCCGCAATTTGGAGGAACGTCGATTTACCGGAGCCGTTCCGGCCTACCAGCCCAATGTGCTCATTTTCGGTTAAGGCAATGGTCGCGCCATCGAGCACCACCTGGGTGCCGTATTTGACCGACAGGTTGTTCGCGCTGGCGATGATTGCGCCTGAGTTCTCGGCCATGGGAACACCGAACCTCGGCTGCCTAACGCCTCTGGTCCAATCAGCAAGAAAAAATCCCTATCTCTCTTGGAAATAGAACGACGATGCCGAACTCCGAACCGCTATCCCGAGATGGCGCTCAAAAACGAGGCTGATTCCCCTTTTCGAACGTTCGATTCCCGTTCGCATCGTAAGCAGCTTACGATGCAGGCTCGCCGAACCGGACTCCCTTGACTCAGCGCTTTGAAGCGGAAAAAAGTAGCGCACGGCAGTAGGTTTGAATGAAGTGGATCGTGTAATCGTCATCGGTGGGGGGCCGGCCGGAATGCGCGCAGCAGAGGTGGCTGGCTCCATGGGCGTGCCGACCATGTTGTGCGATGCTCAACCTTCGTTCGGCCGTAAGTTTCTGATCGCGGGTCGCGGTGGATTGAATCTGACCCACAGCGAACCGGTCGAAAATTTCCCCGAACGTTATGGCGTCGAACCGGAGCGTTGGCGCGATCTTCTGAACGAATTTGGACCCGCCGATTTACAGAAATGGGCTCACTCGTTAGGGATAGAGACCTACGTTGGATCAAGTGGCCGGGTGTTTCCGGAGGGACAGAAGGCCGCCGGGCTGCTGCGGGCGTGGCTGGGCCGGTTGCAGGCCAACCAAGTCGAATTCCAAACCGGCGCGCGCTTTTCGAAACTGGAGCCAATTGAGAATGGCTGGCGCGTGGGTTTCGGGGACCGCGAATTCGAAGCGAGAGCGGTCGTGCTCGCGCTGGGAGGCGCTTCCTACCCGGAAACTGGTTCAGAAGGAACGTGGCCGCCAATTCTTAGCAAAATGGGAATCGACATCACGGACTGGCAGCCGGCCAACTGCGGGTGGGAAGTCGACTGGTCCGCAGAATTTCTGGACCGCGCCGAAGGAAACCCGCTGAAAAACCTGACTGTCAGCGCTGGAGATGAATCGGTGTCGGGCGAGCTACTTGTCACAAAGTATGGGCTGGAGGGAGGCGCCATCTACCGGCTGGGCCGCGCGTTGCGTCAAATGGCCGAGCCGGAGTTGATCATCGATTTTAAACCGCAGCTAACGGCGGATAGGTTGCGCGACCGCGCCGCGGATCTGGCTGAAAGCTCGGAGTGGATGCGAGTCTGGAAATTGCATCCGGCTGCGGTCGCGTTGTTGGAGACTATGGACAGCGGAACGCCTCGACGCAGCGAGGCGGCTACAGTGGAGCGCGTGATTGATCTGGTTAAGAATTTTCGTATACCGTTACGAAGGCCGCGGCCGATCGAGGAAGCGATCTCGTCTGCTGGCGGCGTGCCGTGGAGCGAGCTCGACAATCAATTGATGTTACGCAAAGCGCCGGGTGTATTTGTCGCCGGCGAGATGATCGATTGGGAGGCGCCAACCGGTGGTTATCTTTTGCAGGGATGCTTTGCCACCGGAACCCGCGCCGGCCGAAGCGCAGCAAATTGGCTTCGCTGATCCGCTAGTTCTAAGCGCCATCCCCCAAACCCTGATCAGGTGATCACCACGGGATGACTTTGCGATCCCGCCAGAACTTGCCTGTCTCGTTCTGCGGAGCGTCGGCTGCCAGCCAGACAATTCCCGCAGCGCCTTCGGCCACCGAACGGGGAGCGTCGCTTCCACCCATTTCCGTTCGGACCCAGCCCGGACAGACTGAGTTTACCGCAAATTTGGGTAAAGCAGCTGCCAGTTGAGAACTGACGCCGTTAAGCGCAGTTTTGGAAATGCAGTAAGCCGGAGCCCAGCCATCCGCGCCGCCGGAAAGTTGCCCGCCCCCGCTCGACACGTTGACGACTCGCGGCCCATTGCTTTTTTGCAGCAGCGGGACAAATGCTTGTGTCACCAATAACGGGCCTAACGTATTGGTTCGCAGCGTCGTCTCAAAGATCTCCGCCGAAATCTTCAGCACGTCTTCGTCTTCATCCAGCGCAATACCGGCATTGTTCACGAGTGCATCAACGTGATCAGCCTGACCCGAACATTCCTTTGCTGCGCGCTGGATACTGCCTTGATCCGCCACGTCGATTTCAAGAAATGTCACCTCGCCCTCCGTCTTCAACTTTTCCGCGGCGGTTTTACCGGCTTTGACATTGCGAGCGCCGAGAAAGACATGAAACCCTTTGCGCGCCAACTCTCGCACCACTTCGAATCCGATGCCTTTGTTGGCGCCGGTAACCACCGCGATCCGTTGTCGTCTATTTGGCATCGCAAACCTTAGCTCATCTCTCAAACATAGCAGGCGACGGCAAGTTCATCGGCGCGACAGCACACATCGATGTTCAAGTTTCGTTCGTTAGGGCTGCCCGCTTCCACCGGCCGCGCCGTATACTTGTCCGGTGGAATAGCTGGCATCACTGGCGGCGAGTTGAACGTAAATGGACGCGAGTTCTGCCGGTTGACCGGGCCGGCCCATCGGCGTTTGTCCTCCGAATTGCTTCAACTTTTCCTGGGTGGCGCCGCCACTGACTTGCAGTGGAGTCCAGATTGGGCCGGGTGCGACGCCGTTCACCCGGATTCCTTTCGGGGCGAGCTGCTTGGCCAGCGACCGAACGTAGTTCGTAGTTGCCGCTTTAGTCTGTGCGTAATCGTATAGATCTGGCGAAGGATCCGTCGCTTGTTCGGACGTCGTCCCAATAATCGCCGAGCCGGGCTGAAGGTGCGGCAACGCGGCTTTGATGATCCAGAACGGCGCGTAAATGTTCGTCTTCATGGTAGCGTCGAAATCTTCTGTAGAGACGTCGAGAATGGATTGGCGCGTTTGCTGCCGGGCGGCGTTGGACACTAAAATATCCAACCCACCCAGCTGCTCCACTGCGTCCACCACGAGCTTCTTGCAAAACGATTCGTCTCGCAGATCTCCCGGCAGGGCCACCCCCTTCCGGCCAGCATCTTTGATCAACGCGATGACTTCCTGCGCGTCCGGCTCTTCATTCGGGAAGTAATTGATCGCCACATCGGCGCCTTCGCGCGCGTAAGCAATCGCCGCGGCGCGGCCCATTCCGGAATCCCCGCCGGTAATGAGTGCTTTGCGGCCTAACAACCGGCAGGAGCCCTTGTAGCTCTTTTCACCGTGATCAGGCCGCGGGTCCATTTTTGCGGCAAGCCCGGGCCAGGGCTGTGACTGCCCTTTAAAAGGCGGTTTCGGATATTTGGTGGTTGGATCCTGTAGCTTTTGCGGTGTCATAACGTCTTGTCTGGAATTGTTTTCCGCTGCCAACAGCCGGGGGCTGGCCGCTGCCGCCAAACCGATGCCGAGTTTTCCAATGGCGCGGCGGCGGCTGATTGTTTCCTGGTCGTTCATCAATAATGGAGTCCGAGGCGAGCAATCGACGTGGTCGTCACAGCTGTTCTCGCTTTACAATCGCGCCCGGCGGCCGGCCCGGACCTCATCGTCTGATCGCTCCAACGTTTTCTGCCTGCTATCTTTCGCGGACGCTATGGACAGTGCTGCACCGCCACCGGCTGAAATCTCGATTGAGTATCTCCGCGACCACCCCCATCTCATTAATGAGCTGGCAAAATTGTCGTGGAATGAGTGGCAGCCGATCTATCAAGAGCGCGGCCAAAACTTTGAAGACGCCTTAAACAACTATCGCGGTCGAATGAACACCGACCGATTGCCCGTGACACTGGTGGCTCTTAGTAAGAATCAGCTCGCGGGAACCGTATCGTTGAAATTCCATGATCTCGACATTCGACCGCAGCTGGATCCGTGGTTAGGCGCGCTGCTGGTGCTTCCGGATTGGCGTGGGCAAGGCATCGCATCTCTTTTAATGCAACGAGCAGTCGATATCGCTCGCACTCTAAACATCGCGCAGCTGTATTTGTGGACCTCGTCCGCGGAAGGCCTTTACCGCAAGCTCGGTTGGCAGGTGGTTGAGCGAACGGAATATTGCGGCAAAACAATCGTGGTGATGACCGTCACTACAGACGAAGCTTTGCGGAGATGATCGATCCACCGCAAATCACCGAGACCAGTTCGTATCCTACGGCGATCATTCATGTCGTCGTGCCCCAGGACAAAATTCAGGAAGTGATGGGACCCACGCTTGAGGAGTTGATGGCAGAGGTGGCGCGCCAAGGAATTGCTCCCGCTGGACCATGGTTTACTCATCATCTCACGCGACCCGCCGATTCTTTCGATTTTGAGGTTGGCGTTCCGGTGGTTAGGCCAGTTACACCTGCCGGTCGAGTGCAGCCAAGTGAATGGCCGGCGATGAGAGTCGCCCAAACCATCTATCACGGCGGCTATGAAGGTCTCAGCGATGGGTGGGCCGACTTCCTCGATTGGATTGAAACCAACGGGTATGAGCCTGCACGGGATTTGTGGGAGGTGTACGTTGTCGCCCCGGACGCGACGTTGAATGCGGCGGAGTGGCTTACTCAGCTAAACCAGCCACTCGCCGATTGAAAAAATCCCTCGACGGTCTGAAACGATTCGCTCGGATGTCTCGAGAAAGGCGGCCGAAGGACCCAGCCCCAACTTCCATTAGCCGATAGTTTATCGTCGCCGCAATTCACCGCGCCGGCTCGTCGGCGATTTTAAGTACGATCTTTCCGCGAGTATGGTGAGTTTCGGCCTGCTGCTCCGCTCGAACCGCTTCGCTGAAGGGAAGAATGGTCGTGACCACCGGCTTTACTTTTCCCGCATCGATTAGTTGCGCGATCTGGCTCAGATCTTCCGAATCGGGGTGAACGGCGATGCCCGTCCCGCGAACGCCCCTTTTCTCGAGTTCACCTTTATCAAGCCGCGCCACTAGCGTCATCACAATGCCACCTTTCTTCACCACCGCATATGACCGAGCTAACGTGTCACGTCCGACCGGATCCAGGACCGCGTCTACTTCGTGAACGACATCTTCAAACTTCGTTTTGGTGTAATCGATGCATTCATCGGCTCCGAGTTGTTTGAGCAGGTCCTGATTCGCAGTCGACGCGGTGGCGATTACGTGAGCTCCGCGCGCCTTGGCGATCTGGATGGCAAAACTACCGACGCCACCGGATCCGCCGTGAATTAAAATCGTTTGCCCGGCCTGCAACTGCGCTACGTCGACTAACGCCTGCCATGCCGTCAATGCGCCCATTGGAACGGCCGCGGCTTGGATGAAATCGAGCGACTTCGGTTTTAGAGCCACTTCTCCTTCGGACACGATCACGTATTCGGCCCAGCCGCCGCCAAACGTCGGATAACCGTAAACGGCATCGCCCGGCTTGAATTTCCTAACTGTGGCACCCGTCTTCTCCACTACACCGGCAATGTCATACCCGGGGATCAGCGGCAGATGCGTGCCAAACTCTTTGGCGTATTTGCCGCTCAGGGTTAACGGATCAGCCGGATTGACGCCACTCGCGACCACCTTCACCAGAATTTCATTTTCTTTCGGCTCTGGGCGCGGAACTTCTTCGATCTTCAACACTTCAGGCGCGCCGTACTCGTGGGCGACAACCGCCTTCATCATCCCCTGATTCTTCCCGTGGCCTAACGGATGGGCAACCTGCCGCGCCGAAGCCTCGTGCGTAGGCGGGAGCTCCCGCGAGCCGGTTTCAGCTGCACTCAAAAGTTGAATGCACAACGCCACATGAATGCTTATCGCCAACCGGACCCGAATTGAAATGAGTCGATACACCGGCCCAGCGTGCAGACAAAACTCACCGCGTCAAAGGACACGAAAGCGGCACAATCGGACACGATTGGTTGTAGCGGCGGGGTCTGACCGGCCGCGATCGCCTTGCCCCGAGCGAGATGCGCCGGCCTGTATCACACGATCCACTCTTTGCCGCGGTATTCCATGTAAGCGGCCGTAGCCTGCGCCACACCACGGCCAAAATATCGTTCTACTACTCGCAGCGCCAGGTCAGTCCCGGAAGTCAGCCCTCCCGCAGTCGATATTTTCTCGTTCTCGACGAATCTGACTCCGCGTTTCACCTGGACCGCTGGATATTTCTTCTCCAGCTCGTCCTGGAATTCATGATGAGTGGTTGCTGCCATTCCATTCAGCAACCCTGCCTTGGCCAATTGAAATGCGCCTGTACAGACTGACATCGTGACATCGGTCGTTTGGCAGATCTTGCGCAGCCATTCTCGCATTAGATCGGATCCCATCTGCGCCGGGATAACGACTACGCGAGGCTGCGGCACATTATCGAGAATGAAATCGGGCTTAATCTTTAGACCGCTCGCCGAAGTCACCACATCAGCGGTATCAGACACCGCCATCAACCGGAAAGGCGGTTCGGTCGCGTGCGGCAACGAAACACTTTCGAACACCCCCCACGGTCCTGAAAAGTCGATCACGTTCACACCCTCAGAAATGAGGATGGCAACATTGATCGAACCGCCGTCGGGTGGGGCCAGCTTTCTAGCCGGTGAATTGGCCGGCGCCAGCTTGGCGGCCTGCGGATCTGTCGCCATAACCAGTGCGCTACCACCTAGCCCGCCGAATACAGTGCCGAGCACAGCTGTTTTTCCAAGGAAATCGCGTCTGTTCATAATCATAAACCTTTCGTCATTGCACCTTGGCATGCTCGGCGAAGTGGCGATATGACGAGAAACCTACAATTCAAGACGACTACGGGACCACAGGACATGCCGACACGCGCCGAAACTATCCAATCCGTTGGGCCAACGGCGGAACGCACTCTCATTGGAGCTTGGTCCTTGGAATTTGGATGTTTAGCGGAGCGAACAGCGAAGCGATCGGCACCTCCGCCGCACGCCGCCGATTCGAATATTAAGCATGAGGCGCCTCGGATCGGTCAGCTCGGCACCAGCGAAAGCTCGGAAGAAGTTCCTGCGATATTTCCCGGGAGGATTCCGCGACGAGACCTACATCGATTGGGAGCGCGGCTACAAGTGGACTGCCCACGAACGGTGGATGGAGGAGCTCGCACCGGCACCGTTCAAGGCACTCTTGGGTGACAGGAAATTCGCGGAAATAGGCGGACAGGCGATCCGGATTGAGTCGCGAACGAACCTGCTCTTCTCGTTCGAGAAGATGGCACTTCGCGACGCAGTGAAATCGCCTGCTGGAGCAGAGCTGTTCGCGAGCGGTCTCTATGAATTCTTACATGGCCGCGGCAATGAGGAAACGCGATTCTCGCGCTGGTGCGAGACAGTGGCCCGTTTGCCGCGCCGACAAACGCGAGTGCTCACCTGGCCCCTGGTAACGGTGTGGGGTTTCATTGCTCAGCCGGAACACCATTTCTTTCTGAAGCCGAACGTCACCCGGACAGCCGCACGCGCCTACGGTGCCGATTTCGGGTACGAATCGAAGCCTAACTGGGTAACGTATTCCAAGCTGCTCGCTTTCGCTGACATGATCCGGCGCGATTTACGGGACCTTCGGCCGCGCGACATGATCGATATCCAATCGTTCGTGTGGGTGCAGGGCTCGGACGAATATCCGGATTAAGGTGCGCGACGAGCGGGAGCGAAAGAATCAAATCGCGTTACAACGCTGAATTCGCCAAGGTGTAATGCGATCTCCGAACGCGTTGCTGTAATATCGCCGCAGGCGCTCACTTTCGCTTGCGCCTAAGTTAGAGCGGCTGCGCCGCTTACAATTATACCGTTCCACCTACGGTTCCGCAGCGCCGCTGCCGGCGATAGCCCGAACCGGTGTGCTTCCTCTATTGCATCCGGCCGCGCCGCAAACATCTTCCCAGGTGATTGAGGGGCTCGGGGTTAATCTGGTAATTCCTGATTTATGGCAGCAGGAGGCAGTGCGTGCCCTGCAGCAGGGAAAAGACGTTGTAGTTCAGGCCCCTACCGGAGCGGGTAAGACTTACATCTTCGAGCTGTTCTATCCGAACCTGAAACAGCAGGCGGTGTTCACCGTGCCGACGCGCGCACTAGCGAACGATAAGCTGAGCGAATGGCGCAGCCGTGGCTGGGATGTTGGCATCGCTACCGGGGACATCGCCTCAAATCTAAATGCCCGCGTTGTAGTAGCCACGCTCGAAACCCAGCGGGGTCGGTTTCTGCGCGGAGAAGGTCCGTCTCTTCTCGTCATCGACGAATTTCAAATGCTCGGCGATCAGATGCGCGGTGTTCATTATGAACTCTCCGTAGCCCTGGCGCCGCGCACTACTCAGCTCTTGTTGCTGAGTGGGAGCGTCGCTAATCCACAGGATGTCGTTCAATGGCTGCGACGAATCGGCCGCGATGCCATTCTTATCGAGCATCATCAGCGACCGGTTCCGCTCGAGGAGCGAGAACTAAGCAGGCTGCCGGATTCGCAATTCGTGCAGTCGCGGAATTTTTGGGCGCGAGTGCTTGGTCGGATCATCCGCGCCGAACTTGCACCGGTCTTAATCTTTGCACCGCGCCGCGCTGCGGCGGAACAAATCGCACAATCGATCGCCACCGGTGTGCCGGTTCGCGATCCTCTGCGTCTAACAGCGCAACAGGAAGCATTGGCCGGGAAACAACTCACGAAGCTGCTCCGAAACCGGGTGGCATATCATCACAGCGGTTTGAGCTACGCGGCTAGAGCCGGCGTAGTGGAAGCTCTCGCCAAATCCGGACAGCTCAACGCGGTCGTTGCCACGATGGGACTCGCCGCCGGTATAAACTTCTCCATGCGATCGGTCATTGTGACGGATCGACGTTATTTCGCCGGGAACTTCGAACGTCAGGTCGACGCCGATGAACTGCTCCAAATGTTTGGGCGAGCCGGACGCCGCGGTCTGGATGATCTCGGTTACGCCTTGTATAGCGAAAACCTTCCGAGATTGAGCGACGCTCGTCCGCGCCGGCTCAAACGTGCTGCTCAGGTAGATTGGCCGAGCTTGATCAGCGTCATGCACGCAGCCGCTCAACGCGGAGAGCCGCCATTCACGGCCAGTGTTGAATTAACGCATTCGCTGTTCAGCGAACAACGCGTTCCGCTCGGAACCGAACACTCGCTTCGAACGGGGCCGCGGCCCTGCGGACTGTGGGCAACAGACGAACGTGCCCGTTTCGTCCGTCGCGGCATTGTTGAAATGCTCAACTCCGCAAATCAGTGGGAATCCAAACCCGACATCAGCACAGCGCCGTTAGGCGATATCCTCGTTCGCGACGGTGACCGCTGGCGCCCCGCTTTGACGATTCCACGCATCCTTGATGGCTTTGGAACAGGGAATTTGTGCCGATTGCCTGACGCGGGCCGATATGGACGCGAACTTCCAGTGGCAACAATTGTTCCTAACGGGGACTTGGCTCTGGTGAAGACCTTCAAAAGGGCGCTTGGGCAGCGGATCGTCGCACGAGATGAGTTCGAAGCCTCGGTCCAGCCGAAGATTGCTGAGCTGGTCGTTCCAGGCCGGGTTTTCGATTACGTGACGCGCGGCACAACGATTTCTCTGCGGATCGATTACGCAGCCATCATCCGGGACGCCTATACTGATTCTCTCGGCAAGCACCTCGTCGATCCTCCGGAGCGGGAGAATATTCCGGAGGTGTGCCGCGCTTGCGATCAGTTGGAGTTCGATCGCACAGTCGCCATCGGCAGCTCACCAGCTTATGCCTGGCGGCAGCTCGGGTTGGTGCAAAAGGACGGCACGCCAACCACGAGAGGTGTGATCTTCTCATTCTTCCACGGTGGCGAAGGACTCGCTGTCGCCGCTGCCTTGGAAGATGAAACATATCCGATGCCCGATCTCGTATTCGATCTGGCGAATATCAGGGCCGGACCGCGATTCGCTGGTGAAGATGCGCCGATGGGCGGCCGACTCGGAATCCTATGCCAGCGTTTATATGGCCGCGCAGATTACCCGGGATACTTGTTGATGGGTGTACCCATTCATTATGGCGCAGGCGCCTCCGAAGTAGTGCGCGAGCTGATTTCCGATCCTCGCGCCCGGCACAAACTCACCAGTGATCTGTTGCGGCATGGCGACATCGAGCGGGCGCTGATCGAATGGCGAAGCCTTCTCCGGCACATCGTGGCTGCTCCGGATTACCCGCTCGCCCGTTGGCAACAGCTGAAACACATGGCCGGTGAGCTAGCGGAAACAACCGCTTCGCCCGCGCTCGTCGAGTTACCGCCACTGCTCGCCACGCAGCAACGCCGATAGCCGTTCTTGTTGTACCTCGCTCGGCTAGGAGCAGATGCGCACGGATTCGCGAATCTCTGCTGCAGCGTTGTGCAAGCGCATCGCTTGCCAATTCAAAAAACCGGCAGGCGGCGCGCCTGCGCAATCTCGGAGCTGTGGTCGCTCACCGGCCCGTAGCACCCAAGATCGTCATCCTGAGCGTAGTCGAAGGACCTCTCCTACTTGCGTGACGTGCACTGCGATTGAGAGGTGCCTCGACTGCGCTCGGCATGACATAGCTGTGCTTTGAATGCTGCAACGAGGATCCCCGCGGGGCGCAGGCCGTAAGCGGGACCACGCGATTCACCGCTTCGCCATCTACAACCACACGCCTAACTGCTGCAACTGAGTAGTGACTTTCGCCGCCCAGTTATTGTTCGAGGCCGGACACGCCGGACTCGGATGCAGGATTCTTCCGACTCGTACTGCCTTATTTGCGCATACCTCCTCAGCGCGCCTTGCCGCGAAATCGCCAACGCCAATTAACCATTCCGGTTTCAGCGTTTCAATGACTCCTGATAAATGCCGGTCGCACACCGAAAACAGCGCATTGCGTTCCTCTCGAGTTAACTTATCTGGCGTGCGATTCCGACCGCTGCTCTCCACGAAAGCCAGGGGGCAATAGTTCACAACGAAGTGCTCGGCGAAAAATTTCTCGGCACTCCCAAATCGTTTGGCGAACAGTCCCCATAATCGTTCGCCGCTAATCTCGCTGCGCTGACACTCGAAGCCGCTGACCAATCGTTTGGGATGTTGTTGGCGCGGAGTTTTGATTGGTGTGATCACCTGAAGCCAATCACGAACCGCAGCCACCTGTCCGAACGGCACACCGGTTTGGACCATTCCGAACGGGCCGGGATTCATCCCGAGAAATAGGACCCGCTTTTGGTTATTAGCGTAGCGCCGCAAATAAAGCTCATGAGCGGCCCAGGCGTAATCTAACGGATTGTAGACGTAGGCGACGGGGTCGCTGAACCGCAGCTGCGAAACGCCATCGCGAAGATGTTTCGCCGCATCCACCAAGTTATCGGCCAGCGACAAACCTTCCTGCCTTGTTGTAGAGGTGCTTGATTCGCCTTTTCCCAAAAGCTTCACCCTCACGGCCTTTCCCGTCTGTCGCTCGGCTCCCGCCGGCTCGATTGTGCCAGGCACCTCTCTATTTAGTTCGGTGGTTGACACAACTACCGCTACATCGGATTTGCGGAGATTTCACCCCGTTCGATTATTGAATCAGCAACAATGCGTATCGCTGCCCTCTACGATATTCACGGCAATCTTCCCGCGCTTGAAGCGGTGCTGCACGAGATCCGCTCCGAGAAAGTAGACCGCATCGTAATTGGCGGTGACGTGATTCCGGGCGCATTTCCCCGCGAGACACTGGAGCGACTTTTAGAGCTCGATTTCGAGACGAACTTTATCCTCGGTAACGGAGAAGTCGCGGTGCTCCAAACGCTCGCCGGCGAAATCCCAGACCGCGTCCCGGAAGCATTTCGTCCCGTAATCACTTGGACAGGCCTGCAGTTGAAATCCGGACAGGCGGATATCATCAGGAAGTGGCCGAAAACTATCTGGTTAGACGTTCTTCCGTTAGGCCGATTCCTGTTTTGTCACGCCACGCCGCGGAACGAGCACGAAATATTTACCAAGCTCACCACCGCCGAACGCCTGGACCCCGTATTCCAAGGGGTCGCTGCCGATGTTGTTGTCTGCGGTCACACCCATATGCAATTCGAACGAACGGTCGCTGGAGTCCGGGTTGTGAACGCCGGAAGCGTCGGCATGCCTTTCGGGAATACCGGTGCCCACTGGTTGCTCATCGGACCGGACATCCAGTTTCGCCACACCGCATACGATGTCACCGCCGCGGCTCGACAAATTCGCGGCAGCAGCTATCCGCAGGCCGAGCACTTCGCCGCCAATAATGTGCTCAACCCACCGAGCGAACAGCAGATGCTGGAATTATTCAGCAAATCCGAACTCAGCTAACACTGACAGCGGCGGTTCACACGCCCGCGCCAAAGCTACGGCAGTGCAGGCCGAACCGGCATCGACCCTGAGAATTCCGTGTCCCTAACCGGCGGCCAATGCCGATCATCGCTGTTGTGCCATCGGCTTCCAGCCGATGTTCCGCCTGCTTCACCGGGCCTGCCCAGTCCCCTAACGTCCGGCTATTTCGCCTTACCGGTGCGGGTATAATCGATTTGCATCGTTTTCGCCTCGGTCCCGTTACGCTTTTCGTACCACTCGAAAGTCATGTGATCTTTATCCGCGAGCTTAATCACTTGCCGGGTCTGCTCTTTCATCTCCGGCGACATTTGATACTCAGCGGTATAGGTCAACGTCTTGGTCGCCGGATCATAGGATCCTTCCGACGTCATGATTCCGGTGCCAAAATTATCCACCCAGGCGCTGACGAACTTTTGTTTGGCGTTGTCGTAGCCATCGAGTCCCTGCCCTTTGAACTCCATCTCTTTCATTTTGCCGGTTGCGTCTGGCATCATGAATTTTCCAGTCACATCCATCACCGAGTAGCGGCCGCCCATTATGGATTTGCGAACGGCGGTTCCTTTCGACTCCTGGGGTTTGGTCGAGGGATCACCGTTCATCCACATCCTGTTGGTGAAGGTCCACGTCCCGTCGAGGCTGGCGAGCAACTTGTGGTTGTCATTCAGCTTCGACATTTCCATCATCATCTTCATCATTTCAGCCTCGCTCGGCATGCTGGTAGACGTTCCGCCACTCGGTCCAGCGGTCGTGGTTGAACTGGTGGAGCTACCCGGCGCCTGAACTGGACTCGGTGCCGTGCTCGGCGATGTGATCTGAGTCTGCGCCAGTGCGGCGCCGGTAGACGTGCTTAGTGCGACCCCCAAGAAGACCCTGGCCAATAGAGTTGGGCGAAGTTTCATAGTGCCGGGATTCTGTTTGCCGCGACACCGTTCGGTCAAGCCTAACTCACGCAGAGTCTTGCGATAACTGGGGTCGGGGGCCCTATCTTCACGCCACTTCCCGCTAAAGGGGACAATTCGTTTACGTACCCGCCGGTATTGCGCTGAGATAACCACGCACCGTGACGTCGATGTTGTCCTCGAGCCATTGCGCCATGGCGTGGTCTTCTCTGAGGTTCTGCTCCAGTAATGGAACCAGCACTTCTTCTCCCAGCTCGCCCGCGGCCGCAATCAGCGCCTTATAGCACGCCACCTCGAAATACTCTGCGCCGGTCGCCGCGAGGTAGTCTTTTACCCGCTCGTCTGACGCGAACATCGTGGTGAACTTTTTGGCCGTCTCGAACGTGGTCGCCGCGACGGTTTTCAACGTCGACGGTTCGGTCCCAAGCGTGCGTAAGCAGCGTTCGATCCGCTCGGCATGTGCTCGCGTTTCGTCCAGGTGAATGGCAGCACGTTGCCGGATGGCGCTGTGCAGATCGTTGTTCCTGGTTTGCTTATCGAGCGTGATTTCGAGGGCTCGTTCCATTGCATAGGCATCATTTAGCCAGCTGATCAGTTCGTCTCGTTTTTCCATGAATCCCCCTCGTAAATTTTGCGCTGAAAACCACTCGCCGTTCCGAGAAAGAATCGCGATCCATTGCCAGCTCAGATGCTCTTAATTAAGGAGCCGCGACGGACAAGCTTTGTTGCTTTCGGGCTTGTATTCCGCGCCAGGACCGCAATCGCCGCAAACGATTCAACGATTCAACGATTCAACGATTCAACGATTCAACGATTCAACGATTCAACGATTCAACGATTCAACGATTCAACTGCCTCATCAATCCGCGCTCATCCGGCCCCGCAGCCCGGCAGCCGCCAGGTCCGGCGCGTGCGCTTTCATCAGTCGCGCCAGCAATTCTGGACCAGCCCAACGATGAGCGGCATCGTGGGGGCACGCCGCCACGCAAGCCGGATCGGGCGAGGATAAGTCGCCGTGGGCATCGCAAAGATCGCAATTCGCGGCTTTAAGCTGGGTTACACGTCCGTCTCCGGTGACGATGTCACCGTGCGGCAGCACCATCGTTGCCCGCTCGTTAGGGATCATAAAGATGCTGCCGTAAGGACAGTTCTCCGCGCATAAGCCGCATCCGATGCAATGATCCTCGATCACAATCTGCAAGTGTTTGCCCCGATGAATTGAATCCACCGGACATCCCACCATGCAATGGGGATCCGTGCAGGACCGGCATGAAGTGGCGATCAGGTAATTATCGAGCCGCGGTCCGGCCCGAAGCAGACGCGGAATCAATGTGCCGTGAGTTGCCGTGCCGTGCTGTTCGATGCAGCCCTTCGTACAAGCGTCGCACCGGGTGCAGTTATCGAGGTCGAGAACCAGAATATTTTGGCCTTCGTACAAACCGTTGGCCACATAATCGTCCAGCACCCGATGGCCAATGGTTGAGCTTCTCACCCGCGCTAACGACTGCTCCACCACGCGTCGACGAATCACCGAAAATCGTTGAAGCATTCGCAGAAAGTCGGCGCGGCTAAGCTGCGCTAATTCCAGATGATTGAGCGCCGAACATGTTGCGGTGCGAGGTCCTGGCGGGAACACACCTGATACGTCGTCGCCTGCCCTATCGAGGGCCGTTTTCAGCGCGCGATCAAGTTCATCCACATTCTGTGGACCCTCCGGACGCAGCGCCAGTAACCCGATTTCGCCCAGGATCGTGCCAGGACCGGAGGAGAGCACCTTTGCCTGTCTGCCATGCTGCGGCACGCTTATCCGGACATGGCCTAACCGCACCAGATACAAATGGGCCGCAGTCTGCCCATACTCGAACAAGGTCTGACCGGCCTGGACGGTGACGAATGACAACCGTTGCCGCAAAAAGTCGACTATTTGTCGGTACTCCTCCTGCTCGATGCCTTTGAAGAGATCCGTGTTCTGCAACGCCAGATCGAGAGACCGTTCACGATATTCCGTCTCGAACCGTTTGCGCTGACTAGGCAAGCGCATCAATCGGTCCAGGACGTTGCGGCGAATTTCCCATACCTCGCCCTCTTCGAGAGCAGTGACGTCAGCCGCTCGCGGCGATCCACTCAAACATGCCATCTCACCGACGATCATGTCTTTTGGCGTTAGTTCCGCTTCAAAAACCGGTTTGCGCCGGCCTAACCACGACACGCCTGTCTGGCCAACCGGTGGATAGACACTCACATGCAGCCTGCCGTGGCGAATGATGAACGCGGTGTTCCCCGGATCGCCCTGGCGACACAGTACTTGTCCGCGTTTGACCCGGCGGCGGATGACGAGCCCTTGCTGCCACAGGAGGAACTTCGGAGGAATTCCAGCGAAGATTGGATCGGATGTCAGTTCCCGCGCACTCAGTACTTCGCCGCGGCGGCTGTGCCCATTTGATCTTATTTTTATCTGCGCAACCGGCTTAAATGTGATCGCGCTGGTCGGACACGAGATCATGCACTCGCCGCATTTGACGCAGGTCGAATCTCCCATCGGCAGGTTGAGATCGAAACCAATTCCAGCGGTCACTCCTTTGCCGGTCCGGCCGATCACGTGATTCTCTCTCACGTCATCGCATGCGCGAACGCACCGGTCGCAAAGTATGCACGCGCTGTGATCGACCAGAAAAACCGGCGACGACGAATCGGCTTCTCGTCGCCCGGCGAAAGGCCGCGCCGGTGGCGGTTGTTTCATCAGCAGCGGGTCCTTCAACCGATCGCGATCCGCGCCGCACCGCTCGGTCATCTGCCGCAGCTCATTAAAGTGGGACAATTCAGTTGCCAGTTCCGGCGGATTCGCCGGTTTTAGGTGATCGGCCGCCAGCAATTCGGTAACGACTTTGACCGTCTGTCGTACCCGGTCGCCATCCGGTCCGGGCGCGTTCATCGTGAACACCTCCATGCCGTCCTTCACCTGGTGCTGACACGCGGGCAACAATTTCCGTTCGGCTGCGCGTTTGCCGCGCTTCTGTCCGTAAATCTGGACAACACACAATCGGCAGACCGCGACCGGCTTCATGTGTGGTTGATGACACAACACCGGGATGGGGATTTTCTGTTCGTCGCCCGGATTCTCGACGTACAACTTCCGCGCCGCGTCGTAGATGGTGGTGTAACGCGGCGTGGTCCGGCCTTCGATGTCCAGGACCACATTCCCATTGGCATCGGTTAACGGCTCCGCCAACGGTACTATTACCGGGACCCCATCAATCTGAACGGTAACGTTCTTTTCGTAATCCGATTCGGTAGGCGCATCCAGCCGGACAAGTTGTCCGTTGATGTCGCGACTGAAGAGTCCCTCGTCATCATCGCGGACGAATAAGCCGGGGACAAAATCAGAATCGAAGGGCATGGCGGCGTTACAGCGTTAAAATGTGAAGGGTTACAACGTTAAGGGCCAAAGCGTCAAAGCGTCAAAGGCTAACATGTTAGGCGATTCCGAGGTGGATCGGCCGCTCCGCCGGGCGATGGTAAACAGAAGTAGCAACGCTGCTCATTATAAATCTCCATCTCATTTGCCGTTAATCCGCAAATGCCGGTTCACATCTTCCTCAAAGAATGCGGCCACAGTCGTTAGTGGCACGGGCACCGATCGCCCAAGTCCACAAATCGACGCCAGCTCGATCGCTTTTCCCATCTCTTTCATCAACGGCATTAGTTCCTCGTTCCAGTGTTTCTCTCCAATCTGTCCTTCGATGAGATTCGTTCCAAGCGACACCAGCTTTTGCGAGCCCAGCCGGCAGGGCACACATTTGCCGCACGATTCGTTCCTGAAAAATTCGAGCGAGTTTACGGCCTGCTCGGCCATGTCACGGCCCTCGGCATAAACCACCAAGCCGGCGCCAAGGGCCTGAGTAGGGCTGAGCCCTCGAAACAGATTGAGCTCCAATTCCAGATCGAGAATGTCGATCTCCTCCGCCGTGTGATCCAGTCGCCGGCGCGATGCCAATTCCTGCCAGTTCTTGTTCTCCACGTGATTGCGCGGCAGCCCCTTACCCGCCTGTAATTTCGCCGGAATAAAGCCACCGGATGGACCTGATGGAGCGAACGCCTTTAGCTGTTTGTCGCCGATAATCCCTTGGCAGTAATTCTCACCGTAAATCAGTTCGCGAAGCGTCATTCCCATCGACACTTCGTAGACACCGGGCCGCTTCACGTCACCGGATACCGAAAATATCCGCCGTCCCTTCCAGCCGTTGGCGCCCTGTTCCGCGTAATCTTTGCCGCTATTCAGGATGATGAAGGGCACCCAGGCGAACGTTTCCACGTTACTGACTAGCGTCGGCAGATCATTGAGCCCATTTGTTTCTAATTTCGGAGGCATGTTCCTTGGCTCGCCGCGCCGGTCGGACATTGCTTCGATCAATGCGCTCTGCTCTCCGCAAATGTAACCGCCGGGACTAACGAACACGGAGATGGGAAATGAGCGGCCAAGCGAAATCGCATTTTCTCCACAAAATCCCAGCTGCTCGGCGCGATGGATCTCAGCCCGGCAGGCTTCGATCTGCTCGTGGTATTCGTGCCGAATATAAATGAACCCTTGTGTGGCTTCGGTGATGAGGCCGGCTAGAATCACCGATTCGACGATCAGATGGGGGGTTCGTAATAAAAGTTCGCGATCTTTGAAAGTCCCGGGCTCGCTTTCATCGCCATTCACCACAATAAATCCGCGATCGTCTTCCTCGCGTTGGCGGGCTTTGCGAATCGCATCGCGCACGTCCCGCCATTTTTGCACAGCCGGGATCCCGGCCCCGCCCAGACCGCGCAGATCGGCGTTTTTGATCTCGTCCAACAGCAAATCGGACCACCCACCTAACGACGCACCTTTCGCCCAATCACTTTCCGTTTGCCACGCCAGCACGGCTTCGTGCACGAGCGGCTCGAGTTCGAAATCGACGCGCACCTGACGAATCGCAGCCACACGAAACTTCTCCAGCATGCCCGCGGTCCAGCCGGGCTTCTTCCTCAAACTGTCGACTGCCGTTGCCAGGGAGTGATCGCGCGCGCCCACGGCAGCGCGCACTCCGTGATAATCAGGCGAGCTGCCCTTGTAGGGATCGATCTTGAACTCATCTCGCCAGACGTTGTGATCGATGTCGCGATCCGCTGCGGGTGCGGCCCCCTTTAGCGTCTGCTGAACAATTTGTTTCAACTCAGCCGCCGATTTGCCGACGTAGTAACGTTCGTGTTCGCAACCTTGTAGCGAGACGCACGCTGCCGGTGCGCGATCGCACCGGCCGAGACACGAAGCTCCTTCGACGGCTATTTCATCGCCGACCACGCCTTCCAACTCTCGCAGCATCTTACCGGAACCGCCGAGATGACACGCCATATCGCGGCACACCCGCAACGTGAGCTTCTTTGGCGGGGTCAGCTGAAAATGCGGAAAGAAACTCGCAACCGCGTGCAAGCGGTAGAGCGGCACACCGGTTTCTTTAGAAAATTCTTCCAGCGCTTCGCGTTTGAGATAACCGAACTGATGCTGAATGCGATGTAACGCCGGCACCAGCATCGGCGTGTACGAAGTCACCTGTGGGGCAGCCATTCGCGGTCGATCGACGGAAGAGCAATGATGCTGCCAACGAAGCGCCGTTCGCGCAAACGTTTTCGGTAAGATGAAGAAGGAGCGACCGCGAAACACGCGAAATAACGCGAAAAAGATCCAAATCCGTTCCGCCAATGGCGGAACGCACTCTAATTGGAGCTTGCTCGGCGGCCATAGCCTCAGCGAAGGCCGGGGAGCTTTGTATTTGGAAATTTAGCGGAGCGAACTAGCGTAGCGGTTGACCCGCTGCGCTTCCTCCGCAAATTACCTGCTCTTTTCAGCGCCCGTAGCTCGACTGGATAGAGCATCTGACTACGGACCAATTTCGTCCCTCGACGCAGAGCGGTTGCTACTCAGTTTGCTACGTATTCGAACCGCAGCTATCTCCGCTAACCGCTATGTTGACACGGGTCCAAAGAAGGCCCCATGTCGACGCGTTCTCCCCCAAAAATCCGCTCGCGCGCATTTCCCTGTGGGCACAAATGACAAATCGCATTCTCGTATTGTACCCGCCAATCGACCGCCTCGTTGTGGCACCCCTTGCGTCTACTTATGCTCGCCGTCAACTTTCTTGAGGACTCCGTTCTGGCCTTATCGGTCTCGTGTCGGTGCGAATGACGTAATTTTACTAAGCTGATACAAGTAGGTTCCCCTGAATCCTGCCGGTTGAGAAACTAGGACCCGCCGACCGGCATCGTTACCGGGCGGGCCGAGAACTTTCGCCGGGCCCACATATTCAAACAACCCGACTATGCGAACGTATCCAGAATGCAAGAAATTCTGCCTCTTGAGCGTCTGCACCTGAGACTTCGATAGGTCCACAGCTATGGGATCTGCCGGAGAATTCGGTGCTGCAGTCAAATTTGCTCCTTCTAGGTCAAAATAACCTACCACAGCGACTACTTGAGAATTTAGCCGATCGCGCGCTGCAATGAGCTTGTGATGGGTCAACTCCCCCGCTGGCTTGGCGGATTGGAGATCCGCGCAAGCACTAAGGGTTAGGGTAATCGCAACCACAAAATGCGAAGTTTTCATGCCTTAATACGACCAAATTACGCCTTGCCTCAAAGTCGTGGCTGCCGCATCCATCCTCGGGACGTAAATGAAATCCCCTCTGGAGTTATGCATCCCCAAGGGAATATGGTGTGTGTTACTGAAAAGAAAATCAGCCTGACTGTAAGGCTTATCACCGTGGTGGCCATGTGAGTCAGCGATGAAAGCTTTGAAATCACCGCGGCCTAATCTGGGAATACTAACATCGCCCGCCCCGAGACCAGTATCCCGGCCTACTGAATAGTGACGCGTTAGGCCAATCTGTTTGCTGGGCTGGTCAAATGTAACGCCAACGGCGGCCTCTGGACCCTCTGCGGTATGCTGCGCCGCGATTTGGTTAGCCGCGAGGATGGCAGCTATTTCTCGGGGGCTTATGTAAACAAGACCGTTCTTTCCGGGTGTTGTTGCCTGCGCTATCGGGATCTTCTCTTTGGGGTTGTACGCAGGACCTCTTGAGTACCCGCCTTCAAACTGTTGCTTCGAGTTCATCCATCCCATGCTGCTACTGTTACCGCCGCTAGTCGACCACGCACCACCAGTCCCGTCGGAAATCTGAAACTGGGGTCAAATCTAAATATTTAATATTTGGGCACGGAGTTTAGCCGCGGATTTGTCATCGCGTTGCGCGCGCGCGCCGAATCCGTGGGCCACAGCGGCATAGTCCAGACCCCAAACACCTGACCAATTTCCCGCGTTTCCGAATTGCAAAAAACCTAACCGACCTGTTACAGTGACGTCTGATATCCAAGGGCCCGAATGCGGAATTTTATTTTAACGAAGGTCTTTAGGAGCGATTTGCCCGGTCCAGCCGAAATAGAACAATTTGCCGTCAGGGTTTGTTGATTCGGCACACTCTCCGTAGATTACAACGATCATTCCCGCCCACGTCTTTGCAACTTCGTCGAGCACCTGCTCTGCGGTCACGTTTGTTAGCGTTGCAGGAAGATGAGGAAATGAGTTGTCGGGTTCCACCCGGTCACTCGAGGGATGATAGACCTGTTTGAACCGAAGGGAATCCATTGCGCCTTCCATCTCCTTAGTCTCAACGATGGCGTCGAAGATCTCGGGAGGATTGTACTGCCGCATTGGGTTTAAGCCGAGCTGAGAGATTTTTGTTTGCAGAATCGTGGCCGGCACTTTGCCGATGCGGATTCTAATTACGCCGTCGGAGGCCTCCGTCACAGTCACCTTTTTATCTTTCGCAAAAATTTCGCGGATAGCAGCTACGCCGTCTTTACCTTTTGAGGCGCGCTGAACGTTAACCACCGGGAACGGCACCGCGGAAGCCGAAGGGTCCGTGGCCGCGCGGCAATCGGATTCGAAGTAGAGTCTCACAGGTTTGCCAGACGAACGGACCACCGGAATCAAGTAATCGAAAACGAGGTCCGAATTTCGCGAACTGGCTTCAGGCGAGTTCGGGCGAAACTTCGGCGATTGTCGCGCGCCCGCACCGACTGCATGGATTACGGCGGTTAACGCTAATAAGCAAACAATGGCTTGTGTTCTCATGGCGAGGGCTGTGTGATTCGCAGCTCGTTCGAAATGGCATGACCGTCCTTAAAAGTGTGGATTTGCTGGAACTGAGTAGGTATGTCGTATTTTAAACCAGCTGTCTGTCCCGGCGCTCGAAACCAGATAGTGTAATGCTGGTCCTTGGAGACTTGACCGTTAGCCTGTGGTCCAACTTTTGGTGCTGTTACGCGATCTCTGATTTTTCCATCTGGCTGATACACGAATCCAGCCCTCTCGGAAGTTTCTGATTTTCCGACGTTGACGTGCCCTGTGGTTTTGGGTGGAGACACAAACTCTTGGGAGGCTATCTCTCCCTTTAGCGGTTTTAAATCTTTCGTTGCCGCTTGAATCAAGTGAACGTCGCCGCTGCGGCCAACCTCCACTAAACGTGCCGGAGCGCCAGGAGCGTTTATGTTCCCAGACCTGGAACCCCTGAAGTCGATGCCCGGATTGGGCCCTCCGCCTCCTTCGTTCTTGCCAGTTACGTTTACCGTGCTCGCCGAGGGCACACGGTCCGGAATATGACTGTCGATGTGCCATACCAATTCGGAGTTCGGCATGCCATTTGTTCCATAGAGGCCCATAGGATCAGTGATGTCTTCCGGATCATTCTTGCAATACCGGAACAGATTGTAATCGCCGGCATCGAATCCTTTTGGATCTTCGCTCATGAACCGCCCAAGGCCGGGGTGATATGTTCGCGCGCGATACTCGTAAATGCCGAACTCCTTAATGTACTCACGTCCGGTGAACATGAATCGGTTGTTGTAG
>JBJMXE010000123.1:0-8193 GCA_045809745.1 Chthoniobacterales bacterium | reverse complement strand
GCAATGGGCGGGCGAGCAGCCAGGTGGCTCCCGCCGCATTGATGATCCATCCGACTTCGTTAGGCTCGAGGTCGAATACGCTCTTCGGCGTAACATTCCCCTCATTCCGGTTCTGGTTAACAGCACGCCAATGCCGAAGCCCGAAACGCTGCCGGCCGAATTACGAGAGCTCGCTTTTCGCAACGCGCTGCCGCTCGACAGCGGCCTCGATTTCAACGGTCACATTGAACGGCTGATCCGCAGCGCCCGAAAACTCGTCGGCCGTCGCGGTGCTGGCGCTCGCGTTGTTCGATCCTTCGCTCGAGTTCGCTCTGATCAAACCGTACTGGTTCGGTGGGCAATTGTCGGGGTCTTGGCGGTAGGTTTCGTATTTGCCGGCTGGTTGTTTCTGAGGAACAACCCGCAGAGAACTGTAACGATCACCCCTGGCGTTTCACCCTCTGCCGCGGCACCTGCCTCACCGAACGCGGCAACAACCCCACCCCCGGCGAAGGAATCTTCGCGTCTCGCCGCTAAAAACGATTACGCAGCTGCCATGGATCTTTCTGTAGGATTGCACGGCAGAGATTTGGACGAAGAAGAGGCAGTTCGATTGGTCACGCGCGCCGCCGGGCAGCATCTGCCTGAAGCGGAAGGGCGGCTCGCATACTGGACTTATATTGAGTTTGGCCAACTGCGAAGGGAGGGTACCCGCACGGCGGAACTGGTAAGTCAGGCGCTTGCCGATGGGCTGGTGACCGCGGCGGAGAAGGACGCTGGAGCACAACAGACGCTTGGCCTTGTTTATCAAGCCGGACTTGTCTCCGGAAAAGGCGCCGGCGATGCCGTTCCATTATTCCAGAGCGCGGCTGACCAAGGCGATAGTCAGGCGCAGGTTAGTCTAGGCCTCTGTTATCAACGTGGCTCTGGCGCAATCAAGGATCCGAAGAAGGCAGTTGAGCTTTACACAAAAGCTGCGCACGCCGGCAATGTGATCGGCCAGAATTGTCTTGGCGTCTGCTACGAGGGCGGCTTCGGAGTTGCCAAAGATTTGAATCGCGCGCGCGAACTGTACAAAACAGCCGCTGATCGGGGTTGCGATGCCGCACAGAAAAACCTCGAGTACCTGTCCGAGGCGGGGGACAACAAATCCGAGTACCAAAAAGCAGTGAGTGAGGCTCGATCTTATGAGCTCGAACCGGGTACGCAGGAATATCAGAGAAGAGCCGAGGGCCTTGTCTGGCAATGTCTCTCGCGCGCGTTAAGCGATTGCGCCGGCGGTCCCCGTAGTGAAACGCACGTTGCTATTGTGCTGATTCTCTCACGCGATGGCCGGGTTAGGAAAGTTCTGACGCCTCCCGGCCATTTCTTCGAGTGCATTGCGAAGAAAATTCAACCGCCGATCCTGCCCGCCCCGCCGCACGATTCGTGGCCGATTGTCGCACGCAGCAGTTTCGTTTCGTGGAACTTCAAAGAACGCACAAACTAAATAATCCACCGCACGCGGTAGACACGCTCCTGACACAAAGAGGGAACGACTTGGCTTCGGCTACCCCTGTCGCAGCCGGTCGCGCCGAGGCCGGCGGTCATTATTTCGGCTCCGCTGCGCCGGCCAGCTCGCTTGAGGCCGCTCTTGCTGTAGTGGCCGGCTCTGACCGTCGGAAAACCGAGGGTGGCGCCTTTGGCGCAGAATCGCACCGCGTACGGGAGTCGAACCCGTGCACCAGCCTTGAGAGGGCTGTGTCCTAACCACTAGACGAACGCGGCATCGAAGTGAGGGGAGGGCTGAAAGAATAGCCAGCACCCGAACTCCGGCAACTGTAGCCGTCGCCCTGTGGGCGACGCCATCATTCCGCCGCAATTGTAGGGCGAGCGCACCGCTTGCCATCTTTTGGTAGCGGCGATCGACCCGATCGCCATCACCGATCACATTCCCCACCAACGTGGGAGGCGCCTCAGTGCGGCGACACTAGCGACAGTCGTTAGTAGTTATTCACAAGTTGTTAGTCGCGTTTGATAGGGAGCGAAAGATTGCTTCATTTTATTCTTGCAGTGCTGTAAGGCGAAAGCCCTAGACTCACGTCCGACGTAGCCTCGCAATCCAGTGCGGCTTCGCCTTTAGAAGTGGAGCCAATTAATGTCCCATCCCTCTTATAAGGTGCGCCTAACCCCGGCCTGCCTCTGTCTCGTTCTGTTGTCGACGGCGACCTCTCTTGCGTTTCCTACGTTCATCGGTGTCACCACCGGCGTGCAACGCCAGGCCGGAGGGAATCCAGGAACTTATACCGTTCTGATGAACCAGAATTACGCAACTCTGCACGCATCGGCGGTCATCTCGATTAATGGCGCCGCGTTCAAGGAATATGCAATGACGTTTGAGGGCAGCGCCTCCAAGAACTTTAAATGGACCCTGAACCCGGCCGCAGTCTATCCGGCCAGTGCAGCGGTAAAGTTTTATTTCCGCGGCTGGGATGATGCCGGAGCCAACATTTTCGATGGCAGCGCGACCAATCCGTATTCGTTTGCCGCGATTCCGCCGTCCATCGTCGCCGTGCCAGGCGACGTCGACGTATACGGATCCAATTTGACCGTCGGCAGTCTTCTTGATGATTTGAACCGGGCTGTTTTTTACCTGTCGACCTCCGACGCCGGCGCAAACTCGATCATCCGTTTCGGCGCGACCCGTTCGGCGAATGACTGGATTTGGGAGCGAGGTTCAACGTCGACGGCTGCGATTTCGCTCCCGGTCATGAAATTGGATGCCGCGAACCGGCTCACCTTGTTCGATAACACCGTGTCTGCGGCTCCTGCTATTGTGCTGGATCCAACGAGCCCGCCCGGCATCTTCATCGCCGGACAGCGGGTGCTTACTTCAGGTGCGGCCGGCTCCTTCTTGCCGGTGAACCCGGTGCAACTGACCATTGGCGTGAACAACGTTGCCGCGGCTGATTCGTTAGCGGTCGGCAGTTCGGTGCAGAGTGGGGGACGCAACTCGGCGGCGTTTGGATCAAACACAAGAGCTGCGGGGGACAATGCGGTGGCAGTGGGCGATCACACCCAGGCGCAGGGCTTCGGGCAGTTTGTCACCGGTAGTTACAACGTTCCTCAAGGCGCAGCAGCAACATCGAGCATCGACGATCAACTCTTTGTTATCGGCAATGGGACCGACGATCTGCACCGATCAAATGCCCTAACAGTGCTTCGAAACGGCAACGTTGGCATTGGCACGAGCACGCCGACACGCAAGCTGGATGTCAACGGTGCCGCCGTCGTTAGCGGCGATTTAAAAGTTACAGGCGCTGTTCAGATGGCGCCGCAGGGCGATCTTTCGATGGGCGAGTTCACACAGGGCGGAAATCCGTAGTGGAACGTCCGTCGAAACTCGTCCTTTGATGAAGCCGCACAAGCAATCCCAAGACACCGGAGTGGTGTCGATGCGGATAGTCCTGCTGATCGCCGCAATCGCGTTCCTTCCAATACTCGCGTTCGCAACGGCACCCGGGTGGTGGAGCACTCGCGGTGTGGTCCGGACCAATGTTCAGCCTAACGACTACGGCCCGGCCAATGAAGGCCAGCTCAAGAATATCGCCAAAGCAGCGGCCGCAGAACTGGATGCGCAACTTCCCGGAGGAGCAGGCACGGCAGTGCACACGCTCGTTAACGAATGGACGGCGACACCCGGCCCGAACACGAATGATTTCGCGATCATCAATCTCGGGCAGTTGAAGACTGTCGCGCAGCCATTCTACGATCGCTTGATCGCGATAGGGTATGCCTCAGCCTATCCGTGGGCGACTAGCCCGACAGCGGCGCGGGATTTTGCCGCTGCGAACATTGGCCAGGTAAAGCAGCTCTTTGCTTTTGATCTGATCGCGATTGACGCCGCGCACGATACCGACCGCAACGGTATTCCGGATTGGTGGGAACGTTATTATTTCCACGCGATCGGACTTGATCCATCAGCGGATCCGGATGGCGACGGAATCTCTACCCGCGACGAATTTCTCCACCACACCGATCCCACCGATCGTTATAACGGGCAGCCGCCGCAGAGCGCATTTGAGGTGTCGCCTACGCAGTTGTCGGCGCAGCTGGGTCACCTGCAACATCAAAAACGAAACCTGGTGCTGCTGAATCATACGGCGGACCCGGTTCAGTTCTCGGTAGCGCTCCAGAACGAACAAGTACCGAACTACGAAATCACCGATTCCAAAACCGGAAGAGTACCCGTCCAATGGGAGGAAATTTCCGAGACGGGCACGCATCTCGACGTCGTGTCGAACGCCGACGACGACTATGAAGAGGTGGTGTTCGACGAGTTTAGTTTTCCATTTTACGGGCAGAACTACGCGTCTTTGTTCGTCGGATCGAATGGACTCGTTACCTTCGGGCAAGGTTCGGACAACTTTTGGAATTTCCCGCTGCCATCTCCAGATGTGCCGGAGTCAACCATCGCTGTTTTGTGGGATGACCTGCACCTTGGCCGCAGTGGCGATGTCTATTTCAAGGAAGAAGCCGATCGCGTCATCGTTGAATTTCAAAACGCAAGTCGTTATGACCGCGACGGAGTGTTCACGTTCGAAGCGGTTTTGTTTAGCAACGGCATAATCGAGCTTAGATATCGGTCGGTTCAAGGTGTAGCAAATCGTTGTACCGTGGGTGCCCAAGGCCCCGGAGGAAACGCAGTCGAGGCCGCGTTCAAGGAAGACTACTTGACCAGTAACATGGTCATCCGAATCACGCCAACAAGTCCGTTTCTGAAGGTCGCTCCTACCCAGGGTTTTGTTCCTCCTAACGGGCAGATCACCTTGGAAGCGACGTTCCTGGCGTATAATTTGCCTTTTGGAACTTACGACGCGGACCTCGTTATCTCGCATAGTTCCGGCGGCAGCGCGTCGCCCATACATGTTCCCGCGCATCTCGAGGTGGTTCACCTCGCACCGGCATTATATTTTACGAACCCGGCCGATCGGGTCGACTTTTGGCAGGGGCAGAATCTGGCCCTGGCCGCGGCGGTTAGCGATCCTGACCAAACCATCTCGAGAGTAGAATTTTATGCCGGGTCGACGTTGCTTGGCGTCGGAGTATTTCATGCAGGAGAGTTTCGGCTAACCTGGCAAAACATACCCACCGGCGGTACCGTTCTCACCGCGCGCGCAATCGATTCTTCAGGCAACGTAGTGCTAAGCACTTCCTTGGCCGTTACCGGTCATCCGGACGTTGACGCAGATGGGGACGGCTTGCGATCGTCCGACGAGGAAGCGGCGGGGACCAGCGATTCCAACCCCGACACCGACGGCGACGGCCTAACCGACGGTGAAGAGATTGCCCTCGGAACCGATCCACACAAGCCAGACACTGATGGCGACGGCGTCGACGATAAGAACGATGGCTGGCCTTTGCACAAACAGATCTCGAGTCCGGTCGCACCCGAGTACCGTTATGCGGCGATCAAGCTCGGCCCAGGAGACGCGCATGGCGTTAATAACCAGGGAAAGGTCGTGGGCCGATCGTTCCCGTCTAACCTCACCAACCCGAACCAGGCGGTCCTGTGGGAGGCAGGCGCTGATCCGGTCTATCTGCCATACCTAACCAATGTGGTTATCGACCAGGTTAACAGCGATGCCGCTGGCATCAACGATGATGGTGTCATTGCGGGTCAGTCGCAGTTCTCGTGGGATCCGACGGTTTCCGGTGCTTTCCCGAATCCGCCGCTGCTACCCAGTCTGGAGAATGACGACGAGCAAACCCGGGGCGGCAGTCGCGCCTCGAACGTGCACGCGTGCGTTTGGAATGGTTCGGCAGCGCCGGTTGACCTGCATGACCTCAGTCTCCACCAAATGCCTAATCCCGATTTTCCGGACCCGGCCGACAAAGGTCACAGCTACGCGTCCGCAATCAACCGGGCCGGCGTGGTGGTGGGCACATCAACCAGCCAAATCACCGTTAGCGCTGCTCAGTACAGCTGGGAACTCCTTGCCCAGATAAATACGGCTGTCGTGTTCGGCTCCGAGGGCGCCGGGCCAGGGTCGCTCAACATTTCGCACGGGCCACAAACCGGGAGTGGTGCAAATGGCGTTAACGATATAGGCTCAATTGTAGGCTCCGGCGGCGGACCCGACGGGACCTATTCATTTTTCCGATCAGCGGCGGGAGCCATTCAGCTGATTGATCCCGGCGCCCAGTCTAACGGATTTCGTTTTCGCGCAGTGGCGCGGGCGGTGAACAGCCTGGATCATGTCGTGGGCGATTTCGGAGCGCATGGTTCGGCGTCGGTTTGGGTTAATGCCGAAGATCTCGACGATCGCTTCGTTGATCTCACGAAGCTGCCGGGAGATAGCTTGAGCGCGCCGAGCGCGGCCGCTGTTAACGAGAGCGATCAGATCGTTGGTTTAAGCGGATTCGTTAATCCGGAAGCTGTGATCTGGCAAAACGGGAAAGGATTTCGCCTGATATCGCTGGTCGGCGAATCGCAAGCGGGGCGGCGCTTTGTGAAGGCAAGCGGGATTACTCAGAATGGCCTTATTTCGGCTAACGGGGATGATGGCTTTGCCTATCTTCTTGCCCCCGTGGAGTTGATGGTGGACGGCAATCGGGATGCCGAGATGAGTTTCACCGCGGGGGCCGTCCATAACGCCGATATCACGTCGTCAGCGCGACCGTATCGGTTCTGGATCAACGATGACGATGACACTGAACAAAACCCGAACGGCGACGGCGGCGCGCCGGGAAGTGTAAAGGAATCCGAGACCATTCCCGCTCCGCGGCCGGATTCTCAGCTGCATCAGATTGTTTCGAAACGCAATCTGGAGGATTTCAGCCGGCTCTGGATCAACCTGCAGGGTATTGCCGACAAGGTCCAATCCGGTGCTCTCGAGGTCGGTTTGCGGTGGAAGGAGGTCAGCGCTGGCACGACTCCTGCCGTCAATATCTATCCGTCAGCCGATCCTGAAGGCTCCGACAGCTACTTGAAATCCGACACAAACGAAGACCCCGCAGCGCAGAATCAGATCACCGGCGTGTACAACGAAGCAGTAACCGATAAATTTGGGTCACAAACGGTCAGCTCGACTCAGACCTTCGTATTCAAACAAAATTATTGGGCCGACCTAACGCCTGAGAATCCCAAGAAGTGTTTCCTGTTTGAAGCTGTGCGGGAAGGCAAAGGCCGTCTCGAGGTTGTTCTCATCGACCGCAACCATAACCAATCCGCCGGCGGCGGTGTCTGGCTGGATTTGAAGAACATCAAAAAGATGTACGAACGGGCGAAGGCGATTCCAGAAAATATAGCTGCGCCTAACGGAAGCACAGCGGATCCGTTCGTCGGTCCAGTTCAGTATTTGGAGGATCCAAATGGTAATCCATTCGATAGGGCTCCCGATGAACAGGCCAACTCGCTCGTCTTCGTGCATGGATGGAGCGTCGACTATCCAACATACACGAGCGTCAGCGAAAGTATGTTCAAAAGACTCTGGCACAAAGGGTTCCGTGGCCGGTTTTGCGCCTTTCGTTGGGACCCACTCGTTGTTGGTGAAATTTTCAATATTTCGGTCACTAACGGTGAATACAATCGAAGCGAGCACCGCGCGTGGTTGTACGGTGATGCGCTTCGACAATTTGCTAATTCGCTGCAACTCCAAGGCCTGAACATAAGCCTGTTAGGCCACAGCATGGGAAATGTAGTGTGTAGCTCGGCCCTGAAGCGGGGGTTGAAAGTGAGTAATTACGTGATGATGGAGGCAGCTGTGCCTGCCGGTTGTTATGATAGCTCTGGAGCGGATGGTGCGGGAGGGGTCAACGGATACGGCCGCTTTTGGAATGCTGAGCTAACTGACCCGACCCCCGACTACGATATGCTGCCTAACGGTGAAAATACACGCGGCTACCGGGCGTTTCTCGCGTCGATCGGCACCAACGTCGCCGGTACGATCACGAATTTTCATAACCGCCTCGATTACGCTCTCGCGACCGGGCACACATTATCGGGGACGTTAGAAACGAATTGGGAGGCGAACGAAGAAAATTACAAGCCAGACGGTAGGCTGAATACGCCATGGCACTATCATTACAATCCACAGATACAAATCGTAGACCACAGAGCGACACAGGGATTCGCATTCGATCCCGCGCGATTTGTTACGGACTCATACGAGACAAAATCCTTTGTTGCACGCCCCCGATCCAAGGCGGCTGGTGCTGTCGACGGGGCGGCGG
>JBJMXE010000122.1:0-80044 GCA_045809745.1 Chthoniobacterales bacterium | reverse complement strand
GAGCAGCTCGGGCGGCGGTCGAGTTAGATTGGAAGGCCAATCCGCAGCCGTTGCGTCGATTGATAGCGGGCGTCGAGGGGACAAGCCCGTCGGCATTGGAAAGGATTGCCGACAGCTGGTTTTTGTGCGCATTGGCGGAGCGCGATTCCGCTAACGGTCTGGCTGCATTGAAAGATCTCGGAGACAGTACATTTGGTGATAACGCCATCCAATTCAGCGCCAAGTTTGGGGAAGGCCTCCTCGCGCGCGCCGTAAAAGACGAAGCAAGAGCCCATGCTGCGTTTACCGCTGCTCGGATCGACCAGGAGAAACTGGTCCAAGCTCAAGCTGATTACGGTCCGTCGCTGATGGCCCTGGCTCTGATCGACGCTGGTTTGGGGCGAAAGCAAGAGGCGTTGCGCGAAGGCCGGCGGGCAGAGGAATTGATGCCCCTAACGAAAGATGCCACGAATGGGGCGGCGATGATCGAATTCTTTGGAGTTCTCTCGGCATGGGTAGGCGACAAAGATATTGCCTTCGAAAATCTGACCCAAGCGCTCGATCACGACAGTGTCACGACTACCAGTTATGGCAGGTTGAAGCTGCTGCCGTGGTGGGATCCGCTCCGCGGCGATCCGCGTTTCGAAAAGATTGTTAATTCTCTTGCGCCAAAGTAGATGATCGATCTGCTGAGCGCGGCATAGTTTTCGCCAGGTCAGCTCAGCCGCGTTGAATTACCTTCCTATCTACTCCCCTCTCGCTTCTACTTGCTGTTGTGAACCCGAATAAAGCTCTCTGGGAAAAAGGCGATTTTACCCGCATCGCCGCGACCATGCGCCAAAGCGGCGAGGCACTGGTGAGCAAGCTTGGCCTCACCAAAGCGATGAAGGTTCTCGATCTCGGGTGCGGCGATGGCACGACCGCATTCCCGGAGGCGAAACTCGGCGCCGATGTCCTCGGGGTCGATATTGCCGCGAACCTGGTGGCAGCGGGCAATAAACGCGCTGCGGATGCAGGCCTAACAAACCTCAAATTTCAGGAAGGCGACGCCACAAACCTGGACGGTTTGGCGGATCAATCCTTCGACCTCGTAGTCAGCATCTTCGGAGCGATGTTCGCGCCGAAACCGTTTGATGTGGCCAAAGAGATGGTGCGGGTAACGAAACCGGGCGGTCGGATCATAATGGGAAACTGGATTCCGAACGATCCGACATTGGTCGCGCAAATTTTGAAGATCAGCTCCGCCTACACGCCTCCGCCACCCGAAGGATTCGTGAGTCCAATGATGTGGGGGATTGAGAGCAACGTCACCGAGCGATTTACCGGCGCTGGAGTGCCGGCTGGCAACATTTCGTTCGAACGCGACACATTCACTTTCGATTATGACGGTCCGCCGTCGGGCTTGGTCAACGAATTCCGGCAATACTATGGCCCAACGATGAACGCTTTCGATGCCGCGGAGAAGAGCGGCCGCGCCGCCGATCTCCAGAAAGAACTGGATGGCCTGTTCGCCGCGCAAAACAAAAGCTCCGATCCAAATCAGACGTCGATCCCCGCCACCTTCCTCCGTGTGACTGTGCAGCGTTAGGTGGATGGGGATGCTAATCGGAGGGACGAGCTGGTCTCGTCCCGCTACTGCTTGCCTGCGTTTTCCATCGCTTGTGAGACCAGTCTATCCGTCGGATAGTGGCGTTCGTGAAAGACTCAGTCGTCCGTGGCAAGCTGCTGAAACTGCTGTTCGATCGGCGCAATGAAGGGCCGCTTCCCTTCGGCGCCAGCGAAGATGCGGTGCATCCGCCCGGAGGAATCGACAATCGGGCATGGCTGCACGCGCTTGCTCAACTCATGGAGTATGAGCTCGTGAGTTGGAAGCCAACCACCGATGAAACTGGAAAGGGCAAGATGACCGGTATGGCTGAAATCACCGAGCATGGCGTAGATGTTTGTGACGGCCGCGAAAAAGCGGAAATCGCTATTCGTTTTTGCTAGGGCGCGTTCTGCAGTTGCCATCCGTACCGATCGCGCATAGTTGCAGCCACACTCGTTTGGAGCTTCGATTACGGCGGGAATGGCTGGTATTTCGACTGTATTTCACCGGATTCATGGGCAGGCACGTCCGGTAGTAGGCACGATCGCCTACGGACTGGTTGCGAGCGCAGCGGCCGTCGCTTTCCAGGTGACATTGAACTGGGTCTACAATCGCTGTTATGTCGGTCCAGCCGCCGGCGGGTTTTGGCGGTTCGCCGCCCTAAGCTTTGTCGTCATTACGATTTCTTCACTGATCGTCGGCTGGCTGTTGCAAAGCTTTTGTCCTGACGCGGCCGGTAGCGGCATCCCGCAGGTGAAGCTGCGTTTCTGGAAAGAGTTTGGGTCGGCGCCCCGGCGCATTGCCTTTATCAAGTTCATCGCCGGCATCATCAGCATCGGCGGTGGACAAAGCCTCGGACGAGAAGGCCCAACTGTGCAGATCGGAAGCAACCTGGCCTCGAATCTTGCTGGTACACTGGGCGTCTCGAAGCAGAACCGCCGCGCTGCGAGTGCTGCCGGTGCCGCGGCTGGTCTGGCCGCCGCCTTCAATGCGCCGTTGGCCGCGGTCGCTTTTGTCCTCGAGGAAATCATTGGGGATTTGAACAGCCGATCGTTAGGCGCAGTGCTTCTAGCTTCCATCGTCGGCGCTTTCGTGGTTCACGCTTTAGTCGGTCCGCAACCAGCATTCGCGCTACCGTCACTCGCCGAGCCGACTTGGCGTGCCTACCTCCTGATGCCGGTGGCCGCTGCTTTCGCCGCCGCCGTCGGACTGACTTTCCAACGATGTACGTTGCGGCTGCGCGAATTGTGCAAACGATCACCTGGTCGAGTCCGATGGCTGCTGCCGTTGGCCGGCGGGCTGATCACCTGGGTTATTGGCCTCGCCGTATTCGCTCGCACCGGCCGGCTCGGCGTGTTCGCACTTGGCTATGGCGATCTGTCTGATGCGCTGCTTCACGGAATGGTCTGGCGCGTTGCCCTGGTGTTGCTCGCTGGAAAATTGATCGCAACGATCGCGAGCTACGGCTTCGGCGGATGCGGTGGCATTTTTTCTCCAAATCTCTTCCTCGGCGCAATGTGCGGAATTGTTGTCACTGGGTTGGCATCGCCGTTTCTCGCGCTGAGCGGTTCTGACGATCTGCTGGTGGCGATCGGTTCGATGAGCGCCTGCCTTGGTGCGGTGGTCCAGGCTCCGGTCACGGCCATCCTGATTATCTTCGAGATGACGCACCAGTTTGCCGTTGTTCCTGGTCTGATGCTTGCCGGCCTCGTTAGTCAGGCGCTGGCCCGCGCGTTACAGCCGGCAAACTTTTATGATGAAGTCCTGATTCAGGATGGACATGAAATGAAACACCTGATTCCGCCGCGTGATTTGCGGAGCTGGCAAAATCTGCCGGTTTCCGCGATTACGAATTTTGCGCCGGTCGCAGTCAAAGATTGGAACGAAAGTGCGTTGCGCGAGCTCCTGGACAAACATCCATACCGGTATTTTCCAGCGATAGAACAGGGTCGCGTAATCGGTGTGGTGGCGCGTGAAGCTATAGTGTCGGCTTTACTGGATCACAGTAAACCTGTGATGACGGCACCGGTCACATGCCGGCCGGACGATTCGATTCGGGCATCGCAGGGCGCACTTATCGAATCCGCCACTGGCACCGTCGCAATCGTTCAAGATGGCGACAACAAACTAATCGGCTTTGTGACTCTCCATGACCTTCTGCGCGCCCAGGTGGCAATGAGCGAACGGGAAGGAATATCCTGATGCGCGACGACTGCGTCTAACGGTCCGGTCGGGCACGATTACGATTACCACGCATTTGGCGCTTCCGGTAATCTTCGCTTTCTGCGTTGACCCTGGGTAGCGCTCGTTTACGCGGAGCCTAGCGCGCGGCGGCGCGCTCGTGGATTGCCCGGTATTCGGGAAGTTTGTGGTATTCCACCAGCCGGAATCCCCAGTCGACCAACGTTTTCTTATCGGCATCGCGTGAGGCGATCTTGTGCAGGAATGCTGCTACCCGTTCCCTCAGCGCAGTTTGCTGGCCCGTTTCATCCAGGAGCTCGAAAATCTCCATCGAAAGGAGCCAGTCGTTAGGATGCTCAGCTTGCTGTGTCTCCCAGATTTCACCTAACCGTTCGTAGCCCTTCTTGTTATCCCGGATATCCCGAACCTGCTGATACAGGTTCTCGAGCTTCCTGCGCTGCTCGTCGGATGGAACTTTGATGGTGCGTTCTTTCGGCACCAGCGCCACGTCCAGATATGCGTCTTTGTCAGCGGCGCCGTTGAAGACGGATGTAATCCGCTCGCCCACCGCCATGTCGTATTCGCCCCAAGCAGGATCAAACAGCAATTTCTCGCCTTGTGTAACACTGCAGTTGCTGAACGTGATCAGGCAGAGTTTCTCGCCGCAGCGGTGGATCTTTTCTACCTTCCCGATCACTACGATTCCACTGTTCTCGAATTCGATCCTGGCTTCGCTGCTCTCGGCGATACCGATGCTGCGAAGCTGATCATTCGTGAGGGTTTCAGGAGCGACACTGGTCCCGCGCCAGCGACCGACCGGTGCGCCGAAGCCTTCGGCGTGTCGATCTTTGCCCTGACCTTCGAGCTGCTTATCACCGAAGGCCAGCGCGGTTGCGCCGGTTGTGCGGACGTAACCAGGGTTGATGGCTGGTTCGAGCCGGCCTGGCATTTCTTGATCGTTGATGGAGTTAGAAGACGATGAAGAACCATCGGCCGTTATGGCCTCGGTAAAGACGCCGGTGACCTGGAGGCCGCTCGAGTATTCACAAGTTGCCGTCCGCTGACATTCTATGGCTTTGTTGATCCCTTCGAGCCCGCCTCGACGATAGGCCATTGTATCGGCGAACTCTTCCAGCACGTCGGAGAGATGTTGAAAATCACGACTAACGAACAGCTGGGGCTGTTTGGTAGTGATATCAAACGGCTGGTTCTGCGCTTCGATCGAGTAGGGGATTTTCTTTACGGTCGATTCCAGGCAGCTGACCGACTCGCCGATCGATGACAGCAGACCGGCACCATAGATCTTGGGATTTTCTAATGTGCCGATCAGACCGTACTCGACCGTCCACCAGTGCAGCCGCGATAGCAGAGCCATCTCGGAAGGTTCGCCGAGATTGGCAAATCGATATTCCACTTCCTTGGTTGCTTTCGCCACCGCCTCCGGATCGGAGTTAGGCAGCTCCTTTAATATCGACAGATGGCGGATCGCTTCGTAGAGCTCGAAGTCTTTTCTGGTTTGCATCGCCTTCGCGCCGATTTCCCCAAACCGCTGGAGGTAATCGGAATATTCGCGGTCCACGATGATCGGCGCGTGTCCGGCGGCCTCGTGCACAATATCCGGTGCCGGGGTGTATTCGATGTGATGGATCTGCCGCATGTCGCACGCGATAACGAGCACCTTGTAGGCTTGAAATTCCATGAACGCGGCCGGCGGAATAAACCCGTCCACTGCGACTGCACCCCAGCCGATTTTACCGAGGATGTCGTTCATCTCCTCGATACGCGGAATGCGTTCGAAGGAAATGCCGGTGTCGAGCAGGCCCTGGAAATAGACTTTGTGGGCGTACTCGCGCAGAAAAAAGATGTTCTGGCGCATGATGAAACGCCACACCGCGTGATCGACAGAGGTGTATTCGTCGTAGCGTTGGTCGACCGCGAATTGGAGGAGGTGCTTGGGCAGGGAACGGACGGCGGCGTTGCTCAAGCTGTAGGCGTTGTTGCTCATAGGGATTCGTCCGCTGCTGGCCTGTCTCTATTATAGAGTACCGGCAGGTAGTAGGCCAGCAAGAGTCATTCGACGCAGCCGGCCAGAGGGGACGAGAGTGTAAGGGGCGATCCTAGCCGTGCGACGGGAAGGTAACAGGTTCCCCGCACAGGGAAGGCTCAACGCCGAACGTCACACGCCGGCCGGGCTTTGCCTGGAGCTGACGCGGCGTACTGTAGCGGTGCTCTATGAGCGCCGACGGAGTGTTGCGAGTTCGAGGAGTAGACAAAGCGGACGGAACCAGTGCCGACGTAGGGATTCGGCGGTCACAGACCGTCCCTACAGTGAGAGCGCTTCCGCCTCTCGTTTGGCTGAATTTGATCTGTCTGGATGCGCCTCTGGTAGCGGTCGTTTGGCAGGAACTGTTCGCCCGGACCTTCGGTATCCAACTACATTGGCCGGTTAGGGCAGTGCTGTTCCTGAGCGCGTGGCTGATCTATCTTGCGGATCGTTGGCTCGACGTTCTTGCGCTTACACCGGTGCGTCCCCATGCAGTTCGGCAGGAGGTTTGGTTGACGCGACCGCGATCGTTTGCCGCACTAACCATCATCGTTGGTTCGGCGGATTTATTGATCGGCTGCTTCGCGATGGAGCGGTCGGTGTTCGTCAGCGGCATGGTGGTGGCGGTCGCCGCTGTAGTTTATCTGATCATGAACCATTCCTGTAGCGGCGTCTGGTCCATCGCGCCGGTTAAGGAGTGCTGGGTTGGTTTCGTTTTCGCAGCGGGCACTGTTGCAGCTTTAGTGCCGCAAATCATGCGCGGCAGCGCTTCGCTTCCTCCGCTCATGTTTGCACTCGGCTTGTTCGCACTGCTTTGTTCGCTGAACTGCATCAGTATAGCGGTTTGGGAGACCGACATCGATTTGGCCCAGGGGAAGGTGTCGATTGCCACGCTTCGGCCGGCAATCGGGCGTTGGTTAAATCCTTTTGCAGCAATCATCATTGGCCTAACCATAGTCGCCGCTGCCACCAATTCGAACCTTACACGCCTAGCTGTGTCTGTCGGAGTCAGCGCGGCATTGCTCCGGCTAATTCCCACGATGCCGGTTTCTCGCGACCAACGGACAGCGCTAGCGGATCTGGTGTTGTTAACGCCATTGCTGGTGATGAGGTGATTTCAGTAAGGCACGCTGACCCAAGCGGCATTGAATTGGATGAGCTTTGACCGAATTGCAGATGTTTACTGGCTGCTGGAGAAAATCACGTTTGGTCAAACGCTGCAAAGGGCGAGAACATTCGGCGTCGATAAACTCTCCGATCCGAAGCGCGCGCTACTCATTGGTGAGGGAGACGGTCGTTTTTTAGAGGCACTGCTCCGGGCGCATCGGAATTTGGAGGTCGACTGTGTTGACGGGAGCGCCCGAATGCTTGAGTTGGCACGGCAAAGACTCGAGCGCCGTGTGCCGGGAGGCTTAGCGCGGATCCGATTTCTTCAATCGGACATTCGCGACGCCGCATTTGATAATCGGTACGACGTGATCGTTACCAACTTCGTCCTGGATTGTTTTGAAGGCGACGAACTCAAGACGCTTGTGACAAATCTCGTCCGGGCAGCGCTGCCGGGTTGTGTTTGGTTGCTGGCGGATTTTTCGGTGCCCGATGCTGGGTGGCGAAAATTGCATGCGAAGGCGTGGATCGGTTTTATGTACCGTTTCTTCCGACTAACCACCGACATCCGCGCCAAGGCGCTCAGTGATCCGGCAGGGCTACTTCAGGAGGCCGGATTTGCACTAAAAGGGCAGAAACGATGGCGTGCGGGGATGGTGAAATCGGAAGTTTGGGAAAGGGAAGCGACGAAATGCTGAATGCTGCGTGGCAACCACGAAGGATCAACGTCCCGGGCAGATTCGCTTCGCTCGCGGAGCGAGAGATGTCTCGACTGCGCTCGACATGACGAAGTAAACGTTGCCGGGATTGAAGACACCGTCACGAACCTCCCCAGACCTGTGTCAATCAGCGTTATCTGTGGCTGGTTTCGCTGATCAGAAAATGACGACGGTGTTCCCGACGCTGACCAGATCTTTTACTCTGGCGGCGTCCCAGTTGGCCAGACGGATGCAGCCGTGACTGGCGGCTCGGCCGATCGTTTCCGGATTATTCGTGCCGTGAATGCCGATGCCGGGTTTGTTCAGTCCCATCCACAGCACTCCCACCAGGTTGTTAGGCCCGGGCGGGAGATTGTAGTAGTCGTTGCTTCGGACCCCGTGATTCAGCATCGCTTCGTCGTAGCGAAACCATGGCCAGACCGCTGCGCCCAGAATTTTCCAGGTGCCCACCGGCGCCGGTAAGGTTTGAGAACCTGGCGTGATCGGAAACACGCAAACCAGCTGATCGTTCGAAAAGACTTCGAGCAAATGCTCTTTGGTATCGACGAACACTTTCCGATTCGTGAACGCCGGATTCGGTTGGAGTTTTTGTTCGGTGAACTTCTCGACCTCGAACGGCAGAACGTTAGGCACCTTCAAAACCTCACCGGCGGCAAGGTGCTCCCAATCTTTTCCGGGATTGAGTCGTTGAATGAATTCCTCAGCAGAATGGTACCGTTCGGCGACGTATTCGAGCATCGAGGTATACGGCAGCCACTTTAGTTTCGCCTGCTCGGCGTGCTCGCTCGGCAATGGGCCGATCAGTTTCGAATCGTCCGGTCGAACTGTGTAGGCGGTATAGGTCACTGGCACCCGATCGAGCAACCAGTTATCCACTGCACCCGTCTTCGGCATCGCGTTGGCATGTTTGTAGGAGATGAGCGCTTTGCGGAAAAACTCTCCCATCTTGCCGTCGATTTTGCCGGGCCCGAAATCGGCGTTATCGAGAAAGATCTGGAGACGAGTAGCGGTTTCTTCGTCGTAATTAGGCAGAGCAACCGGAAACACTTTTTGGGCAGGTGGGGCGGCGATCGGTTTTTGCTGTGCGCCTATCACGACCGCGGACGCACAGCAGAAAACCACAAATTTCAGGAGAAGGCATTTCATTCGCAAAAGCTATGGCGCGATTAAACGGCCAACGCAAATGGCAGAACTGCAGGGGACGCTGTTAGCGTCCCATTGGAAGCTAGCAGCTTCCCTACTGCAAGGCCTGTCGCAACGACGGCTGCGGATCGGGATCTCACTGATAACAAATCAGTGTGCTCAGCGGGCGTCGCCTTTCGGGAACATCACCCGTTCCGGCTGCGCATTAAGTGCAGCGAGGAGCTTCGGGATGAGCTGGGTTTTTACCGCGCCGGCTTCCCGCGGTGGAACCAGATATCGCACGATCGCATTGATCCAGGTCACTTCGTCCACTCGGAAGATGACTCGCGGATGGCGGCGGACCTCTAGTTCGTCCACAGGCGTGCGGGCCAGAATTTGACGGTAGACCTCAACCCGTTTCATCATTTCCTCGCCAAGCTCGTCTTCCACGATTCGCTGCATCGTTTCGGCGACAAACTTCAGATCACTTTGATAGGCGATCTGAAATTTGATTTCGTTCCAGATATAGGGGAACAATGGCCACGAATAATTCCAGACGATGGACTCGAGTACTCGCTCGTTAGGAAAACGAATGACGCGGCCACTTGGATGATCGGTAGATAAGTATTGCCCGCCGAATTCCCACAGAGTCGTGTCGAGATAGCCGACATCGATCACATCGCCAGTGGCGTCGCCGATCTTGATGCGGTCGCCGACCCGGAACGGCCGCCTGACGAGAATGTAGATCCACGCGATAAAACTCTTCATCGGTGTTTGAACAGCGAGCCCGATAATGATTGAACCGACTCCGAGAGCGGTAAGTCCCGCGTACCAATTCGCGAACACCATGGAAGCGAGGACCACGGCGACGAGAATCGATACGAGGAGGTTCTGGATTCGTTCCAGCGTGAATCGCGTTGCCGCATCTGCGATTCGGCCGATCACATAAACTTTGATCGCCTTTGCGGTCGCGATGATTGCAACAATTAGCGCGAAGCTGCGAAGCAACCGGTGGGTGAGATCGACCTCGGATTGGGGCAGCGGGATGAGTCTGGAGCCAACCAGGAGATAAAGAACCGCAGAAGCGGCAATCAGCAGGGCATGAGTAACGAACCAGAGCTTGTCTTTAGTCTCGGGCGTAACCTTCGCCTCGACCGTTTGGCCGGTTGCGCGCGCCAGCTCCTCACGCACCTCAGGCTGCTGACATAGTTCTTCAGCCGTTTCTGGCATCCTACTGTGAATCGTGCGGCTGGGCCGATTGGGACGGGTACGTGGCCGTGGGGGAGAAGCCTATGCGCGCGATGAACTGTAGGGAACGCTGCCAGCGTCCCATGGAAGGCTAGCAGCTTCCCCTACAGAAAGCGTGAATCGCAGCCAAGCTGCGATCGGAGTTTGGCATCGAGCCCGCAGGTCTCGATCCACCTTTGAGCGCCCCGGGCACTGTAGCCGCCTCGCTGTGTCGAGGCGTCTGAGCGTATGGCGTCAGCCGGCCGGTACGGAACCAGTTAGTCTTGTGTCTTCACCCAGCAACGCAAAACCTCGGCGACGCTCCAAGCTTGCGCGATGCAGCCGCCGGCGAAATGCGGATCCCGGGCGTCGAACACTTCGCTGATCGTTCCAACGCCGTTATCGCTCAAGTGTTGCGGAAACACCTTCAGGAATTCGCGTGCACCCTTGTTATCGCCCGGGTGCAATTGCAGCCACGCGTCGATGAACGGGCCGATGAGCCACGCCCAAACCGTTCCCTGGTGATAGGCGCCGTCCCGGGATCGCAGGTCACCGCTGTAGATCGGCTTGTATTCAGGATCGTCTGGCGCGAGCGATCGCAGACCCACTGGGGTAAGCAATTTATTTTGCACGACATCAAGAACTGAGGACCAGCGCTGTTGATCGAGAACCGCATGATCCAGCGAAATCGCGAAGATCTGGTTAGGCCGGCAGGAACTATCGAATGACCCCGACTGGCCATTGCAGTCGACGACGTCGTAGAGGTAGCCCCCCTCGTTGTACCAGAAGCGTTGATTAAACGACGTTCGGGCTTGGTTGGCATGTTCCTCATATTTGGCAGCGCCTTGTGAATCTCCAGCCTCGCGCAACCAGTCGGAAAGCAGACAAAGCGCATTGTACCACAGCGCATTGATTTCAACCGCTTTGCCGCGGCGGGGGGTCACCACCCAATCGCCCATCTTCGCGTCCATCCACGTCAGTTGGTAGCCTGGTTCACCCTGCGCCAGCAATCCATCCGCCGGATCGACGTGAATATGAAAAAGCGTTCCGCGAATGTGCTGCTCCACGATGCCGACCATCACCGGCAGCAATAGTCTCAGTGTGGTGTGATCCTTCGTCGCCTCCATGTAGCGCTGAATGGCATGGAAGAACCACAGCGTCGCGTCCGCAGTATTATATTTCCCTTCCTTCGCTCCGTCGGGGAACATGTTAGGGATGAGACCGTCGCGAACGTAGTAAGCGAAGGTGCGGAGAATGTAGCCCGCTTCCAACCAGCGACCAGTCGTTAGGGTCAGACCTTCGAGGCTGATCATCGTGTCGCGTCCCCAGTCAGTGAACCAATGGTAGCCTGCGATCACCGTTCGAACTTCGTCGCCGGCGGCGTGGGCTCGCGCGGCTTCTTCGAAACGTCCAGCCGGCGTAATTACAAACTGATCGGCGGCGAAAGTGAGTTCCGCGCCGAACCCCTCAGCTGCTTTGCCTTCAGCCGAATCCAGCAACCTGGCCCGGCGTTCCCGTTCAGCGGAAAGAGCCTGGGAGGGGTCGAGGACTTCCACGATTTCCCACTTCTCGGTCGAACCAACCAATGTGGCCGGTGTGTTAGCCGAAAGATCGACATGGAAGAATCCCGGGCTCCACAGGTCTCCCTCCGACGCGTAGCCGCGGCTCTGTTCGACGCGGTAAAGGACCTGAGGAAAATTTGCCGCAGCAATGGTGAAAGCTGCTTCGCCGCCGTACAGCTTCATGCGCAGCGTCGGGAAACCGGGGCGAGGCGGCGCGATCTCGAATCTTGAATCGACCGCACTTAAACGGTAAGGACCCACCTTCCCTTTGTTAACCGGGATCTCGTGGTGACGGAAATGAAACGCCGGCCTTAGTTCAAGCCGCACCCGCGCATTGCCTTCGATGATCCGGTAGCTGACGTGCACGGTGTTCTGCAGGTGCGGTAACAGAACCCGCTTTTCCAGGACGATATCGCGCACCTGATAAACCCAAACCGGTAAACCGTCCTCCAGCCGGAACTCCCGAAGATGTTCGACGCCGTAGAGACTCAAGCGACCGCCGGCGCGTTCTTCTCCGGCTAACGAGATCACTTCACCATCATCGAATCGAACCCCATCAGAAAGATGGTTCCACATCACTGCACGCCCCAGCGGAGCTGGAAGTCCGGCGATCAGGAGCCCGTGGTATCGTCGCGTGATTGCTCCAGCTAAGGTTCCTGAAGCATAACCTCCAAGTCCATTGCTGACGATCCATTCCCGATCCAGCAGCGCTTCCGGCGCCATTTTTTTGCCGGCCCATTCGATGCGACGAACGACCGCCGGTTGATAACTCCTGTCCATCAATGACTGCCTAACCGCTATTCAGGCTTCGGCCGTGGCTCAGTTCGTTTGACCGGCCGCAGGACATAAGCCGACCCAGCGGGGACTAACCACTGCTGGTCCGGGTCGAATTCGACTACCCCGGGACCGCCATAGATCGGCCGTTCGCTGGACCACAATAATTCCCATTTATAGCCCAGCGGCGGTGCGAGCAGCGGTTCGGAGCAAGGTTCCATCTCTATCCGACACCCGAGATTGACGATTAATACCCGGTCATCATTGCGATCGCTGAAAAAACGAAGTGCGAAGCAGTCACTTCCCAGGACCGATCCATCAACGCCACCGGGAATTTGCAGACTCAGGCGCGGATCTTCGCGACGCAGCCGAATTAAATCGCGATGCAGTTGATGTAAGTCGGTGTTCCGCTCGCGTTCGGACCAATCGAGCTTCGAAGATTCGAACGTCTTTTCGGAGATCGCCGACGGCAGATGGCGCTGGGCTTCGGCGCCCGCGGCGGACGGAAACTGGCGCAGGAACTCCATTCGGCCCTTTTCTATTGAGCGTCGCAATTTCTCGTCGCCTGCTTCGCTGAAGTAGCTGAAAGGAGTGGTGGCGCCGAACTCCTGTCCCTGGAATAAGAGCGGAGTCGATGGACCAAGCAGCAGCAGTGTTGTCATCGCCCGGTAATGATCGGGAGAGGTTTGCGCTCGGATTCGTTTACCGAATCCGGAGTTTGAGATTTGATCGTGGTTTTCCAGGAAACAGATGAACGTTTCCGGCGCGATTCCAAAGGCAGGATAGCCGCGGGGAGCCTTTTGCCAACGGTAAGGTTGTCCCTGGTAAAGGTAACCGTATTTGGCGGCGGAGATGAACTCCTGCGGACTTCCTTTGTAGTCGGTGTAATACGCTTCGTTCCGACCGGTCAAGGCGACGATGGCGCTATGGTGCCAGTCGTCGTTCCATAAACCATTGAGATCGTCTCCGCCTTCCTCACGCGGCCTAACGAGTTTGGTCTCCTGCGGTTCATTTTCGGCCACGAGTATGAGATTGCGTTCCGGAGCGGCTGCTCGAACGGCGCGTTGAATCGCGCCCACAACGTAATCTTCGGAATCGTCGTGAATGGATTGGGTTGCGTCGAATCGATAACCGTCGAAGTGAAATTCCTCAATCCAATAGAGCGCGTTGCTGATGAAAAACTCGCGGACCGGATCGGAGTGAGGGCCGTCGAAGTTGACTGAATCGCCCCAATCGTTAGCGCGTTCGCGATTGACGTAATAATCGGAAAAGCAGCCCAGGTAATTCCCATCGGGGCCAAAGTGGTTGTAAACCACGTCCAGAATCACGGCGAGATTCAAGGCATGTGCTCGATCCACGAAAAATCTGAGATCATCTGGTTCTCCATATAGCCGGGTGGGCGCAAACAAGTTCACGCCGTCATAACCCCAACCGAATCGGCCTGAGAAATCGCAAACCGGCATCATTTCCAACACCGTGATGCCGTCTTCAGCCAGCATCGGCAGCTTCTCCGCCGCTGCCCGCCACGTACCTTCTCCCGTAAAAGTGCCAATATGAAGTTCGTACATGACCTGGCCCTTCAGGTCCCGACCGCGCCAGTGCCGATCGCTCCATTGAAACTGCGCGGGATCGACGATCATTGACGGCCCGTGCGGTCCTTCCGGCTGGAATCGCGAGGCCGGATCGGGGTACAAATCCCCTTTGCCGTTCAAACGGAATCGGTAACGAGTGCCCACGGTGGCTTCCAGCAAGCCGCTAAAATATCCGTCGTCTTCGGCGTCCAGTTCGCGAAAGTTCGGCGAGGACTGAGAATCACTAGAGTAAAGAGCTACCTCGAGCTTGCTGGCCTTGGGCGCCCAGACCCTGAAACTGGTCTCCTGGTCGCCGTTGTATTCCGCGCCGACCGGATATCGACGCTTAGTCGTTACTGCCACGTAGTTGCCTCCTATAGATGCTGGTTTTCTGCAACCGCGATTTGCCTTTTCGTGCGCGAGTATCGGCGGTTAAATGTTTCGACGGAGAAGACCTTCTCCTCATTCGAATATGGCTTCGCTCGACCGGATCTCACAAAACAAACAGACTGTGATCGAGGTCGACCATCCGTTGGTGGCGTCGAAACTCGGGTTGTTGCGGGCGAAAGGGACTCCGCGCCTTCTGTTTCGCTCCGCAATGCGCGAACTTTCGATGGTTTTGCTGATGGAAGCAGCGCGGGGTTGGGAAACGAAAGCGACCGAGATCGAAACGCCACTGCGGAAATGCTCCGTGCGCGTGCCGGCCCGGGCGGTAGTGCTCGTGCCCATTCTGCGCGCGGGATTGGGGATGCTGGACGGTATGCTGGGGCTTTTGCCCGACGCCGCCGTGGGGCACATCGGGATTTATCGTGAAGAAGAGATGCTGCGGCCGGTAACGTACTTCTCGCGGTTACCGCCGGGCTTGAGTGCGGCACATGTGGTTCTGATCGATCCTATGCTCGCGACTGGCAACAGCGCTGTCGCAGCCTTGTCGCTGCTAAAGGAACATGGAGCCGAGAAGATTCAGTTCGTGTGTATCGTTGCTTGCGCGCCTGGCATTAAACAGGTGCAGTCAGCTCATCCTGCCGTCGAGATTATTACGGCCGCGATTGATCCGGAATTGAATGATTTCGGATTTATTGTGCCCGGACTGGGTGACGCGGGGGACCGATATTTCGGCACTGGCCCGGCAGTGTGACGGCAGGTCGGTTGTACAGTGCTGATCGTAAGGGGTCTTTGTGACCACGGCATTTTATCAGACCGGCGTTTGACACAGACGCCCTACAACGGCTGAGGGATGCTTGGGTGGAACGCGATCCCCGAGCGCGTTGTTAAATCATCAGCGCCTGCGCTCAAAATGTCGCAGCTTCGCTGCGGTTTGTTTTACCAACGCGTTCGGAGATCGCGTTCCACCTTGGGCGCAACTACAGCGGTGCTTGCCTATCTATCGCAAACCATGTGAAATCGGTGCGTGAATGGCAGTAGTCCAGATGTTCAGGTTGTAAGGCCGTTCAACGAAGCAATCGAAATGACGAAACAAATCTTGTTTCGTCCTTTCGACCTCAAGAAGTGGCTGGTCATCGGATTCGCCGCCTGGCTGGCACACCTGGGCGGTACCAATTTCAACTTCCGATACAATCAGGGGGATTTCCGGCACATTCGGGCGTTTGATGGCTTTCGCGATACGCTCCATCACACCGCTTCCTGGGTGATCGTTACATCCATCGTTGTCCTCGTCGTCTTGTTCCTGATTCTCGCGCTAGTGTTCACCTGGTTGCGCGCGCGGGGCGCTTTCATGTTTATCGATTGCATCGTCCGTAACCGGGCAGCGATTGCTGAACCGTGGCGGGAGTTTCGGAAAATCGGCAACAGCTTCTTCCTATTCTCGCTGATCGTGACGCTCGTCTTCCTGGTGATCGCCGGCACACTGGCGGTACCGTTCATTTTTTTGATGGTCCGTGGCCAGCGCACGCTTCATCACCTCGGACCGATCGCGCTATCGACGGTTATCGGCTGGGCGGCGGTCATCTTCGTGCTGGCGATGGCGTGGGTTTTGATCAGGAACCTGATGCTGCCCATCATGTATCGCCGGCGCTGCCTCGCGGCCGAAGGATTTCGAGCAGCCCTGTCCCTCGTTAATAGTTATCCCGGCGAGATCACGGTCTATTGTTTGTTCTGGATCGCCATCGGAATCGGATTTGTGATCACCGCATGCGTAGCCATTTGCCTAACCTGCTGCATCGTCGCAATCCCGTACGTTGGGACCGTCATTTTGTTGCCGCTGTACGTGTGTCTGGCAGCCTTTACGTTATTGTTTTTGCGCCAGTTCGGACCGGACTACGACGTGTGGGCGACCTTGCCCCGAATCGCGACGACCCCCGTCATCGCAGAACCCACTGCAGCAGAGGCCGCCCCGCCGCCGCCACTGCCGCCCCTTTGATTAGGGGCACACCGGCCGACTTCCTGCCCTAACGGCATTGGCCATACGCGTCACTTTCATGTTTCCGTGATTTGCCAGAACTTTTGGAAGGCATCGGGCCATGTCCGATTCACTACGCTTTGCCGGGCGCGGACTCCCATTTGTCGTCGCTGCTCCGCATTCGTGACCAGATGGCGCAGCGCTCTCGTGAAGTCGGAGACGTCCAGCGATTTCGTGACCATCCCGTTCTGCTCATTGATAACTAATTCTTTCGGCCCGCCCGCATCGGACACAACTACAGGCACACCTGAGGCTTGCGCTTCAATAATCACGTTGCCGAATGTGTCGGTGGTACTTGGAAACGCAAACACATCTGCTGAGGCGTAAGCCGCGGCCAAATCCTTGCCCCGCAGATAGCCGGTGAAAATTGCGTCTGGCAGAGCTTCCGCCAATGCCTCCGAATACGGTCCGTGACCCACCAACAATAGCTCGATCGGTAATCCCTCGTCACGCAGTCGGCGATAGGCATTTGCCAGCACATCGAGGTTTTTCTCTTTCGAAATGCGGCCCACATAGAGCAGCCGCACGTTTCCATTCCGAGAGCCAAACTTTGCCCAAAAATCCGGATCGCGCTTTGTCGGATGAAATAACTCCAAGTCCAGCCCTCGCGGCAAAATCTTTAGCTTGGCCGGATCCAGTCCACGATTGACCCAGCTTTGGCGGTACTCCTCTGAATTTACAAATACCGTGTCGAGCTGGCCATAGAACCAGTGCATGAACTTCCACGCGATGCTCTCCAGGAAACTGTCTTCGGTCAGGATCCGCACGTATTGTGGGAAATCGGTGTGATAAATGCCGCTGGTCTTCAGGTTGAGCATCTTGGCCGCAAGTAAAGCCGTTAGGCCAATCGGGCCCGGGGTGCTGATGATGATCTCAGTGAACTGCTCGCACTGAATGTAATCCAGCATTTGGAGAATCGGCGGAAAACTAAGCTTCTGGAGTTCGTACTCGGGCAGCTCGAATTCGCCGATCGGGCGGAAGTTCTTTATCGGTATGTCATCGATTTGAAGTTCGCTCCGCGACGTAACCACAGTGAGCGTTTTGCCGGCAGCTGCTCCTTCCGCCGCCATCTTACGGATCGTCGTGGCGACGCCGTTAACGTCCTCCAGGGTGTCGGTAAACCAGGCGCGCTTTTGATTTTGCAGTGCCGGCGGAATCGTTCCGGTCAGATCCTGAAAAACCTGTCGCAACCAATTCCGGGACGGCGCCTGACTGTGAAATCCGTAGATGTACGGCGTCAGGATCACGATGATCGGCGCGATTGCGCTCAGCGCCTGCATGCTTTCCACCAGATTCCCGGTGCTGATTTGTTGGACGAATTTTTTGAAGAGCCGAAATGCCACCTGTTCGGCCACCAGGTTTGCCATGAGAAAGGTTCTGCGTTCCGGTTCGGTGCCGGCCGCCAGTTCTTCGTTCAGCTGCGCCTTGACCTCTGGTTGCGCGAAATATTTGGAGAGCTGATTCCACAAGGACACATTCGCGGGCTTGGCCAACTCAAAGATTTTGCCCGATAAGACACCCTGCGTAATGAACGTGGCTTTCTCCGCCAGGGTGAACTCAGTCGGATCACGGCCTTCCATGAACCGCGAGAACATTTTTTCCAACAAAGCCGCGCTCGGCCCGAGCTTCTCGTGGAATCGATCAAGGACGAAGCTTGAAACAGTATTGTAAAAGCCGTGCGACAGCGCCAGGGGGGTTCCGCCGTGTCCACAAGGCTTGCAGGATCCGTTTTTGATGTGGCCGAGAAACTCCTCAACTGTGCCCGCGTTTGGTGTTTCGGTGTAGGCGGAGGCCAGGAACTTGCCACCATGATCGTCGGAACCGCCGACGAGGATCTTTTGCCAGGCTTCAGGGTGAGTCGGAGCGAGATTGTGACGGGTGGAGAACTCCTCGATCTTTGCCGGTGTTAAGGTGGCGAGCAGTGTTTGGGTGAGATCACTGAGCAATGCATCGCGGAGGCCATTGATGCTCTCGAATGTCTTGAACAGAAGAATAAGCCGCTCGAGATGCGAGGCTTGGAGCAGGCCGTTGATGCTATAAAGCGGGTGGGCGACAGCATGAGCGATGTTGTTTTGGGCGAGGTAAGATTGGAGATCGAAAATGTTTTCTCGCACAGCGACGATCTCAGTGTGCTGGGCCTCGGTGATGTCCCAGACCAACAGGTGAATCTTGCACGGGTCTTGCGGAAAATACGTCGTAACCTGCTCACTAAGAAAAGTTTGAGGTAGATCGGCAATCTCGAGGCACCCTTCGATCGTGTCGTGGTCGGTGATCGTGACAAAGTCCATCCCCCCATCCAACAGCCGCGCGTGCAGCCAGCCGGGTTCGGAACAGCTGTCCGGAAAATCAAACCTCCGAAACAGCCACTCTTCCGACCGGGAGCTATACCGCGAATGAACGTGCAGGTCGCACTTACTCATTGGCCGGGCCTCTTCTGATCCTCCGCTCTGTCATCCAGTCACGGTAAGTAGTTGGCGCCCGTTCCTCTGACATCCGTTCGGCTAATTCTCTGATCTGTCTCCAGATCGACCGATGCTGATAGTCAACCGGATGAATGCTGAGACGAACCAGCGATTGCCCTCGGACCAGCTGCGCCAGAAGCGTGTTCCAGCCCAGACTTGCCGCGCGGCGCCACTGATTGCGCACACTATAAACGAGAGATCGAGCGGCGAACGTGTCGCCGGAGCGCAGATCGCGCACCGAACGAAGACGTGTTGTGTATTCCATGCCAGCGTCGCAAGCCGCTCGTTCAGCTTCAGTTCCGAGCAGCCACGCCGGCGCGATGAATCCGTGCGGTTTCAATCCGGCTTGTTCGAATTGTTCACGAGCCCGCGTGATTCGCCGGCGCGCTTCGTCGTAGGGCAGGTCGTAAAATTCCCCTTCGTTTTGTGTGTAAACTCGGGTGACGAACTGATCGGTAAGCGATTCGCTTCTGGCGCTCGGGCGGAGATGAAAATAACCGTGAATCACCACCTCATGGCCTGCTGTTTCCAGATCCCGCAACCATGCCACGAAGGAACGATTTTCCATGCTCTCCCCGTTGTGATGGTAATCCGGCACCACCAATAACGATGTGATTCGGATTCCGCGGCCGCGAAGGTCTTCCACGATGCGTTTGCTCGCTTCCCACGTCGCGGGAGCGACATCATGCAGCGAAACAATCAACGACTGAGCTGTCATCGTCGAAGTCGCTGCTACTGGAAGAAATTGCGTCGCCGCAACCGAAGTCATAGCCACTGATTCCAAAACGGACAGGCCAAGCGAGCCAACATTAAGCCCACAGCCTCAGGCTTCAAAGCACAAACCAGCGGGGGTTGGGTACGCCAACTCTCGCGAGGAATTGCGACTCGAACCCGCCGGTAACACCCAAAAAGATGCGAATGCTGCGCCTTGCCGTTACCTTGGGCAAATGAAGAATTACTGGCTCGTGAAGCAGGAACCTGGTGACTACTCCTGGGACGATTTCGTGAGGGATCGCGGCACGAGCTGGACAGGTGTGCGCAACTACACCGCTCGGAACAACCTCCGCAAAATGGCCAAAGATGATGAAGTGCTGTTCTATCATAGCGGCGAGCAGAAGGCAGTTGTCGGAATCGCGAAAGTGAAACGTGAGGCTTACCCGGACTCGAGCGCCAACGACGGCGATTGGAGCGCAGTAGACCTGGTGCCGGTTCGCCTCCTTCGTAATCCGGTGACGCTCACCGAAATAAAGCGTACCCAATCGCTCCAAAATCTTCCGCTAATTCGGCAGTCTCGCCTTTCCGTGCTCCCCATCGGTAATGCCGAGTTCAAGAAGATTGTGGAGATGGCGGGTGGCTGACGCCACCCACCTGCATTACGAACCGCGTGGCATTCCCGATTCGACATTGCGGCGGGGTTACCTGAAGATCAAAGCCGCATGGCGAACGGCCGATTTATCACTTTCGAAGGAAGCGAAGGTTGTGGGAAATCGACGCAAGTTCGCCGGCTTGCTGCGCGGTTGGAATCGTTAGGCGTGCAATTTTTGCTAACCCGTGAACCAGGGGGAACGCCGATTGGAGAATCGATCCGCGAGCTATTGCAATTTGCACCGGAAGGGCAGGGAATGTTACCGGAGACGGAGCTGCTGTTATTTGAAGCCAGCCGCAGTCAATTAGCGCGGCAAATCATCAAACCCGCATTGACCAAGGGCATCACTGTTATCTCCGATCGGTTTTTTGATTCGACAACGGTTTACCAGGGGGTTGGACGCAAGCTGGCCGCCGCCGCGGTAGCCCAGCTCAACGCATTCGCCGTCGGCGATTGCGTTCCCCAACTCACCATCGTGATTGATGTGAATGCTGAGACCGCGCGATTGCGCATGCAGAAACCCCGGCGCGCCGACCGAATGGAACAGGAGCCTGACGAATTCTATCAGGCGGTTCGTGCAGCGTATCGCGAGTTGGCCGCGAGAGAGTCGAACCGGATTGTGCTGGTAGATGGCAACCGAGCCGCGCAAGAGATCGAACAAGATATCTGGAGGATCATCACAGGTCGGTTTCCCGAACTTACCACCAACCTTCCTGCACATCGCTCGAACCCAGCAGCGACGACCGGCGCCTAGTTGCCGGCCCTCATTTTCGCATGGCACTCACACCAAAGGCTGCGCTTGAATATCTGCGACGCGCTCATGATCAAAATCGATTGGGTCACGCCTATCTCATTTCAGGGTCACCTGGCAGTGGCAAGCGAGCGCTGGCCGCGCGTGTGACGAATTTGGTGAACGGCACCGAGGAGAAGGACGTGTTTACCTCACGAGCTCGCGAGGTGTATGTCGCCGAACCGGAATCGAAGTCGCGAAGGATTGTTATCGAGCAGGTCCGCGGTTTAGAACACGCGTTGCAGATGCGGGCCGAAGGTGATCGGAGGAAAGTCGCCATCATCTCGGATGCGGATCGACTGCAAGCGCAGGCGGCAAATGCGTTTTTGAAAACATTAGAAGAACCTCCGGCGAATTCCCTTTTGCTGCTGCTGAGCGCGATGCCGGAAGTACTGCCCGACACCATTCTGTCGCGCTGCATCTCAATAGCACTGGCAACAAACGAGAGCGCTCGGCCGGAGGAGCAAATGCGGCTGCTGGGGTTGCTCCGTCAGACCGCAGATCGGGCGGATTGGAATGTCGAGACGGCCTACTGGCTCGCCCAAGGGTTAAACAGATTGTTAGGCGAAGTACGTGATGAGATTAAGCAGAATAACCAGGACAAGCTCAAAGCGGAGGAGGCACGTTACCAAAATTCGACTGACGGCAGCTGGCTCGACGAACGTGAAGATTACTATAAGGCCCTAACCGAAAGCCAATACGTCCAGCGGCGAACACATCTTTTGGAGGTGTTATTTCTCTGGTGGGCGGATGTGCTTCGGGCGAAGACCGGTGTCAGCGCACGGGATTTCCCGAACATGATCCGCGAGACCGGCGCGCTGGCCAACCGGTTTAAAATTCATGAGATCTTGAAGCGAATCCGGCGACTGGAAGAATTGCGTGAGCATCTTGGCTATAACATCCAGGAGGCGCTGGCGATCGAGGTTGCGTTCCTGAAGGTGTTCGGTTCTTGATTGGGCGCTGAACCGAACATTCAAGGACGAAGTACCAGCTGGTTGGCAGATCTCGCGATTCTTTCCGGCCGGTGTGAACTCCATTTGAGCCCGATTAGCAGCCACAGCCGGTTGTCATCCTGAGCGCAGTCGAAGGACCCCTCCTATTTCCGTGACCTACGCTGCGTCGGTGAGGTCCCTCGAAAAGCTCGGGATGACATAGCGACGATCGGCCTACCGCGACGAGCTTGGGCTGAATCGCGCCCTCTTGGTTGCGTCGAGAAATTCGTTGCAGATTCCCGAGCACCGTCTTCTCAATTCCATTTCTGGTTTCCTCGAATCCTGCTTTCCAATGTTCCTTAGACATATCTGATCGCGCTTTCCTCCCGACGACAGAGCGCGCTAAAGTGCCGCATGCCGCGGCAACGCACCCTGAATGTCGGTCTGATCGGCTATAAGTTTATGGGCAAAGCCCACTCGAACGCGTGGCGGCAAGCCTCCCGTTTTTTTGAATTACCCGCCCACGTGCGTCTGAAAACGATCTGCGGTCGGGATAAGCGAGCTCTGCAACTCGCCGCCAAACAGTTCGGATGGGAAAACAGCGAGACCGATTGGCGCCGGGTAATCGATGATCCGCAGATCGATATCATCGATATCTGCACACCTAACGACAGCCATCCCAAACTTGCAATTGCCGCGGCCAAAGCCGGCAAGGCGGTTTTGTGCGAGAAGCCGCTGGCCCGTAACACGGCCGAAGCACAACAAATGGTGCGTGCCGTTGCTCGAGCGGGCGTGCCTAACATGGTGTGTCACAATTATCGTCGCATTCCGGCGATCGCCCTGGCCAAACAAATGATTGATCGGGGCGAAATTGGCCAACGCATTTTCCATTGCCGCGCTCGTTATGCCCAGGATTGGATCGTGGATCCGAATTTTCCCTTGGTATGGCGCCTTCAATCCGCTGCTGCCGGCAGCGGTGCTCTCGGCGATATCTTTTCCCATATTGCCGATCTTGCGCGTCATCTGGTCGGCGAGCTGGAAACGATTTGTGCGACGACGGAGACGTTTATCAGAAAACGACCCTTGTCAGCTCGATCGGCCGGACCGGAGCAGCGGCGTGGGCGCATGGGGCGGGTGACGGTTGATGATGCGGTCACTGCAATCGGCCGGTTCCGCGATGGCGGGCTGTTTAGTCTCGAAGCAACGCGCTTCGCGCCCGGCCGGAAAAACAGCATCACCTTGGAGATCAACGGCAGTGGCGGATCTCTCTTCTTTGATCTCGAGAACATGAATCATCTTCGCTGGTACAACGCGGCCGATGGCGCCGGTCGACAGGGCTTTCGCGACATCATGGTTACCGATCCGTCTCATCCGTACATGAAGCAATGGTGGCCGCCCGGTCATGCCATCGGCTACGAGCACACATTTGTGCACACCGTTGCGGATTTCGTCGTGGGCGTGGCGAAGGGCCGAAACGTCCAACCGGATTTTGCCGACGGGTTGCGAACGCAACAGGTGCTGGACGCGGCGCTGGAGAGCGCGCATAAGAAAAGGTGGACGAAAATACCGCGATGAGATTTACCGATCAGGTTGCACTAGTTACCGGCGCCGGCCGGGGAATTGGCCACGCCATCGCGGTGCGACTCGCGAACGAAGGTGCCCGCGTTGCTTCCGTTAGTCGATCGGAGGAAAATGCCAAACGCACTGCCGACGAGATCAATACCGCGCAAGGGGATACGGCCAGGGCCTATGCCGTCGACGTTAGCGATCATGAAGCCGTTGAGAAAATCGGCGCCAAAGTTTTGGAGGATTTTGGCCGCGTCGACATTCTGGTTAACAACGCCGGTGTGACTCGCGATGGGCTGGCCATGAGAATGGCAATCGAAGATTGGGAAACAGTCATTAATACAAACCTGCGAGGCGCATTCAGTTTCACCCAGAGCGTGATCCGCGCGATGATCAAGCAACGCAGCGGCCGCATTATCAACATCAGTTCGGTAATCGGATTAATGGGTAATGCCGGCCAGACAAATTACGCTGCCAGCAAAGCCGGCCTGATCGGCCTAACGAAGTCCCTGGCACGGGAACTGGCTAGCCGTGGCATCACCGTGAACGCGATCGCTCCGGGCTACATATCAACCGACATGACGAGCGCCTTGAGCGAAGAGATTCAGAAGGGCATCCAGGATAAGATTCCGCTGAAACGGGTCGGAACGCCTGACGAGATAGCGGCAGCAGTCGCGTTTATAGCGTCTGCCGAAGCTGGTTACATCACCGGCCAGACGCTTTGTGTGGACGGTGGGATTGTGATGTAAGCGGCGGGAGACGCCGCTGAAACAGCGCGTTTGTCCAACCGCCTTGAAGCGCGGCAATTCGACCAACGTTGTCATCCTGAGCACTTTCATTGTGAAATCATTCAACTGTCATTCTGAGCGCAGTGCAGCGGAGCCGAAGAACCAAGGACCTCTCCTACTTGGGTGACGTGTTCCGCATGTGTGAGGTCCCTCGACTCGTTCGGGATGACATAGCTCCGTCAGGTGCACTCCGTGGTAGGTAGGGACTCCACGCGCAGGAAGCAGGAGCGAGAGTAAGAGAGATTTCTCCACTTCGGTCGAAATGACGGAGACGGACGATCCGGGACTAACCAAAGCGTGACGGACAGGTGTAGGCTAAGATCATACGAGACCGTCAAAACGAGACGTTTACCCTATGTCCGCAGCATGATCGTGACCCGGCCGCTGACCAGAACCTTACCGTCCGCCCTAACCTCACACTCGTAAACCGTGTTCACGCCTTCGCCGTAGAGCCGCCGCGACCGAACGTGGAGTGCCGCCTCCACATCATCCAGATATGGAATGTTGAATGTCGCATCGCGAATGGCCGCCAAAAACCCCGGCGGTGCCACGGCCCCCGCAGCCTGGGCACGCAATCCGCCGTGAACGGCTGCCGCTTGCGCGCCATATTCAAGCGCGTGCACCGAGGATAAACGACCATTGCGCCGCAGCGGATTGGCCGCGTGACGATGTGTTTCGCTGATGCAGTCGATCGTTTCATCATCCCAATCCAGCACGCCATCGAGCAAACACATCGTTCCCGAGTGAGGGATCAAGGCCCGGATCTGCTGTTTATCGACCTTGATAAGATTCTGGTTCACTCGGACATCGACATTCATTAGTCCCAGAACGGATAAAAGTTGAACCAGTTGTAGGGAGCAAGTAGGGCGTAATGCTCCAGTCGCTGAACATACCGCTGCACCCAAGTCTGAAGCTCTTCTGCACGTCGCTCCCGATTGAGGGAAATCTCATCCGCGAAATGCTCAAAATAGATGTCGTAACGGTTGCTTCCCCGATAAATGCCAAAAAATAAAATGACCGGACAGTGCATCATGGCCGCCAGCAGAGTCGGTCCGGCGGGGAATGTTGCGCTCCGGCCGAGGAAGTTGCATTGCGTCGTTTTGCCGTCGCTAATTGGGCGGTCGCCCAAAATGCCGATCACGTAGCCGGAATCAAGGCTCTCCTTCACTCGTAACAGGGTGTCGGGTCGATCCGGCACAATCACCGTGCTCGCGATCTGTTGGTTCAACGAATCGAGAAACACCGTGATTTGCTCGTTATGCTCGATGTCCATCAACACCTTGAGCGGGAACTCCTGCTGAGTAACTCCAATCGCGCGCAACACTTCGAAGCTGCCAATGTGCGAGCCTAACAGGATGCAGCCACGGCCGCTCTCGATCTGGCGATGAAGTATCTCTCGCTGATGGACCTGGACATCGAACTGCGCGAATTCGCCTTTCAGCAGATAAACGCGATCAAGGATCGTCGCCGCGAAACAGTAGAAATGCCGGAACACACCAGACAACCGCGACCGTCGTTCGGTCAGCCGCGACAGATACTCACGCGATGCCGCCCGCGCCTTGCGTCCGGTAATCACAAAGTACAGCGTTATCGGGTAGAGCAGGAGCCGCGACACCGATCGTCCGAGATGAATCGCGATCCAGCCGCACAATCGCAGCAGGGCAGGGGTACCGCGCTCGGGAAGCGCGGCCCACCTTTCGGCGTGCAAGGGCTTAGCCTCGGCCGTCGGTGGAGTCATTAGCGCCGGATTGTTGTCCGCAAATAGCTGCCGTAAAAAAGTGCGAGTAGATCGTTTGAATGCTGTCGATATCAGGCGCTACTTCGACGTGACCGAGACCGGCGCGGCCAAACGCGCGGCGCCACTGCTCGGCCGTTAAAAACCCCGCCCGCGGCCGGATCTCGGGATCGACGAGCACATCGGTGAAGCTGTCGAGATTCTGGAACATCAGCTCCGGATAAATCGGCTGATTGTCGTGCGGCCGAATGCATTCTCCGAGTACGAGCCACCCGTTTGGGGCCAGTGCGGAGGCGGCCTCCTTAAGACTGAAAAGGAGATTCTTCGAAACATGCAAAACGTTAACGGCGTAGACGAGGTCGAAGTCACCGCGGTCAGCGATCTGAGCTGACCAGGGATCATTCACGTTGAGGCTGCTCCACGTCAGCGGAACAGTCGGGTAACGAGCGGTCACTTCACGCTGAGCGCGGCGGCGAAAAAAAGCGTTCGGCTCGGTGGCAACATAATGTTCGATCCGCGGCAGCAGATCCTGGCGGTCGAACCATTCCAACAACGTGGTGCTGGCACTTCCCGCGCCGGCGCCGACCTCCAGAATTCGAATCCTGGGCCTGGAAGCGAGCCGCTCAGCCGCCACCACCGCGCCGACCCAGTTGTTGACGGAGTAAGTGAGATTCTTGTTATGAAAGTAGGTCAACCACAGCGCGATTCCGTTTGGCCCAAACATGCACCCCTCTGCCGTATCTTCGCCGCGCGCAATGGTGGCGTAATTCGCCGCAGCATGGTCTAACAAGTCAAGCGTCGCTGCATTGCCGGAGTCAATCTGGAGGGCGATCGAACGCAATTCGGCCAGGTCGATTTTGCAACCCGTGCCGCGCGCGCGATACATCGGATTTTCGCCGTCCCGCTTCACTTCGATTGAATCGGACCCCAGCACTCGTTCTAACAGCCAGCTTAACGCGGCCGCAAACCGGGGTTGAAATGATAGGTGAGCACAGAGTTGCTGGCTGGTATGCCATTCGCCGAGTTGCTCGCGAATGCCGAGCTCATCCAGCACACGCGCCGACAAGGCGATACTGTAGCGCTCCATCAGCTCGATGCTCTGGTACAGCCGGTCGCCGAATATTTCCGGCGGAAACCCGTTCAACCATCGGCCGAGGCCCGGGTCACCACCGCGCGAGATATCCAACGCCGCGGCGTCGCCTGATACAGCTTGCACAAGGTTCAGCTTGGGCGCCGCCGGATTAGAAGTCGACCTTGAACTAGGATCCGATCGTCCATTCGACACGTAACATCTACGTGCCCAGCGGCCTCTGTCTGCGCCTCCAATTCAATCGCGAAAGTTTCGCCAGGCCGGAGGGGCGCAAGGAACTTCGCCATCGCGATGCCGGTGATTTCTACTTCGGGCTGCCATTCCGCTATCGCCGCCCCGATTTCATCCAGCACGACCACGGCAGGAACGATCGGCGCACCTGGAAAATGGCCTGGAAGGCTCAGGTGCTCAGCGGGAATAGATCGGCAGGTTTCGAATTTCATCAGCGCGGGTCGAGATTGCACTGAGATCTCTGCTCCCACAAGCAGCCGTGGCGGTGTTGTTTGCATCAAAAGTGCTGAACAGGATGCGTGAAGTTCTTCGCCGGCATTGGCCTTCTGCTCCTGACCATGACGGGCTATTGCTACCTCCATCGGCCCATTCACTATCCGCCCGGCGTACTCGTTGAATCGGAGCCATCTCAGATCTTGCTGCCGAGCGACGTTAACTCCATCTCCTACGGGAAATTCGTTCTCAAACCGCTGGCCGTTTTTTCGCTGGATGCGCGGGTATTGCATCGGCGGAACTATCGCTACGATCCAGGGGCAGCACTGGTGCCGGTGGACCTTGCGCTTGGCTGGGGAGTGATGAGTGACGAACGGGTACTCGATCAGTTGAACATCAGCCAGAGCATGCGCTGTTACTGGTATGAGTACCGGCTTCCGCCGCCGATTCCAGTAGACGACATCGTTTCACATAGCAGCAACATGCACATCATTCCGGCCACACCAGAGATTGCGTCGAAGTGCAGGTCGATTCGATCTGGGACGCTGGTGCACCTGATCGGCGATCTGGTAGAGGCGACCGGTCCCGGTGTTCCAAAGTGGACGAGCTCTCTCAGTCGGACCGATCGCGGCAACGGCGCATGCGAGCTGTTTTATGTGGAAGAAATCAAGGAAATCTCGCCCGACTCCCCAACTGAACGTCGCGTAACCGCTTTGCGATAAGATCAGCCGGCGGCCGCGGCACGCCGCACTACCGGTTCCGAAGCAGCCGCCGCAGTGGTGAGACCGAACCGCTCAGTATAGGCGTTGAATGCGGCTGCCACTTCAGAGGGAGACAAGCCAAATTGATTCGGCTCGTATCGATGGAAGCCGCGTTCTTCGAGAGGCTGATTTGCAAGCACCAATTGCATCTTGCGCTCGGTCTCGGGCGTGAGTTCCCATTGGAAGTAATCGTAAACCTGACGAGCCACCGCGATGGGATCGCGTCGGATGCTTAAGTAGTTGACGTCGCAGAATCGCTGGGCCGGTAATTCATCTCGCTGCTGGAGGAAGGTCGTCATGGTTTCCGACCAGTACTGCAATGCGTCGCGGCCAACCTCAGCCGGATCGACATGATCGCTGAAGACACCGCGCAAAATGGCGATCAGACTGGAGACCGAGGCAACCGCCTTCAAGGGCTCGCGATGAACCTGAACGAACAAAGCATCGGGATACATCGTTAGAAGGGCCGGCAGCGCAAACATATGCGCGGGTGCTTTTAGCACCCAGCGAGGGGCCGAACGACGGGCCTGTAAGTGTTGGAGGAAACGGTGATGAAATTCGTACGCCGGCAACAGGTCCTGCTTCAGAAACCAGGCGCGATAGGACGGCACCCGGTACATGGTATCGAATTGATCACTCAACATGCTCGGACTGGTTAGTCCGATGCATTCCTGCGGCAGTTCGGCTCCGAGTGCGTGCACTTGCCGAAAAGTCGGAGCGAGCCAGTGCAAATATTCCATGCTGCGGCGGGTATCCCGGATCCGGCGCTCCATTCGGTGGGGTGTTGGCGGGGACGGAAACATCACTTCCCACACCAGAGGCGCGCGGTGGGCCTGATCCACCGCGAGAAGCGTATGCAGCAGGGTAGTGCCGCTTCGCGGCAGGCCGACAATGAACAATGGCTGGCAAATCCGTTCACTTCGGATGCTCGGATGGAAGTGTCGATCTCTCTCGAGCAGAAGCCGGTTCGATAACATGCGGACCAGATCGGAACGCAGCGCAATCATTCCGATAAAGTTCAGACGAGCTTCCCGCTGGCACGATTCGAGCAAGCGCGAGAGCGGTTCGAAAAAATCCCCAGGACCGAAATCGTCCAGTCTGGTCCGGCGACGCGCGAGGTCGATCAACTCGGCCGCAGTCGGAAACGTCCGGCGAATACCGCGACGGGAAAGCATCTCTGCCAGGCGGTTAGCAGTCCGAATCACCACGGGTGCATGGCTTTGCTCGAGGGTGGTGGATGCCTGCATTGAGGCGTAGATGTTGCCTAAATCCGGTCGGATGCAAGCCCGAACAGGCGAAAAACCCTTTGCCTGTGCAGACCCAAAAACGTGGACGATCTCTCCGAAACCCTGGCCCTGAATCGGAGTTGGTTTCGTTGGTGCGGCGCGCTCTCGTCAGTGGCCGTGACGTCCGCTCGGTTGCGCGATTCGGCCATCGGTTCCATCGTTTCGGATGGAAACACAGAAAGCCACATTTGGCGCCGGCTGCTTCTGGGGCGTTGAGGAAACATTTCGCAATCTCAAGGGTGTCCTTGGCACCGCTGTGGGTTATGCCGGCGGAACGAAGGATAATCCGAGTTATGAGGATGTCTGCACCGATAGAACGGGTCACGCCGAGGTAGTGGACGTGGATTTCAATCCCGCTGAAATTTCCTACGAGCAATTGCTGGAGGTCTTCTGGTCGAATCACAACCCGACCACGTTGAACCGCCAAGGGCCCGATGTGGGAACCCAGTATCGCTCAGCCATTTTCTATCATTCGCCGGAACAGAAGGCCGCGGCGGAGGCGGCAAAGGAGCGGCTCCAGAACAGCGGCCGTTTTCCGCGACCAATCGTCACCGTCATTGAGCCGGCAACAAAGTTTTGGCGAGCCGAGGAATATCACCAGCAGTATCTGAAGAAACGCGGCCAGACCCATTGCGCAGTGTGAGTAATCGCCGTTCGAGGTTTCGAGGAGTCAATAGCCGCTTCATCGCCCCAATTGCACGGACAAAAATGAAGCGGCGCCTAACCGGATTATGAGCGCCGAAGTTATCCGTACCAAAAGGTTCGTTGACGATGCCGCGGAGTTCATCGTCGGCCTGGCCCGAGCGTCAATAGCAGAACGGGGTGAATTCAAAGTGGCATTGTCTGGGGGCAACACTCCTCGCCCCGTTTATCAGGAGTGGGCATGGCTTGGACGCGATATTCCGCCGGATCGGTTCCAGATCACGTTTGGTGATGAACGCTGCGTTCCGCCCGATCATCCCGACAGCAACTATCGAATGGCCTGCGAGTGTCTTTTGGAACCGGCCAAAATTCCAAACGGTTCAGTCCTGCGGATGCGCGGCGAGATGGATCCGAAGCCGGCCGCGGCTGAATACGAAACGCAGTTAGAGACCGCGGCGCAGCAAAGACGTGAGAATATTTACCGTCATGACCTGATGCTGTTGGGGATGGGCGACGACGGTCATACCGCCTCGCTCTTTCCTGGAACGGCAGCTGTCGACGAAGTAGACCGAAAGGTTGTGGCAAATTTTGTTCCGAAGCTCGATGCCTGGCGCCTAACGATGACTTATCCACTAATCAATGCGTCGCGCTGCATCTGCTTCCTCGTCAATGCTGCCAAAAATCCGGAGCTGGTCGAGCGCGTGATCAAGGGCGATCCACAATATCCGGCGGCGCGGGTGAATCCCACCGCCGGCCGGTTGGTCTGGATTCTGGGCGAGGCGGCGTGAGCTTTGCTTCTCCGCTGGGCTAGTCTGTTATGCGCTCAGTAATCGTCACCGGCTCAGCCGGATTGATTGGGTCGGAAACGGTCAAACGTTTCGCTCACGACGGCCTGCGGGTTATCGGGATCGATAATGACATGCGGGCGGAATTCTTTGGTGCCGAAGCTTCCACCCAGAAAACACGCGATTATCTCCTCAAGAATGTTTCGGGTTACGAGCATCACTCCATCGATATCCGTGATGCCGCCCGGTTGAACGATTTGTTCAAACAAAATCGCCGGGGCATTGCCGCAGTCATTCATACTGCGGCCCAACCTTCGCATGATTGGGCCGCCCGCGATCCACAGAAAGACTTCGCCGTTAACGCAAACGGAACGCTGAACCTGCTCGAAGCCACCAGACAGTTTTGCCCGGAAAGCCCGTTCATTTTTACCTCCACAAATAAGGTTTACGGAGACACGCCGAATCGTTTGCCGCTTCAGGAACTGGACAAACGATGGGAGATCCAGGCGGGACATGAGTTCCAGCCTGGAATTTCGGAATCAATGAGTATCGACTTCACCAAGCACTCGCTGTTTGGCGCGTCCAAGGCGGCGGCTGATCTGTTGGTCCAGGAGTATGGTCGCTACTTCGATATGCCGACGGTGTCATTCCGGGGCGGCTGCCTAACCGGTCCGGCGCATGCCGGAACGGAACTCCACGGTTTTCTATCTTACTTGATGATCTGCACCGTTACCGGCCGGCCCTATCGAGTGTTCGGTTACAAAGGCAAGCAGGTTCGCGATAACATCCACAGCTATGATCTGGTAGAGGCATTCGTTCAGTATGCGCGTTCGCCGCGCTCCGCCGAGGTTTACAACATTGGCGGCAGCCGTCACAGCAACTGCTCCATGTTGGAAGCGATTGATCTGTGCGAGGAAATCAGCGGATGCCGGCTAACGTGGACTTACGAAGAAACGAACCGGATCGGCGATCACATTTGGTGGATCAGTGATGTTCGAAAATTTCAGCAGCATTATCCCGAGTGGAACTTCCGTTACGGCTTGCGTGAGATTCTCGAAGAAATCCACGCCGCGGTGAAGCAACTGTAGCGGCGATCTGTGACGGGCGATCCAGTGGTGGTGGGGCGAGACTCTGCCGAGCCAGGTTTTCGGCGATCATAGACCGCCGCTGCAACAAGCCGGTCAAGGGGGTGGCTTCGCGATAATTGTTAGGATCGAGCCGGGCCTCCTTCGCCCAAGGCTACGGCCCGAGGAAGGTCTCGATCGACCTCAGCGATGTTCGGGATGCCGCCGATTCAACGGTCTAACGATGCAGCGATTCACGCTGCAGCGGCAAAGCCGCTTGGTCAGTACTGTTCCCCAGGGTCCTCGGTCGGAACAACGCGGTCCTCGATCGCATAAACGTGGAACATCACGCCTAACCACCATAGCGGCAGGAGCAGCCCACCGAAGCCGGCCGTAAACGTAAAGGTTAACGCCGCGATACCGATCGCCATGGGGGTGCCGACAAACATGATCAGCGCGCCCATCACTTTGTGTCCCTTGTAAATGTGACCCAACCCCGGAATGACGCTGAGCACCACCGCCACGGCGTCGCTGGCCTTGCCTTCGGCGGTTTCGGTAGCCGAGCGTGTCCAATCGCATTGATCGCAGCTCTCCGCATCCTTGGGCAGCAGGTGCCCGCAGTAGGGGCAGGCCATCTTGTCGCTTTGGAAGGCCGTTGTCTCAGTCGTTGGTGCGTCAGTGTATTCCATTACCAAACGATATCGTCGACCAACGTCCCAACTGGCGGGAATTTCGTCAAGCTCTGGTTACACCGGCGCAAATGTCTTCGACCATCCCGATGTCATACTCCGCCTTGCCTATAACCGGAGCGACGAGCTTGTCTCGTCCCACTACTTGGGAGCTGCCGGGGGTTTGCGCTGCCGGGCAGAGAAAAGTGGGACGAGACAAGCTCGTCCTCTCCGTTAGACGGGCGGCGCCGACAAGGTTTTGGAAGTTCAATCGGCTGGCGGCTCGCAAAAGAATCGTGTTTTTTGCCGCCATGAGCGTAAAGAAAACGTTGGAGCGATGATCCGAGCATTCTTGTTCGCCCTGATAGCTGTGCAGCCGGCGGCGTGCAGCCTTTCGCGGTACTCTGATTTAATTGTCGCGGATCCGCCGCACCAACGCAGTTCATACTCAGCCGTTCGAGTGACTTATCTAGGGACCAATGGTTATCAGCTGGAGAACTCAGGGCATTCAATCCTGATTGATCCTTATTTCTCCCGAATCAGCCTTGCTCGCATCGGGTTTAGATTGCCGATTCAACCTGACAAGTCTCGAATTGAACGGGGCATGTCGCGGCTCAATCGCGACGTCGACGCTATCCTCGTCACGCACGCACATTTCGATCATCTCCTCGATGCGCCAGTGTTGATGCGAGAGACCGGGGCGAAGCTCGTCGGTTCGACCACAGCCGTTGCGCTGGCTAATCGCGCGGGCGGCGATCGCGCGAAATGCGCGCCTGTTAAACCGGGTGACGTCCTCTCGATCGGTCGGTGGCGAATTGCCGTTCTGCCCGCAGCTCACGATCGGTTGCCTCTGGCCGGCGTGCCATTCAACGGGGCGCTGAGAAAGTCCGGTCCGCCCGTGCGAGCCAGCGACTGGGTCTGTGGCGAGCCGCTCAGCTATTTGATCACAATTGAAGGCCACCGGATTTTCATCGATTCCGGCGGCACTCCGGAGGCGCTCCCGTCGATAAACACTGGTCCAGTAGATCTGGCCATTCTGGGAGTGGCTTTGACGGACTCCCGGCAACGGTTTGCCGCAGCGGTGAGGCGGCTACGGCCGCGATTTGTTCTGCCCAGTCATCAGGATGACTTTTTCGAGCCGCTCGATCGCGGTTTCAAGTTTGGATCCCTAACCGATTTCGAATTCGTTATGCGCGAGCACAAGGAACAGCGTTTGCCCGGGCGGCTGATTCTGATGGATTATTTTCGGCCATGGACGCTTCCGCCATCGTGAACGGGACCAGTAAACGTCTCGCCCTGGTGCTGACCGCGCTGGCACCCTTAGTGCCGCAGATACTCGGTAGCGCATTCAACATCTGGTACAACGCGGTGATTATCCAGCCGATGCTCACTCCCATCGGCCTAACCGGCCGCTTCCTGGCCACCATCGTGGTTTACAACGTTATTGTATTTCCGGTCGGTATTTGGTTGTGGCTGAAGCGCGTCCATTACTTCTCGAAACCCTTTCATCTGCTACGGCGTGGGGGAACAATTGAGCCAGAAAGCCTGGCCGTTCTGCGCCGTCGACTCATTCATTTGCCGTGGTACGCCGCCGCGATTTCCGGACTGGCCTGGTTCCTGTGCATCCCGGTGTTTCTTTTCTCGCTTCTCCAGGTGCATGGCAGTCTTCCCACTCAGTTGCTTTGGCATCTGCCGATCTCGTTTTGTATCTCTGGATTCATCTCGGTAACTCACACAATTTTCCTGGTCGAAATAGCCAGTCACTGGGGATTGTTTCCGGTGTTCTTCAGCGGGGTACGAGCGGACCTCGTTCCCGACGTAGTGACGCTTTCCCTTCGGGGCCGTGGCATTCTGTGGGCCATATCGGCTTCGCTTTGCCCGATCGGTTCCCTGCTGCTTTTAGCGTTTGCGCCCCAAACCCCCGGCGTCAGTTCCGCCTGGTTTGCGGTATTCGTCGGGACGATTGGGATTGCTTTCGGACTGTGCACAGCGGTGATGATTAGCGGACTCGTTGCTCGGCCAATTGACCAGCTCAGGACCGCCGCAGAGTCGGTGTCCCGTGGAAAACTCGACATCTCGGTTCCGGTTTCGCGCCCGGACGAGTTTGGACTGTTGTTAGGCGAATTCAACAACATGATCCGTGGCCTTAAAGAGAAGGAAAAATTGCGGCAAACTTTTGGGCTGCATGTGGGCCAGCGCGCTGCCGAACAAATCTTGAAACGCGATCCCGGCCTGAGCGGGGTGGAGGAGCAGATCACGGTCATGTTCGTCGATATCAGATCGTCTACTGCTCAGGCCGCAGCGATGAATCCGGCAGACGTGGTGGAAATGCTAAACGACTTCTTCGGAGCCACCGTTCGCGTCGTCGAAGAACACGGTGGAATGGTGAACAAATACCTTGGTGATGGTTTCATGGCCCTGTTCGGCGCCGGCGATCCCGACACGCAGCACGCCGACGCTGCGGTGACGGCCGGCATCAATATTTTGCGTGCGCTCGCTTCGTTAAACGAGTCGTGGGAAAAACAAGGTCGAGCTTCGATCCGGATCGGGATCGGTTTGCATACCGGGCCCGCCATCGTTGGCAGCATCGGTTCGCCCGAGCGGCTCGAGTTCACCGCGATCGGCGACACCGTCAATGTTGCGTCACGAATCGAGAGCCTGACCAAAACTGTCGGCCGGCCATTGCTACTAACCGCAGCCGTGCAAGCCTCGTTAAGCATCGATTTTCCGCTCGAATCTTTGCCGCCGCAGCAAGTGCGCGGAGTTAGCGAACCAGTAAAGGTTTACGCCTGTCGGACGAGCTGAAATCCTTACCCCAACGTGGTGCGCAACTCACTTGAGGGATTTCACAGTGAAGGTGCTCAGGATGACACGGGTGAGATTAAGTTCGGCCATTTGACCAGCATTAAACAGCGCTTTGCTTCAATCTTGCCTTCACCGGCTGAGACTCCTTAGCTTTGCCGGCGATGGCTTTGCTTCAAAAGGTTGTGGCCCAGTGCGACGCGACATTGCGGATCAGCGAAATCGCGGATTGGGACAATGCTCTGAATGGATTGCAGATCGAGAATTCCGGCAAGGTCACGAAGATTGGCGCGGCCGTTGACGCGTCCACCCAGACGCTGCAAATGGCCAGTGAACGGAATGTAGACTTTTTGATCGTGCACCACGGGTTGTACTGGCAGGGCCTTCAGCCGGTCACCGGAATCTTGAGCCGGCAATTGCGGCTGGCCCTGCAACACGACGTTGCACTGTATAGCGCCCATCTGCCGTTGGATGTTCATCCAAAGTTAGGCAACAACACGTTATTGGCAGCAGCCGTAAGGCTCCGGCGCGCTACGCCATTCCTCGCCGAGAAAGGGCAATTGGTGGGCGTGAAAGGATCGGTTGATAAGACCGACAACACTTTGTTCGCGCGGCTTCAGAAAGTGTTAGGCGACGAAGTGCTGGCCTTCAATTTCGGTCCGGAGCGTCCACGCATGATTGGTATCGTTACCGGCGCCGGCGGATCAGAAATCTATCGAGTAGCGGCTGAGGGGATCGACACTTTCATCACCGGTGAAGCGCCTCATTGGGCGGCTGTCGCTGCTCAAGAGCTCGGAATGAACCTGTGGCTCGGTGGACATTACGCCACCGAAACCTTTGGAGTCAAAGCGCTGGCGACATACCTGGCAAAGAAGTTTCGGCTGCCGTTCGAGTTTATCGATTGTCCAACGGGTTTGTGAGGAGCGAATCCTGCAAGCAGTCGAGATTTTACTGAGTGAACACTGCTGATACAGACCGGGTATGATCCTTCTCGCGTTTCTCGCCTGCGCTGGACTCGGTGTCGCGATCATGGCGATCGCCCAGATCGGCACCTTGCGAGCGCGGATCGAAAGTCTCGAGGCGGCACTCCGGCGAAGCGGGAGTGGCGATGCTCAACCCGTTGTTGCTAAACCATCGCCTTCTGTGCCGCCACCTCTGCCTCAATTTGTGAACCAGCCGTCACCAAGGTCGATTGCTTCAACCCCGTTGCCAGTGATTGAAACGGCACATCAGCATCCAGCGGTTAACTGGGAATCGTTTGTTGGAGTCCGCATGTTCGCCTGGATCGGCGGATTGGCGTTTTTTCTCGGTGTCGTTTTTTTCGTTAAATACGCGTTCGAAAACAACCTGATCAGCCCTCGCATTCGCATTGCTGTCAGCGCGCTCGTCGGCCTAACATTGATCGGGATCGGATTGCTCCCGGTGCTGCGCAAGTACCGCATTCCATCCCAAAGCCTCATTGCGACGGGGCTTTTGATTTTGTATGCCGACATCTACGCGGCTCATTCGTTTTATGGTTTGGTCTCGCTGACGTTTGCGTCAGTGCTGATGTGGGGGATTACCGCGTTGGCGCTCGGCCTCGGTGCGCGGACGGACGCCCCCGGAATTTTATGGCTGGCCGTGATCGGCGGCTTTTTGACCCCGCTGCTATTCCGAAACCGCTATCAAAGCACAGCTGGTCTGTTCGGTTACCTCGGCGTCGTGAACTGCGCGGTCGCTGCGGTCAGCGTGGTTAAACGCTGGCATTACTTCATCGCCGCAGCTGCCGCATGCACAGTGGCGATAGAATTCGCCTGGGCGGCCGATTGCTTCGGGACCACTGACGCTGAAGTCGCTCGCGTTGTATTTTTCGTCTTCCAGTTTTTGTTTCTGCTGATCGCGGTCGCGCTCGTTCAAACCGGGCGGAGCCACAACTGGAGCCTCCTGGCCGGTGCCATCGCAGGGAGCGCTCCACTGATTGGGGCGATCGTGGACCCATTGAGCAGCCTGACTGCATGGGATTTCGGTTTGTTTACTTTGCTGCTGGGCTCAGCGGGTTTGGTTGCGCTGGCCGCGTTTCATTCAAGAGGCAAAGTGCAGTCGAAGGCCGCATTGATTGTTGCTCTGTCCGCGCTGGTATTGGGGGTATTGGCGGAGTGGCGATGGTTCTGCGCTTTCGGCAATAACGGCGGACTCAACGATGCGTCGTTAGTCATAACCTCGCATATGGCTGCCGTGGCAACGTGGCACGCCGTGATCTTCCTGGTATTTGTGGCCACGCCATACCTCAGCGGTCCGCATCAAAAGTGGCCGTGGCTGATTAGTGCGGTGGCAGGTCTTCCGCAGTTTGGCTTCGTTTACTATTATCTTACGGTGCCGGCGGGATTGTCTCCCGGGAATCCGGTTATACCGCACCGCTGGTGGTGGGTGATTCCGCTGACCTTTGCCCTACCAGCGGCGGCCGGGATTCGCTATCTCATTTCGAAAGAGCGGCTGAAGCTCACTTCTGGCGACTCGCGTCTGGCCAGTCAGGGAGCAGCTCTGATCGCCTTCGTTAGTCTTATGTTTCCGGTGCAGTTAGACCGTGAATGGATCACCATCGGCTGGGCGCTGGAAGGCGTCGGGTTGATCCTGCTCTATCAGGCGCTGCCTAACCGCCGCTTGCGCGCCATTGCCTTGATCGTGTTTTCCGCCGCATTCGTGCGCCTCGCCCTTAATCCAGCTGTGCTCCATTATCATCCGCGTACTCCCACGCCGATTCTGAACTGGTATTTGTATGTATACGGTGCGGTTGCGCTTTGCCTGTTCGCCGGTGGTTACTGGTTTGGCTCTCCCAAGGAACGTCTCTACGAGAAGCATGGCCCGGCTCTTTTGTACGGGCTAAGCGGGCTTGTTCTGTTCCTGCTTCTGAACATCGAGATTGCCGATTACTTTTCGATTGGGCCCACCCTGACCTTCTCGTTCGCCGGAAACTTTGCCCGAGACATGACTTACACCATCAGCTGGTCGCTGTTCGCCTTCGGCATGCTGTTGATCGGCATGATCAAACAGATCCGCCCGCTTCGGTTCGGCGCGGTCGCGCTTTTATGCCTGGCGCTAGTCAAACTGTTCTTTCACGATCTCGATAATCTCAGCCAGCTCTATCGGATCGCCGCATTCATCAGCGTGGCGATCATCGCCATTGTGGCGTCATTTACCTATCAACAGTTTCTGTCGGCTCCGGCGAAGCAATAGCGCAGAAAGCGCGCGCAAATCGACACTGGCGCGTCCGTGCTCGTGAACATTCTGCATTTTCTCCTTTCCCCGACCCGTCTCCCACTGTTGCTTCTTCGCCAATGGCCGAGTCCAAGGAGCAGCGGGTAAGCACACGAGCGACGGGTATTGTCGCGATCGCGGTGATGTGTTCGCGGCTGTTGGGTCTGATCCGGGAACAGGTCTTTGCGGGTCTTTTCGGCGCCGGCCGAAATCTTGACGCGTTCCTGATGGCCTTTCGGGTGCCGAACCTGTTGCGTGATTTGTTTGCTGAAGGCGCGTTGTCCACAGCGTTCATAACGACTTTCTCCAAGAAAATCGCCACCGAAGGAGACGAGTCGGCCTGGCGACTGGCTAACAAGGTGGCAACCCTGACCGCGGTTTTCATAAGTGCGGTAACGCTTCTCGGAATCGCGTTCGCGCCTCAGCTGATCGGACTAATGACCTGGTGGAGCTGGTCTCCTGACAAAACCGCCCTAACGGTTCTGCTAACGCAGATCATGTGGCCGTTTATCCTGCTGGTATCTTTGGCCGCGCTGGTTATGGGAGTGCTGAACGCGAAGCACGTGTTTGGCGCCCCGGCCATGGCGTCCACCTATTTCAATCTCGGCTCCATCATTGGCGGCGTCACGCTTGGTTGGTGGATCGATCCGCACTTCGGCGCCCGCTCTCTAATCGGCCTGTCAATCGGCACACTGATTGGCGGAGCCTGGCAATTGGCGGCTCAATTCCCGGCGTTGCGGCGAGTTGGCTACCGGTATCATCCGGATTTCAGCTGGCGAGATGCCGGTGTGCGGACGGTCCTCACTTTGATGGGACCAGCGGTAATCGCAGCGAGTGCGGTCCAGGTGAACGTTTTGGTAAACAGCGTCTTCGCCGCCCGGTTAGGCGACGGTCCGGTGAGCTGGCTGAACATCGCATTCCGCCTGATGCAATTGCCGCTCGGAATTTTCGGTGTTGCCGTCGGAACGGTGACCCTGCCGCTGGTCTCGCGAAGCGCGGCTATGGGCGACGCCGCTGGATTCAGGTCGGCTTTGTCGCATGCGCTCCGGCTGGTAATGCTGCTCACGATACCAGCTGCGATTGGGCTGATGATTCTGGCGCGGCCAATCATTGCCGTCATCTATCAGCACGGCCGGTTCACCTCGTTCTCAACCGATCAGACGGCCGCGGCGCTGCAATTCTACGCGATAGGCCTGGCCGCGTATGCGGCAGTGAAAGTATTGGCCCCGGCGTTCTACGCGCTGGACCGCCGCTACCTGCCCATGATGGTGAGCATGCTGTCAATCATCACCAATCTGGCTTTGAACTGGTTTTTCCTGGTGAGGCTCAAATTCGATCACCGTGGGCTGGCGCTTTCGACCAGCATCGTGGCGCTCACGAATTTTCTTCTCCTTTATATAATGATGTGGCGCTACTCGGGCCGGCTGGAGACCGGCCGGATGATTGTCCTCCTAGCGAAACTGGCGGTAGCGGGCGCGGTCCTCGGGCTAATTTCCTGGTTCGGCCTTGCCTTCATCAGCCCCAGTCTGCCGCTTTGGCATAAAGCGTTGAATTTGGGCGGGGTCATCACGGCCGCAGGGGTTGCTTTCTTCGCCGTGGCATTTCTTCTGCGGGTCGAGGAGCTGCACGAGGTCGTCGACCTGGCAAAGAGGCGCTTCGTTAGGCGCCGGTGATGTGGCATCGGCTTTCAGCCGAGCCAGTTTTCGTCTGCGCTGGTCCCCATTAGGCCATGATCGCTTGCTCGAGGTCTTCGATCAGATCATCCGCGTTTTCGAGTCCGATCGAGAGCCGAAGCAGGTTTTCTGGTGACGTCGTACCAGGACCTTCAACGGATGCGCGGTGCTCGATCAAACTTTCGACTCCACCGAGACTGGTCGCGCGAATGAAAATTTTCGTATTCGCGGCGACTCGCATGGCCGCGACGCGCCCACCCTTTACTTCGATCGACATCATACCACCAAACATCGACATTTGTTTGCGGGCGATGTCGTGTCCGGGATGGATCGGCAATCCGGGATAGTGCACTCGTTCCACCGCCGGGTGATTCGAAAGGTGTTCCGCAATCTTCATCGCATTTTCGCAGTGCGCCCGCATGCGCCACGGAACGGTGTGTACCCCGCGCAAAACTAGCCAGCAATCGAAAGGCGAGGGGACAGCGCCGGCGCCGTATTGAATCGATCGAACCCGCTCAAAGAACTCATTTTCCTTTTGAGCGACAAGGATGCCGCCCAGGACATCGCAATGACCGCCAAAATACTTGGTAGTCGAATGCAGCACGATGTTGATGCCCAGATCGAGAGGCCGCTGGATAATCGGACCCCACGTATTGTCACAAACGCTAATTGCTCCGGCGTTTGACGCGATGTCCGCAATCGCCGCCAAATCGACTATTTTTAGCAACGGGTTGGAAGGTGTCTCTGTCCAAATCACTTTCGTGTTAGGCCGCAGCGCCTTCTTAACGGCAGAAACATCCGTCATGTCGATGGAGTCCACCTCCAGCTGCCACCGTTCGAAGATGTCCCGAAGAACGCGCGTCACTCCGTAGTAAGCGTCAACGTGCGCCAACACGTGGTCATGCGGGCTGAGCGTCTGGAAAACGGCACTCGCGGCTGCCATTCCACTGCCGAAAGCTGCCGCGGCCGCTCCACCTTCGATCGCAGCGATGCCACGTTCCAGCATCTGGCGGTTCGGATTGCTGTTCCGGGTGTACATGTGACCTCGGGAATAGGCGCCATCAACATCCCGCTCGAACGTGGTCGACAGGTAAATTGGCGTGGCGACTGCTCCAGTCGCGGGATCGATCGTATGGCCAGCGTGGACCGCCAGAGTTTCAATTTTCATCGGCTCCACTGTAACGTTCGGCCCGAGCACGTTAAAGCATCGTGTGGAGCAAATCGCGGCCACTGCGGGCGGCCGCAAATTTGATTGACGAAGGTGAAATCGTGGGCAAATAGGTCATCGGCGTTTTTCACAGGGACGTTCTAAGTTCCTGTTGGTCCTCATGCACATTTACGACGACGACGTATTTCGAATGGCCTGCAACCAGTTCCAGGTCATCGCTGATTATCTCAATATTGACCGGAACGATCGCGACCGGCTGATGTACCCCAAGCGGTCGATTGCCGTGACGCTGCCGGTCCACATGGATGATGGCAGCACCCGAACTTTCCAAGGTTACCGGGTCCAGCATCACCTTACGTTAGGCCCGACCAAGGGCGGCACCCGTTTCGCGCCGAACCTATCGATGGGTGAAACCGCAGCCCTCGCGATGTGGATGAGCTGGAAATGCGCTCTGGCTAACCTCCCTTATGGTGGCGCAAAAGGCGGCATCGCCTGCGATCCAACGAAGCTTTCTATTAAAGAACTCGAGGCGCTCTCCCGCCGATACATGCAGGAGATGATTTCGTTTGTCGGGCCGCACACCGATATCATGGGCCCGGACATGGGCACCAATGAGCAGATCATGGCCTGGTTCATGGATACCTACTCGGTTTACCAGGGGTATGCCGTGAATGAGATTGTCACCGGCAAACCGGTGTCGATTGGCGGAACCGAAGGCCGCCGCGAAGCAACCGGGCGTGGTGTTGTTTATCTAATTGAGCGTGCCATGGACATGCTCAAGCTCGATCCGGAGAAGTGCACCGCAATCGTTCAGGGATTCGGAAACGTCGGTTCGGTGGCTGCCCTGTCGCTCGGTCTGAAAACGGGCGTCAAAGTCGTCGGTATCAGCGACGCATTTGCGGCGATTTACAATCCGAAGGGTATCGACATCAAAGCCGCTGAAATGCACGTGCGGAAGAAGGGTAATCTTCGGTCGTTCGATGAGGGCGAACACATCGACCCTAACGACCTTCTTCTGATGCCGTGCGACGTGCTGGTGCCGGCCGCGGTCGATCGTGTGATTACCGACAAGAATGCCGGGCAGCTGAAGTGCCGGATTCTCGCCGAAGGCGCGAATGGCCCGACCACACCGGAGGCCGATTTGATTCTGGAGCAGCGCTGGGATGAGGTGTTTTTGATTCCGGACATTCTGTGCAATGCCGGTGGTGTTATCGTCTCTTACTTCGAGTGGGTTCAGGGATTGCAGAGTTTTCTTTGGAGCGAAATGGAAGTGACTGACAAACTGTTTCGTATTCTGGAGCATTCGTTTACCCAGGTGATTCGGCGAGCGAAAGAGCACAAGATTTCCCATCGTACTGCCGCCATGGCGATCGGAGTTGAGCGTGTGCTGAAGGCCAAGACCAGCCGCGGCCTGTTCCCATGAGCGGCAATGAGTTTTTCGCATCGCGAAGATAAACGCGGCGATCGGCTGCTCGATATTCTGACCGACGAGCTCAACGGAGTTCGGATCGAAATCTCACGGCTTGGTGCAGAACTCGTTAGTCTCGCCCGAAAGAACCATCGCGGCGAGTGGGTCGGCTTTTTGTACCGCGACAATGATCTGACACCGCCCGCAAGAGGCTGGGGGAATCATGCCACGGTGATGGGTTATTATTTGCATCGATTGAAGGACGGAAAGTCGGTTTACCGTAGCCACGAGATCCGCGGCGGCACGCACGGTTTTCTGCGAACAGTTGTCTGGCATCCAGTGCACGGAGAGGAAGGTGCGCTCACTTACCAGGTCTCTCCGGATGATTACGGGCCGGAGGATTATCCGCTGAAGGTCAGCCTTCGGTTGACCTACCGTATAGTGCGCGACCGGCTAACCGTTACGTTTCAGTTTACCAATCACGAACCCGAACTGACCGCTCACGTCGGGTTCGGATTGCATCCGGGCTTCGCGGCAAGCTCGTTCGAAAGTTTTGAATTCGACATGCCTGCCGGCAAATACCGCCGGCACCTTGCGCCGAACAATTATCTCTCCGGTGAAACTCAGGAGATTGACTTCGGTGGCGGTCCGATGCCGTTTGCGCGGGAGCAGTTGCCCGGGTCTTACATCGTCGAACTCGTCGATGTGCCCGAGCGTAAATTTACGTATACCGACGCGCCGAGCGGCAGAAAAGTGGAGCTGGACCTGACCGGTGTGCCTTATCTGACTCTCTGGTCTGATGGCGGACGGTTCCTGTGCGTGGAACCATGCTGGGGCCTAACTGATGGGCATGACCAGCGACCGTTCGAACACAAGGAGGGTATCCAGGTCATACCCGCGGGTGGCGAATTGCAGGCGCACTTCGCCATGAAACCAGAAGTGGCGACTCTCCCCTAGCAATGCGGCTGGCCAGTGTTTTGCCGGAGAATGGCACTGCTCCGGTCGCCGCGGTTGCGGTCGACTCCCGGCAGTGGGTGGGTCTGCATGCATTCCTCTCATTCTTCGGCGTTAACGACCTGCCGCCTACCCCGGCTGCACCTTTGAGTTCTTTTCTGCCGATGCTCATGCCGCGGTTTTCAGAATTCACCCGGAAGATCAGTGACTGGCCGGAACATGGACGGCTGTTTCAAAGCCGCGGAGGCCGGAGCTTTGCTGCGAAGCGATTCATGCCGCCCATATTGCGTCCACCGGCGTTTCGAAATTTTTACGGGTTTGAGCAGCACGTCAGAACGGTGCGCTCGCGCCATGGCCTCGATATGGTTCAGGCATGGTTTGAAATTCCGGCGTTCTACTTTTCTAACCCGAATTCGTTAGTAGGAGATCAGACATCCATTACCACCCCGGCCGGTTCGAATGAACTCGATTACGGTCTGCAACTGGGACTCGTTATCGGCGCCCGGGTTCGGAATGTGTCGCCCGAACAGGCTTGGAAATGCGTCGCCGGCTTCACGATTATCAACGATTTCAGCGCTCGCGACCTCCAGCGTGCGGAAATGGCTATCGGTTTGGGCCCGGCAAAAGGAAAGGACTTTGCCACCGCCGTCGGCCCGGTGCTGGTTACCCGTGACGAGTTCGCCGACAAAATCGACAACCAGACGATTAATCTTTCCATGCGGGCCCGGTTAAACGGCCGCGAGTTGTCACACGGCCACAGCAACAGTCTGTTCCATTCGTTTCCCAAGATGATTGCTCACGCTTCTCGCGATGCCGACTTGTTTGCGGGAGATCTGATCGGGAGCGGAACCGTTGGCGCTGGTTGCATCTTCGAGCTGACGCCTGAACATACCGGCGGCTGGTTGAAACCCGGTGACGTGATCGAGCTGGAGATCGAGCGGATCGGCGTGTTGCGCACCCGCATCACCGCGCGTTCGTAACTCTTGTTTGTAGCGGCGGTCTCTGACCGTCGGATTAATGCCCGGTGCGCTCCCGCGCAACATAAAGACTCTTCGGTAGGGGAACCTGCCAGGTTCCCATGGGAAGCTAACAGCTTCCCCTACAAGAACTGCTCGTACGTTTACGGTGCACACGAGCAGTGCAATACATCACTTGGTGAAGACAGAATGCGACGGTCACAGACCGCCGCTACAAGGAAGGGCGTTGCCCGGGCGACCGGATGGTTCTCTTTCTGTCATGTCGACCGTAGTGGAGACATCTCTAACTCTCTCTCTTGAGTGAGGAGATTTCTCGAGTGCGCTCGAAATGACAGAAAAATTAGCCTGCGCGCTTGAACAGGCACAGGACCCTACCGGCATGGCTCGCTTGAATAGGCTCATCGGTACACAAAAAGACCGCACCTGGATTAGAACCAGAGTGCGGCTCTTTTGTTAGCTGCGGTCTGTGTTAGTGATTCCCGCCGGTGCCGTGACCTTGATGCTTGTGGTCATTCTTGCTCGAGCCCAGGGTATGGGAACCGGCCGTGGTATGACCGAGCGTATGCGCTCCGGCCGCGGTATGACCGAGCGTATGGGCTCCGCCGCCTTTGGCATCCTTGGAGGGTTTCAGATCGCGAACTTTGATGTTTTTCTTTGTTGTAGCCATATTCAGTTTTCCTGCTGTTTTGGGTTAGTTATTGTTTCAGTGGTGTCAGTGGCCCCGAACAACAATTGACGCCCGCCAACGACATTTCCTTTAGGGATCAGATCATCTAAACGGATCATTTTTTCTTTCCTGCGCTTGGGCCTTTGATGGTGTCCCTCTCCGGCGGGCGCATTCTTATTGTCTTTCGGGGTGCTCACTTTCGACTCCCTATTAACACCAACTGTGCCAGGTTGGGGAAGCCGCTGAAACGGCATCGGATCGCTCTATGTAAACAATTCTGAACAAGCTACTTACAACGACAAAACTTTCTCGACATAGTTTGTTAGGCTCGTCCTGTCTGCCTAACAATGGTCTCGAAACTGGGCCAGGCATGTGACCATTTCTAGCACCCTATGTTTTATTATGAGCCCTTCCCCGAAGATGCCGTGCCGGGGTCGGCGTTTCCCTTCCAAATGCGGGGCAACTAGTCGTCTTGACTCGATCGGTTAGGCCCCATTTAGGTGGTTAGGCTACTCTCGTGATGGACTGCCAGGCCCCAGGGCGGATTCAGCGCGCTCTTTTTGTCATTTTCGAGCGCAGCCCAGAAATCTCACGCCCTAGAGAAGGATGGAGTGAGAGATGTCTCCACTACGGTCGACATGACAGAGAACGGGGCGCGCATCCTAACCAATGCGAACGCCCTCCCTTTGTAGCGGCGGTCTCTGACCGTCGCACTTTATCTCTCGAACGCTTCCAGCGCTCACGAGTCCGTCATTCGGATAGCGACGCCTCCAACTCACGATCGTTCTACTGTTTGGCCGATCAAATGTCGCCGTCCTTGTCGTTGCCCTTCGTGTTCTTCAAACCTCGGAGCTTCGCCTGAATGAACATATCGATATCGCCATCCATCACCGCCTGAACATTGCTGGTCTCGGCGCCGGTCCGGTGATCCTTCACCATTTGGTATGGCTGGAACACATACGAGCGAATCTGACTGCCCCAGGCAATGTCACCCTTTTCACCATATTGCCGGTCGATCTCCGCGCGTTTCTTATCCTGTTCGATCTCGTAAAGTTTCGCTTTCAACATCTTCATCGCCAGCTCGCGATTGCGGCCCTGGCTTCGTTCGGCCTGACACGCCACCACGATTCCGGTCGGCTTGTGCACCAAACGCACAGCGGTCTCGACCTTGTTCACGTTTTGGCCGCCTTTGCCGCCGCTGCGGTAGGTGTCGACCTCAATGTCAGCCGGATTCACTTCAATCGGTGCTGAGTCGGCGATTTCCGGCACCACATCAACACTAGCGAACGAAGTGTGACGCCGCTTGTTGGCGTCGAACGGCGATATCCTAACGAGCCGGTGAACGCCGCGATCGGTTTGCAAATGACCGTAGGCGTAATCGCCACTAACCAGCAGCGTCACCGATTTAATTCCAACTTCTTCCCCCTGTTGAATATCCACGGTCTGCGACTTGTAGCCGCTGCGCTCGATCCAGCGTTGATACATCCGCAGAAGCATGTCGGCCCAATCGCATGACTCGGTACCACCCGCGCCGGAATGGATCGTGACGAAGGCATTGGAACGGTCGTTCTCGCCGGAAAGGAATTGGCGCAGCTCGAACTCTTCGAGCTTGTGCACGAGTCGACCGTGTTCGGCCAGTATGTCGCGTTCAACTTCCGCCCGGGCGCCGTCGTCATTCTCTTCTGCAGCCAACTGTTGCAGCGCCTCGAAATCGCTAATCTCGCGCTCCAGCTCGCCAAACGGGTTTATTAATGAGCGGACCCGGGACACTTCCTCGACATCCGCCTGGGCGCGCTCCCGGTTGTCCCAAAAGTCCGGGGCGCTCATCCGCGCCTCGAGCGCGGTTAGCTTCTCCTGCAGTTTGGGCAGGTCAAAGAAACCTCCGAAGCTCGCTCAAACGGGTCTTTAAATCTTGAGCATCAACGGCAGCAACCTCGGTAGGCATGGCCAAATATAACGGCGGGTGCGGATTTGTCAGGTCCAGCTCGGTGTCATCTGGCCCGTTCGCTTTCTACTTCCGGCCAGCGTCTTTGCCTTTGCCAGACCCGGCCTCTAACCGAAAGATGGTTTCGCCTTCTTTCATCATATCAAGCCGATCGCGCGTAATCGTTTCCAGATAAGTGGCGTCCGTTTTCAGCAGATTGACTTCGCGACTCTGCCGCGCCAGCAGCGTTTTTTGATCTGCCACCTGGGCCAGGAGATTGTCGATTTCGGCGCGGCTTTGCGTCAGTTTTTTGTACGGCGGCACGAAAAGACTAACGATCACGAGCCACACCGCAATTCCGAGAAGAATGCGGAGAACGCGATTTAATCGCTGCCAGAGAGTCGCTTCCCGTCGGGCGCGGAAATCGCCGTATGTTTGCTCCACCTTAGCGCATCTTACCGCCGTACTCTGCGTTGTCACCAAGTTCTTCCGCAATCCGAAGAAGCTGGTTGTACTTGGCAACGCGATCGCTTCGACAAAGAGATCCCGTCTTGATCTGTCCGGCGTTGGTAGCAACCGCAATGTCGGAAATGGTGGTGTCTTCGGTTTCGCCGGAGCGATGGCTGATCACCGCGGTGTAGTTGTTCTTCTTGGCAAGATCGATTGCGGCCAGTGTTTCGGTGAGCGTCCCGATCTGGTTTACCTTCACCAGGATCGAATTCGCCACGTGCTGCTCGATTCCTTTCTGGAGGAACTGCACATTGGTCACAAACAGATCGTCCCCCACCAACTGAATCTTATCCCCTAACCGCGAGGTCAGCAATTTCCAGCCGTCCCAGTCATTTTCCGCGCAGCCATCCTCAATTGAGATAATCGGAAACCGGTCGCACAGGCCCTGGTAATAATCGATGAGTTCGGCCGCGGTGCGACTTGAGCCGTCTGATTTTTTGAAGACGTAGCGATTCTCAGCCGCGTCATAAAATTCGGACGAAGCCACGTCCAGAGCGATGAAAACCTGCTCGCCTAACGAGTATCCGGCTTTCTGCACCGCTGCGGCAATGGATTCGAGTGCGTCGTCCGCCGACTTGAGCTGCGGGGCGAACCCGCCCTCGTCGCCGACGTTAGTGGAGAGGTTTCGCGCCTTCAAAACCGACTTTAGCGCGTGAAAGATTTCCGCGCCGCACCGGACCGCCTCCGCAAATGTGCTGACGCCTGTGGGCATCACCATAAACTCCTGGAAATCGATCGGCGCATCGGAATGGGCGCCGGCATTCAGGATGTTCATCATTGGGACCGGCAGCACCCGCGCCTCATTTCCGCCGAGATATCGAAACAGCGGAAGACGGGCGGCGGAAGCCGCCGCATGTGCAACGGCAAGTGAAACACCGAGCAGCGCGTTCGCTCCCAATTTGTTTTTGTTCGGAGTTCCGTCGAGCTCGATTATTTTCTGATCGATCTTTGCCTGCTCCCGGGCATCCCAGCTTTTGATCGCCGGAAAAATCGTTTGGTTGACGTTGTCGACCGCTTTGGTCACTCCTTTTCCGGAGTAGCGCGTTTTATCACCGTCGCGGAGCTCCCATGCCTCATGCTCCCCAGTACTGGCGCCGCTCGGTACCGCCGCCCGTCCGAAACCCCCACCGTCTAAATGGACGTCGACTTCTATAGTGGGATTCCCGCGCGAATCGAGGATTTCGCGCGCGTGAACATCTCGGATCGAAGTTGTTGCCATAGTAATGCGGGGTCCCGCGCGCCTATCATGCTCACCGTGAGACACAGTTCAATTTCAAAGGTTCCGGTCCTCTGGACCGCCTCCGCGGCGGCGCTGTGACCTGGCCCCGGCTCAGCCGGCCGGTTTGGGCCCCGTCATTCCGCTCAATTCGATGAGATTTAGATTGCCCAACATTCATAGACTCCTCAAAAATCATATCAGCGCGCGTCCATTAGAATCAGAATGCGACCAGCCCAAGTGCTACCCAAACTCAACATGCAGTCATGGCCGGAACATCTCCTTACCCTGGTCAACTCCGCTGCTGCCATTGCCGGCATTGTCGGAGCTGCGCTAGTGGTGGTGTCGCTAGCCGTTCTGTATTTCAGCAGCAGCGAAATCACCCGGCGCGCAGCCGACAAGGATGTCCCACTGGCCGAGCGCGAAGCGCGTAGGTCGCGCGTGACTGAAGCCGAGAAGGCGCTAGTGACAATGCGCAAGACTGAAAAGGAGATGAGCTCCAGGCTGACTAAGGCGGAAGCCGAGTTACAGAAGGTCCGAAGATCGGAGGAAGCAAAATCAATCCGCTTGGCTCAAGCTGAAGCCGATCTCTCGGTAACATCGAAGACGGCGAAGGATCAAACAACGCGAGCTGCACAAGCCGAAACCCAGCTAGTGGAAGTGCGGCGCGCTGAAGAAGCGAGGTCGTTGCGTCTCACCCAGACCGAAGCGGCTCTCGCCGAAGCGCAGAAATCGGGTAAGGAGCAGGCGGAACAGCTGGCCCGGGCGGAGGCCGAACTCGCCAAGATCCGCGGTTCCGACGAAGCGAAGACATTGCGCCTGACCCAAACCGAATCCGATCTCGCCGCTGCACAAAAAACAAATAAGGAACAGACAGCTCGCCTCAATCAGCTACAAGCGCAGCTGAACGATCTTCGTCGCGTAGAGGAAGAGAAATCGGGGCGCCTGTCGCAGATCGAGGCCGACTTTGCTGCTACGCAAAAAACCGACAAAGACAAAGTGGACCGGCTGAACCAGCTCGAGGCGGAGCTGGCGAAAACCCGGCAGTCCGAGCAAGCGAAGACCCAACGAGTGACTGAATTGGAAACGACGCTCGCCACCGCGCAGACCACGGTCCAGGAAAACGGGTCCCGCGTCAGTAAGTTGGAAGCTGATCTCACTCAGGCACGGCATTCGGCAGATGAAGCCAAAGCCGTCGCCGGAAAACTAGAAGCCGCCCAGCGACCCCGCACGATCACGCCGGACCAGCGACTCACATTCCTGGAAGCGGTTCGCGGACAATCCCGCGGCCGAGTCATTGTTTCGGCCATCTTCTTTAACAACGAGACGCACGAGTTTGGCAGCCAGATCGTTAAACTACTAAAAGACGCGGGGTTTACTTTATTAGAGAGCGAGCCTCTTAATTTTTTCACCACGGGACGGCCGGCGAGCGGAATCCGGATCGGTTACAAAAACGAAAGCAAAGAACCGGCGCATGTGGCGACGCTGTTAAAAGGCTTCCGAGCGATAGGAATCGATCCACCGCAAACTACGCTGGTCAATTCAGATGCAGATGACGTGGTCGAAATACAAGTTACTCCGCGACAGTAGCTATCGATCGCGCCGCGCCGGAGATCGCGCTGGCATTGTCGGCTCAAGGGGTTAACGTACGAGCTGATGTACCCATACCGTGCCATCGCAATTATGGTGTTGTCCGCAGTTGCTCTGACTGCGGCCGAAGCGCCACGGTTGTCGTCTTCCCAACTCGCCAAAGCCGTCCGGAACGACGCCATCAGCATTCCGACACCGGGTGAATTGTTCGCGGCGTTAGGCAAACCCGGCAAACCAAACTGGTCCGGTCAATTTCGCGGCCCGATCCCGACCACATACAGCAATCGCCCTCAGATCGCCCTGAATCTTGGCGGACTGATTGCCGACGGCTTCATCGCTGTGGAAGCGCAGGACGGCCAACAGGTGAAAAATATCGGCACCGACATTATCAAAATGGCGAAGGCGCTGGGCGTGAGTGAGAACATCCTCGGCCGGAGTAATAGCATCAACGACTTCGCTGAAAACAATGAGTGGGATGCACTCCAGGAAGAACTCGAGGCCACCCAGAACGAAGTAAAATCTTCCATGCAGTCTCACCAGGATCAGGACCTGGTGATCCTGGTTAGTCTCGGTGGCTGGATACGCGGAACGGAAGTCGTTAGTGCAGCGGTCCTGCAGAATTTCACCGAGCAAAGCGCCAAGGTTTTGCGCCAACCGGCACTGGTAAATTTCATTCACTCGAAAGTCGAGGACATCTCGCCGGAAACGAGGAACGACCCGTTAGTCAAAAAGGTCAGCGATCAACTCGGAACAATCGAGCAGCTCGTCGCATTTCCTCCGGGCAAGCCGCCGACGGTGGACGATATCCGCAAGGTTCATGAAGCGGTCGGGCATGTCATGGCCGAAATTCAAGAAAAGCCGGAGACGAAATGAGGCTGGCTTGCCTAACTATTTGCTGTTTCGTGCTCGGCTTAGGTCCGGTTAGCGCCGAGACGGATCGCGAAGTGCAGGCCCATAAGCTGGTGCTCGACTTGGCCGGCGCCTTTTCGAACGAAGGGTTCAAAATGCGCGACGGGCACTGGACCGGCCCGGTTAAGCAGAAAGAGAACGCTTTGGTCGCAGTCAACTTGTACGCGGGAAACCAATACTGGTTTTCGGTGGGAGCCGTGGATCCGGCGAAGAAAATCGACGTTGCCGTCTATGATGAGACTGGCCAGCGAGTCACCACGGAAATGTATAATGATGGCGACAAAGCAGCGGCTGGGTTTACGCCCACGAGCAGCGGTCAGTATTACGTTTCGGTAGGTCTCCTTGAAGGCGACGAGAGCACGTATTGCCTCGTTTACTCGTATAAATAGCCAGGCCGCAGGGACCGGTTAACCTCTGTGCCGGCCATCGCTGCCCGCGTGTTCATCATCGGGATCGGGATCGTGCTCCTGATCGATCGCGCCATCTCTCGTTCTTTTATAGCCTGCTAGACCGCAGCAGTTTCGATTCAGGGGTAGCCCGACGTCCCGGCAGGCAGACGAAAAAGCCGGGAATTCCATCGCACGAGGGAACGTGTCTAGCTATTATGAGTATTCTCATGAATCGAAGAAGCGCCGCTGCCGTTATCCTGCTCGCCTTCTCCGCGGCACTTCTGCTGCCCGGCTGCGTCCATTGGTTCGCACGGCGCTCCCCAGCCGCGGCCCCGAAAACAGGCTTTTACGCCATAAAAGCCGAGCATAGTTCTTTTTACCGTTTCGGTCCGCAGCAGGGCCACGGCCCTGATCGGGAACTCACTCGCGATACACTGGTGACAGTGATCCGTCGTTCCTTTGGCTATTCGAAGGTTCGTCTGGAAGGAGGCGAGTCCGGCTTCGTGGCTAACGATGATCTGGTCCCCGCTCCTCAACGCTTGATCGCTCAGGTCGAGGACACATCGAATGAACCGGCTGAACCGCTCCCGCCCACTCCGCAGGTAGCCTTACCGGTCTCAGACTCATCTCCAGAATTCGAGCCAACGCCGCTTCCCCAACCGCTAATGCCTCAGTAGGCAATTCCGGAGTAGGTACGGCTCTAAGTCCAAACGCGCCGGCGACCACCTTCCAGCGAAAGCATGGATCGGCGGTCATAGACCGCCGCTACAGGGAAGGTTCAATGCGAAGTGGCGCAGCCAGCACTTGGGTTTTATCGTACTCGAAACGGCTTCGACACCCGATGTTAGAAAGTATGATATCACTTCAGGTTCTGTATGAGGGCAGTGTCCAGGGAGTAGGCTTCCGCTGGTCGGTCCGCCATATCGCGACCGGCTTCGACATTACCGGCTGGATCCGGAATCTCCGCGACGGACGGGTCGAACTCCAGGTGGGCGGCGACGAGCCGGAGGTATTCGCTTTCCTGGATGCGATCAAGAGAAGCGAATTGGCGTCCCACATTCGCGGTCAACACCAGGCGCGGTTGAAGACGCCGCCGAACGCCCGCGGGTTTGAAATCCGGCAATGAGCAATGCGGCCGTCCTGGTCCGGCGCCTGACCAAGATCTATCCGCTGCCATTCCGGCGTGGCAGTGTCGAAGCAATCCACGATTTGGATATCGAGGTATCGCGCGGCCAGGTTTACGGATTGTTAGGCCCGAATGGTTCAGGTAAAAGCACAACCCTTAAGATTATCCTCGGGTTGGTCTCTCCAACTTCAGGTGAGACACAGATTTTCGGCCAGAACAGCCGGGAAGTGGCGAGCCGGGTCGCCGTTGGATTTCTGCCGGAAAATCCCTACTTCTACAAATATCTGACCGCTGAAGAGACGCTGCGTTTTTTTGGCCGGTTATCTGGAATGCACCGCGTTGCCTTGCGGTCGCGCATCACCGAGCTGTTGGAGGTCGTCGGCCTAACTGGGGCACGCGACCGTCGGCTATCCACCTACTCGAAAGGTATGCTCCAACGGATTGGCCTCGCCCAGGCTCTGATTGACCGCCCACACCTCCTGATTCTGGATGAGCCAACTGCGGGGGTGGATCCACTGGGCTCCCGCGAGATATGCGACTTGATCGTTAGACTGAAAAACGATGGGATAACGATCCTGCTTTCATCGCACCTTCTCGCTCAGACCCAGGAAATATGCGATCGGGTGGCAATTCTTTCCCAGGGACGGCTGGTTCGGGAGGGTTCGCTGATGGATCTGATTTCCCGGCGTGACCAGCTGGAACTGGTTTTGGAGAACGCCTCGCCCGAATTATTGCAAGAACTTGAATCGCTCGTCGGGCAGCGTGGCGGCCGAGTGGTTAACTGCCGGCAATCGACCACCACTTTGGAACAATTATTCCTCAAAGCCACTGCTCCCGGCAGCAAAGACAGATGAGCAATCGGCCGGAAACGAGCACCGGAACAGATCCAGGGCGGAACTCTACCGCAATCGAGCCGAAATCTCGTTTGATCCAAAAATCCGACGGCTCGGATAGTAACATGCTGGCGGACAGGCCCGCGGCATCAACTACGCCATCAGCTTCCAGCTCTGGTTATCGCCCTTTTTCCATCGCGCGTATCGGCGCGATCTGCAGTAACACCCTGACTGAACTTACCCGGCTGAAGGTGTTCTATTTTCTGCTGCTCTTCGGGCTGATTCTGATTGCCGGCTCGGTTTTTCTCGCCCGATTTAGTTTTCAGCAAGAGTTCCAAATCTTGAAGGACGTATCGCTCGGCGCGATGTCGATCTTCACCTCGGTGCTGGCAATCGTCGCAACCGCGCGTCTGATCCCGCAGGATATAGAGGACCGCACGATTTACTCGATCCTGGCCAAGCCGGTGCCGAGGTTCGAATACTTGTTAGGCCGACTGGCCGGTGCGCTGCTCCTCCTCGGCGTTGCCATTCTGGCAATGAGTGCGGTGTTCTTAATCGTCCTCTACGCCAGGGAGCAAATCGTTGTTGGTGAAACTGCCCGGCAGATGGCGAACGCGCCCGCGGAGCAGACGAATCAGGCGTTGCAGGCGGTGCGCGCTTCAGCACTGAACCCGGATCTTCTGCCGGCAATTGCCATTATCTACATCAAAGCGTGTTTGCTCGCGGCTCTGACGCTGTTCATATCCACATTCGCTACGACCAACATCTTTACGGTCCTGGTGATGGTGTTCGTTTACTTCATCGGGCATCTTCAGGGCACAGCCCGTGAATATTGGCTGCACGAACATGGCGCCGATTGGATCACGCGCGTTTTCCTCGCGATCGTAGCACTGCTTTTTCCCGACTTGCAGGCGTTTAATCTGGTGGATGATGCCGCCTTGGGTCACGCGATTCCCGCGATCTTTTTTTGGAAAATCGCCGCGCTGGGGATCTTCTATATTGCTGTCTACACAGCTATGGCCGCCGCGCTGTTTTCGGCCAGGGAATTGTGAAACGTTTTCTCGTCGTTGCCCTTGTTCTAGTGGTGTTCGGCGGTGCCAGAGTACCGGCAGAACATGCGCTCTCCGTATCGCAGCAGCGGTTGCGGCTTACGGGGGCGCCGTTAAATCTCGAGTTGCGCCAGCAGCTTGGGCAACTTGGATTCGTGGCTGCTTTGAGCGGGTTCCGGGCTGTCGTCGCCGATTTGCTGTTCATCCAGGCGCAGGTCGCCTGGGAAGACACAGAATGGGGCCGGGTGCTGTTGCTTTTCCGACAGGCGACGACATTGCAACCGCGCTCGGTTCTGTTCTGGGACATGGCAGCATGGCACATGGGTTGGAATGCAAGCGCCGCGGCATTGAACGACCGGTCGCAACCCCGGCTGGCGCTAAGAGTGAAGACCCAGCGGGAGTATCTCGCAATCGCGCGCGACTTCCTGGAACGCGGGATCCAAAATAATCCCGACCGGCCACAGCTCTATGAATCACTGGGCCGGCTCTATAAAGAGAAGTACAACGACCATCTGCGCGCGTCCGAATATTTTGCTGAGGCCGCCCGGTTGCCGGGTGCGCCGAGTTATGACAAACGTTTCGCGGCTTATGAGCTCTCTTACTGCGAAGGCCGCGAAAATGAAGCTTATGCCACTTTGCGTCGTCTTTATGAGGTGGGGGATCGGGAGCGGCTTCCGACGCTAATTACTCGGCTAAAGGTTTTAGAGGAAAAGCTGAACGTGCCGTCGGAACAAAGAATTCCTGAAAGTCGCAAAGCTCAATGATTTAAGTGCCGGCGCGGGCTGGTCCAGGAGTTTAGGACCGGCGGCAGAGCTCAACTATTTCGCCTCCGTCCCCATTTAACGTTTCACTCCGGCTCGTCAAAAACGCTAACGTTTTTTAGCTCTCCGCCCTCTATCCATGCGCTTCGCCATTTTTAGCGACATCCACGCAAATCTCGAAGCGCTTGAGGCCGTGCTGCATGATTCGGAGGGCCGTGCAGTGACCCATCATGTCTGCCTCGGTGATGTCGTCGGTTACAACGCCAATCCGCACGAATGCGTCCAACGCATCCGGGAAATCGACTGCCCTATCGTGAAGGGCAATCACGACGAACAGGCTTCTTTGGCCGAGTCGTCGCGCGATTTTAACGAACTGGCAGAGCATGCGATCGAATGGACCAGGGCCAATCTGAATGCGGAGGATAAGGAATGGCTGCGGGATCTGCGAATGGAGCGTCAGGTGCGCGATTTCACCATTGTTCACGCCACGCTCGATACTCCCGCCCAGTGGGGTTACGTGTTTAACAATCTCGATGCCGCGGCCAGCTTCACTTATCAGCACACCTCTATTTGTTTTTACGGGCACACTCACGTGCCGACCGCGTTTGTTCGAGACGATGGAGTTCGCCGGCTGAACCTCGAGCAGTTGCGAATCGAAACCGGGCGAAAATATTTCATTAACGCCGGCAGCACGGGACAGCCTCGGGACGGAGACTGGCGCGCAGCCTACTGTATTTATGATAGCGACAGGAACGTGGTAGAACTGCATCGGGTGAAATACGATTTGGATGCAGCGCAGAAGAAGATCATCAAAGCCGGTTTACCGCGATTACTGGCGGAACGGCTCGCAATCGGCCGTTAACCTCTGCTGTTTCTCATGTCCGACGCACCTTCGCAGTCACAATCGACTAACGATGTGAACTCGATCCTGGTGATAAAACCTAGCTCGTTGGGCGACGTGGTTCATACATTGCCCGCCGTCGCAGCCATTCGTGACGCGTATCCCGCTGCGGAAATCACCTGGGTCATCAACCCCGAGTGGGCGCCGTTGCTTCGGGGGAATCAGGATGTAAATCACGTGCATATTTTCCCGCGGGGAGAATTCCGCGGACTCGGCGCGTCAACCAGTCTGCTGCCATGGTTGAAACAGACCCGAAAGCTGCGGCCGGATCTCGCGCTCGATTTTCAGGGATTACTCCGCAGCGCGTTTATTGGCCGGATCAGCGGCGCCAAACGATTCATCGGAATGAGCGACGGCCGCGAAGGATCACGCTTATTTTATCAGTCCACCGCAAAGGTGAATCGGCGAGATCACGCTATCGAACGTTATCTTAAGTTGGCCGAAGCGGCCGGAGCAAGGATTGGTGACGCGCTTCGCTCACCGATTCCGAGCGGCGATCCGTTACCGCGCTTCGACGAGTATCCGCCATTCATCCTGCTTCATCCGTTCTCGCGGGGGAACAGCAAGTCTTTGTCCAACGCGGTTATCGAAGAGATCTGCCGGGCATTTGCCCCGACACGCGTGGTGGTGGTCGGCCGATCGCAGCGAAAACTCGACGCGCCCGAGAATTGCGTGGAATTGACGAATCAAACGACACTGTTGCAGTTGGTTCGGCTAATTCGCGTGGCCCGTTTCATCATCAGCGTCGACAGCGGACCGATGCACATCGCCGCTGCCGTCACCGATCGGTTGTTATCCATTCACACGTGGACGAATCCGGCGCGAGTCGGGCCTTATAATCCTGACGCCTGGATTTGGAAGCATGGGGAACTGGCGCGTGTAGCCGATCTGGAGAACACGAAACTGCGGCGACGCGGTCGCAAGTTTAAGCCCAGGGACGTACCCGCGATTGTCGAATTGATCCGGCCATTGGTGCCGATTGATCCTATGCTCGCTTAGGAGGGTTGCCGGTGAAAACGGCTCTAGCGCTGGCGGCGGCGAGCGCAATTATCCTCGGACTGGCGCTATGGATTGTTTGGCCAACTAAGCCTAACGATAAGCTAACGGAAGGACCGGTTCCATTCGTCCACAAATCAACGCCTTTGCCAGCGGTGATCGATCCACCGTTTGGGTTTCATTGGGATGATTCGATGGCTCATGTTGAAGCCCTCCTCGGCTATTCCTCCGCTGAGGTCGTGACAAAATCAGCGACCGGAGCTGGCGAAACCTGGGCGGTCGAAGGGCTGATCCAGCCAGGCCTCAAGAATGCGGTGTTTACGTTTGAGAAGAACGCTCTGGTCGGTGTTGAATTGCGATGCCAGTACGAAGCCTGGCCGGTCGATCGTTACGCCAGCCGGGTATCTGATCTTCGCACATTTCTCGAGAGCAGGTACGGGCAGCCGACCGCGATTCCGCCTGATAAACGAATCAGCAGCGGTTATGCCTGGAGCCGCGGAGACACCACCGTAAGCACCTTTTGCCAGACCGATCGAGCGCCTGCGGGCAAGCCAATCTCAGTCAGCACCCTGTTCATTCGATATCGCGGGCGGCACTATGCTGCGCCTATCGATGAATCTGCATCGCCCGCGATCTGGAAAGAGACGGTCCTCTCGCCTGTCGTCTCACCAAAAGTTTCATCGTCCACGGATCAGCCACCCGATGGATCTGATCTGGGGATAACGAGTGCCAGCCTGCTGAACACTTCCGACTCCAACCAAAACGCATTTGTCCTTCAACTTGCGGTGAAGCTCCGAGCGCAGAGTTTCGTTGATCCCCAAAAAGCAGCGGTAGAGGTGAGTTGTTATGACATTTCGCCTAACGGAGCGCTGGTGTTGACCGATGCACAGGTGGCCTATGATTGGCAATCTCAGCGGGATTGGAAGCAGGCGAATCCCGAAACTTTGAGTGTCAGTTATATCCGAAAAAACAGCTTGCCCGCCGGCGCCGACCAGGGGCGCAAATTCTTCGGCTACGTGGCGACAGTCTACTATGATGGGCGATTGGAAAGTGTCCGAGCCGAGCCGCTCTCGTTGGTGAATCTCTTTCCCGTTCGCACCTTCATCTCGCCTTTCGAAAACGCCCAAAATGCCGCAGGGCGAGGGGATTTCGCGGCAGCCGCCCGGCTTTATCGCCGTGCCGCAGATCAGGGCAACCTCTTCGCGTTGGAAAACCTCGCCTGGTTCTACGCCAACGGCAAAGGCGTGGAAAAAGATTCACGACAGGCAGCAGTGTTCTATGAGCGCGCGGCGCTACAGAACACTCCGCGCTCGCTGAACGCGCTGGCATGGTTGCTGGCCACGTGTCAGGACGGTTCTGTCCGCAACGGAGCTGAAGCGGTGCGTCAGGCGAACAAAGCCTGCGAGCTGAGCTACTGGCAGGAGTGGAGATATATCGACACTCTGGCTGCGGCATGGGCGGAGCTCGCCGATTACAAACGCGCGGTTGAGTACGCGCAACTTGCGCTGCAACTACGGGATCTCGACGACGCCAACCGCCAAAAGATACAGAACCACCTTGGCCGGTACCAGAAACGTCAGCCCGTTAGGGAATAGTTGGTCTGGGTGCGGCGCATGTGGTAGGTGGGAATTGCTCCGTAGTCTTTTGCTAAAGGCGTCTGGCCTACGTAGTTGCAGGTGAAACCTCGAGCGCCATGAGCGGCGGCGAGCGCAGCAAACGATTCGCTGGCGTAAACGTTTCCGGGCGGGGTGATCGGCTCGATTCGTGCCGCACGGCTCACGTGTGTCCCGCTATAGGTTCGACTGCCAGTGATTGGGTCATCGAATTCGTAGACCGGACCCGCATGCAGACCAATCCGTAGGTTCAATCCAGATCTCAGACCCTTGGCATTCCAATCTGTGTGAGCCGCAAGGGCGGCTAGCTCCAACCCAAATTCACCCGCCGCCGCCACGTCGCAAAAGATAAAATACAATCCGTCGCCCCAGGTGTTCCGCGCCAGGATTTGGCCGCTGAAGTTCCTGGCCAAGGCTGCAATGGCCCCAAAAAAGTGTTCCACGAATCGCGGCACTTCGGCTTCATCGAGTTTACTGAATCCAACCGCATCGGCAAAAAGGATTGCAACAATGCGCGAGGCAAAGCCCGTGCCGTGGGCGCCGGCTTCACCACCGAAATAGTCACGGCCCGGCGGATCCGCTTGCGCATGTGGCAGACCGATCACGACCGGATTTAGACCTAACGAGCGCCAGGATTCCACCACACTGGCCGATCCGCCGGGGCCATCACCGGTCTGACCGTTCCATACCGCTAACGCCAGCAGCTCCGTATCTAATTGCCGCGCTTTGATGCTTCCCAAACCGAGTATCATCTCATTGCAAAACTCATAAGACACACCGCCGAGTTCCAGCCGCTGACTGGACGCGGTGACGACGCGGGTTGCGCTTTGCAGGATGCGGTCAAACCGATCGCGCCAGTTCGATCCTGGGATGACGTCCACGCTGTCGGCGATGAATTGCTCCGCTTGGTAGGGAAGGACAACTGTGACCTCTGCTCCCCGGCGGAGCATCGCCTCCAGGAACAGGATGTCCGAACCGCACGCCGCGGAGCTAAATCCGAATCCAGGCTTCAACCGTTCGACTTCCGCTTCGATTTGTTTCGCCACCGCTGGTTCGTCGGCTGGCCTGAACCGCGGAGCGCCCCGACCGGGTCGATCGATCATGTGTCCGGCGAACACCATCACTGCCGGCACGTGCAGATGATTCTCAACGCTCGGTAGCTCTTCTCCCCAGTAGTTCAGGATCAAGCGCGCATTGCGCCGACTGGATTGGAGGTCACCATAGCGTTTTTGCGCCTGTTCACCGGCGCGAGCGTACCATCTGTCGGCATCGGCCAAATGCCGACAGATTAAAGCTGCTTCGCCGAGAGCAGCATATTCCCAGTAAGGATCGCCGGCAGGATCTTCGACCTCGGCGAGACATTGTTGCCGCACTTTTTCGGCAATTGCGCAGGCGCGACCTTCTTCACCGACAATAAGGTTCATTGCGGCCGCGTTGATCCCCGTGTAGTAGCCGCCGTTAGTCTGGTAAGCTTCGTTGTAGATTTCGGCTGCGTTGCGGAACAGCTCTTCTCGCTGCGGCGATTTCGCTCGTTCAGCTAAATCCTTGTAAGTGCGACCCAGCATGCCGAGCGTCTCCTCGTCGCGCGCGCCTTCGTTTCGGAGTTCCAGCAGAATCGCGTTGGCACGATCGGTGGCGCCGCTGCGGGCCAGCGCCAGACCTTGCAGCTGCCGAAGAGAAATGTCTGCAGGCCAGAGTTTCAAAGCTTCGGCGACGACATCGTAGGCCAGCAACGGTTCGCCGTGCCCAAGTATTTTGCGGGTTAACTTACAATAGACGTTAGGCGACTCAGTCCAGTCGGCTGTGCGATGCACCGCCCAGATAGCCATCAGTTGGCCAAGAGTGGCACCGGCGATCTCCTTCAGCAGCGTCTGTTCCGAATCCGGCGCGCGCATTCGAAATCATCTAAGACCGTCGGCTGCGAAAAGTCGATGGCGACGCGGGTTTTGGTGGCTCGGCGTCGAATAATCGCATCGGTGGAACGCGATCTCCGAGCGCGTTGTTAATCTAAAACGGCAAAGGCGGTTCAAGATATCGTGGCTTCGCCGCGGGACAGGATTAACACCGTTCTCGCAGAGGTGTTCCACCGTCGTGTCATCAACACGAAAAGCTACAGTTTCTTCCAGTAATTGCGCCAAGGCTGCCCTCCTCGGGCTCATGCTCCTCGATCTTTCTAACCGCGAATCAGGCCACTCTGCGGCAAACTAAAAAGCCGCGCTTCATTATAGATGCACTAGCTGAGAGCGTAATGGACCCGAATAGGCGCTCATCTAAATAAGAAGAGGGTCTTCCATTTGCCCGACTGATCGCGCAAGGTGGATCGGCATCTCCGAGGACGATGCTAAGAATTAATGCAACGAAGTAACGCACTCAACCGCGACCGACCCCAGTAAGTTTTTCGTTACCAGCGATCTCAGCATCCTTTTCAACACGACCGCAACTCCGGATAACACTGCCATTGTAGTCGTTAATTATTCAGGTATCTCAATTTACCTTAAATTTCATGACGTTGCGGCATCAGCTGAGGCATCGCAACGTGTGCCCGATAACGGCACAACAGTCGGATTAATTGTCCTCGCGCTCGCCGCTGTTTTCGGGTTCCGTCGCCTGGTCTCAGTTCCTCTAGCCTAGCCGCTCGACCGCTTTCAGGCAGGGCCGGATGTCCGTGCGCCTGCACCGTGGTCTTGGAGCGACCGAACAAGGCGGGCAATCCACGCTGTTAGCGGGATTATCAAGAACCGAGAATTTTCACAAAATCACGCAATTATCGTTGACCCCTTCGCCCGAGCTCCGCCAAAGTCGGACCGCGCCGCGAAGTTCGGCCCATTGCCTATTATGAGAATATCAAAACGCGTTTTAGCGTCGATCCTAACCGTCGTGGTTAGCGTTAGTGCCACCAAACCGGTGTTCGGTTCGCCCGGCAACACCATCACCCTGATCGAAAACTCACCGACGGATCTCTCTGTGGTCTATACCGGGGCACTGCTTATATCGAGCGACTTTATGGTTACGAACACGGGTCCGGATTTGTGGACAATCAAGCTTCGGCAACCCAGCGCGAATGAGCTTATATATGGGGTGGACTACTCCTTTTCCGACTTCAGCAATGGTTGGATCGAACCGGAAAATCTTCTGCAAGTCAACGAAGTGACCCACTCCAGTACGACAAATTCCGATGAGTTTTTTGTTCACAGCGACCTCAGCGTCCTTCTCAACACCACCGCAACTGCGGATAACACTCCCATTGTTGTGGGGGGGTTTAATTTGTTTGGATTCGATCCAATCTTCCTTACTTTTCATGACGTCGCGGCGTCGACCGAGGCATCACAAGGTGTTCCTGATAGCGGAACAACGGTCGGGTTGCTTGTCCTCGCCCTTGCCGCTCTTTTCGGATTGCGTCGCCTGGTTTCAGTGCCTGTGGCCTAACGGTCAACCGCACCGGCCGTCGATGTGGCGCCTTCGAATGTAGGACAGAATTACAGTCCACCGGCCCGCGCCCTCTCCAGCAACACCGATTCCGCTAACCGCAGATCCCGCGGATACGTAATCTTAAAATTGGGCTCCCGGTTCTCAATCAGAGCCACCTTATGGCCAGACAATTGCACCGCCGAGACTTCATCCGTGACAGCTTGTTGGTTAGGCCCAATCGCCACGTAGGCCTTCTCCAATAATTTTCGGTCGAAGATTTGGGGAGTTTGCATGGCATAAACGTCTTGTCGATCGATCGATTCAAGAACGATCAAATCGCTGCCGGCGCGTTTGAGCGTATCCCGCACCGGCTCGGCCAGCGCGGCCGCCCCGTGAGTCTGCGCTTTGGCATACACTTCCTCGATCTCGGCCGAGCTAACGAGCGGACGAGCGGCGTCATGCACCGCCACAAACCGGGTGGATTCGAACAGCTGTTCCAAACCCGCCTGCACAGAATTGTGGCGCTGCTCTCCGCCGGCGATAACGCCCCGGATTTTTGCGAACCCACCCAGCAGTTCCTTGAATTCGGCGAGTCGATCGGCTCGAGCCACCACCACGATATCCGTGACGGAAACGGTGCGTTCGAACGCGCCGACGGCATGGGCGATCACCGGCGCTCCGGCAATGCGCGCAGTTAACTTATCGAAGCCTAACCGACGGCTGCTTCCGGCGGCGACGATGATCGCGGTAAGCATCGCGCACCGATCAATAGGCAGCACTGACTTGACCGCGTCGAAGCCCGGCTGCACAGGTGCTTCGTCTCACGATAAGCATTCGCTTCACGGGAGCTGCCTCTGGACCTCGACGCTCAGACTCTTGCCATCCGCTCGTCCGGCCAGCTTCGCCTGCAACGCTTTCATCACCACGCCCATTTGCGCTTTCGAAGTAGCGCCCACTTCGGCAATCGTTTCGCGCACCGCTTTCGCCAACTCGTCAGCGCTCAACTGCTGCGGCAAATACGTGTCCAGGATGGCGAGCTCGGCCTTTTCCTTCTCCACCAATTCCGGGCGGCCACCCTGTTCAAAGCTGGCGATGGAATCCTGCCGCTGTTTTGCCTGTTTCCGGATCACCTGGACGGCATCGGCGTCGCTCAATTCAGTGTCAGCGCCGGATTTTTCGATCGCACCGTATTTCAGCGCCGATTTCAACATTCGTAAAACGCCGAGCTTGGTGGCGTCCTTGGCTCGCATCGCGTCTTTTAAATCAGAATCAATCCTCTGGAACAGGGTCATAATGATCACGTTAGGCCATCGGGAAACATTGTCACCGTTGAAAAAGCAAAGCAGGCCCGATGACTACTCGGTCAACAACCGCATCTCCGTTGCGCATTCGTGCGCAGATTCGGAATCGCTAACCGAGAATACCTTCGCCTCTTTATTGATTCGTTTCAGCAGCCCGGCCAGCACGCTCCCCGATCCGAGTTCCACAAAGATTTCGCAGCCACGAGCAATCATTCGCTGCATGCAATCGACCCAGCGAACAGTAGCTGTGACCTGGTCCTGCAGCGTTCGCCGAATATCCGGCAAAGTGGCGACTTCTTCGCCAGTGACGTTGCTGACGACGGCAAATCTCGGGACTTCCAGCTGAATTTCCGCCAGTGCTTCGCCAAATTCCACATACGCGCTTTCCATCAGGCGCGAGTGATATGCGCCGGCTACGTTCAGCAGCGTCGCGCGCCGAACACCATGCTCTTTCGCGACGCCGATTGCGGCTTCGATCCGGGCCAATTCACCCGAGATAACGATCTGGCCCGGGGCGTTGATATTGGCGATGTCTACGTCTTCATCAGCGGCCAATTGCCGCACGTCGTTCTCCTGAGCGCCAATTAACGCGGCCATTCCGCCGAGAGTCGCTTTGCATGCCTGGTCCATCACTTCGCCGCGCCGTTGCACCAGTTTTAATCCATCGGCGAAAGTGAACGTGCCCGCGGCAGCGTGCGCTGTTAATTCCCCGAGCGAGAGCCCCGCGGCACTATCCACTGGAAAGTCGCCGAACAAGTGCCGCACCACCTCCAATGCCGCCAGCGAATGGAGATATAGTGCGGGCTGACAGTTCGAGGTCGCAGTGAGTGACTCCGCCGGACCGTTCCACATGATCTCAGTCAGCTTGCGTTCGAGGATCTCGTCAGCCTGGGCGAACAGATCAGCCGCAATTGGAAATTTCTCAGCCAAATCACGGCCCATTCCGACCGCCTGCGCGCCTTGTCCTGCGAAGAGCAAACCAATCTTCTTCATGTCACGTTAGTTAATCGGCTTACCGGACGAGCGCGAGCCCGATCTTCGTCGCCGCGATACTGCATTCCCTCATCAACAGCGCCGAACTGACGCACTGCAGTTCCTACTTTACGCTTGCGTGCTCCCCATCACTCGCCAGCATAAACGGACCCCTTTTTATGGCATTCTCCGTCCGCAAAATCGATTCTCCCGATAACCCGAGCAGGATCGCGAGCAATGGTGCGGCTGCAGGAAACAGCGACGATATCGGCGAGAAAATGGTGCTCAACATGGGCCCATCGCACCCGGCCACTCACGGCGTGTTGCGGCTCGTTCTCGAACTGGATGGCGAGATCATCACCAAAGCCACGCCGGACATCGGATTTTTGCATCGAGGCGACGAGAAAATCGCCGAGAACATGCAGTACAATCAGTTCGTCCCTTACACCGATCGACTCGATTACATTTCGCCGCTGGCGAACAACGTTACTTACGCGCTGGCGGTCGAGAAGCTGATGGGTTGGGAGGTCCCCCCGCGCGGCCGAGCAATTCGGATGATTTGCTACGAAACGGCTCGCATCTCGTCGCATTTATTAGGCATTGGCGCCCTGGCGCTCGATCTCGGCGCGATGACTGTTTTTCTCTACACGTTTACCGAGCGAGAGAAACTCTACGATCTCTTCGAGCTACTCAGCGGCGCCCGGTTCACCACCTCCTACACCCGCGTAGGCGGTCAGATTCGGGACATTCCCGATACGTTCATCGCGCAGCTCACCAAATTTTTGGACGATTTCATTCCGCAGCTCGACGAAATGGACAAACTGCTGTCGCGGAACCGCATTTTCGTCGATCGCACCAAGGACATTGGCGTCATTACTCCTGACCGCGCCATCGCCTATGCCCTGTCGGGCCCCAATCTGCGCGGCTCCGGAATCGATCATGATCTGCGGCGGAAACATCCATACCTCGATTACCACGATTATGATTTCGACGTAATCGTCGGCAGCGCTGGCGATTGTTACGATCGCTACCTGGTTCGCATCGAGGAAATGCGCCAAAGCGTCAAAATTTTGCGGCAGCTGATCGAAAAAATACCGGAGGGTCCCATCAACGTGGACGACTGGAAGAATATGACTCCTCCCAAGGCGCGTGTTCTCACCAAAATGGAGGAGCTGATCCACCACTTCATTGTGGTAACGGAAGGCCTAAAGGCTCCTCCGGGAGAGGTTTACTTCGGCGCTGAAAATCCGAAAGGCGAGCTCGGCTTTTATATCAACAGCAAAGGCGGCGGCGTGCCGCACCGGCTGAAAATTCGCGCTCCCTCGTTCGTTAATTTGAGCATCCTTCCCGAACTGCTGCCCGGCTGCATGGTCAGCGACGTGCCGGCGGTGCTTGGAAGTCTGGACTTCGTGATGGGGGAGTGCGACAGATGAATATGAAGGTTCATTCGATCCGATTTGGGCTCGTCGCGCTGGCGGCGATTTGTGCATTTGCACTAGGGAGCTGCGACCGAAACCCGTTCTCGGGATCCAAGCTCAATCTGGCCAACTACGACAAGATCAGCACCGGAATGTCGAAGTCGCAGGTGGAAAAGATTCTCGGCGCGCCCACAACGGTCGAAACCAAAGACATGATTATCTTTAAGAAGACGACTTACCGATACGAGGACGGTAAAAACTTCGCCATCATCACTTTTAAAAACGACGAGGTAGACGGGAAAGACACCAACCTCAGTTCTCATTCCTGAACCGCGCTCGATGTTGCGTCGTTATCACACGTTCAAATTCGCAGCGCTACTCGTGATCGTGGCGTTCGGCTGCGTCATGACCGCTTGTAGCGACAAGCGGATTACGAAAGCCAACGTGGCCGAAGTCACTGAGGGCATGTCCAAGAAGCAGGTGGAATCAGTCCTCGGGCCGCCGACCTCCATCGACAGCAAAGATTTCGTGGTGACGAAAACAACGACCTACATTTACAAGCAGGGCAAAGAGACCGTCACCATCGTCTTCAAAGACGACAAGCTGCAATCCAAGGACAGCAATCTGTCCGAATAAGTTCTCGCTCTGGTGGACTCGACGAGCACACGTGTCCCCGCCGAGTTGGAGCGGCGTATGGATGAGGCGATCGGCCGTTATCCGGACGAACAGCGTCGGAGCGCGGCCATGCCATTGTTGCATCTATGGCAGAGCCACTTCGGCTTTATTAGTGACGAAGGAGTCAATTGGATCGCCGCCAAGCTGAGACTGGAGCCGATCAACATCCTGGAGCTGGTCACGTTCTACCCGATGTATCGCCAGCAGAACGCAGGACGCACTCATATTCGGGTATGTCGGACGCTGAGCTGCGCGATGGCCGGCGGTTATCAGCTGATGGACAATTTTTGCGCCGCGTCCGGCATCTCGCGGGAACGCGATCACAACGGCATGCATAATCCGGTGTCAGTTAGTCCCGACGGCAACTACAGCATCGAATTTGTCGAATGCCTGGCCAGCTGCGGCACCGCACCGGTTTGCATGATCGGTGAAGATCTGCACGAAAATGTGAACCCGTACTCGGTGGCTGAATTGCTCGAGCGCCGCGCTCCCGCTCCGGTGGCGTGGCCGACACCTCATCCACTGGAACGTCGGTTAGTCTTCAAGAACATCGGCCGGGAAGATTGGACTCCGGACATCGACCGCTACTTGGACGATGGCGGCTACGAAGAACTGCGCAAAGCGATGACAATGAGCCGGCAGGAGATCGTCAACGAAGTGAAAACCTCGGGCTTGCGCGGCCGCGGCGGCGCCGGGTTTCCCTGCGGCGTAAAGTGGAGCTTCATCAAGCCGGACGAAAAGCGGCCGGTTTACCTGATCTGCAATGCGGATGAATCGGAACCCGGAACGTTCAAGGATCGGTATATCATTCACGAGGATCCGCATCAGTTGATCGAGGGGATTCTGATCTCCTGTTATGCGCTGAATGTTCACACCGCTTATATTTACATAAGAGGCGAATTTCCGCACGGCGCCACCATCCTCGAAAACGCGATCGAAGAAGCTCGCGCTCACAATTTTCTTGGTCGCAACATTCTCGGTTCCGGTTTCGACGTCGAGATATTCATCCACCGCGGCGCCGGCGCCTACATCTGCGGCGAAGAAACCGGGTTGATTGAATCGCTGGAAGGCAAACGCGCGTATCCCCGAATCAAACCGCCTTATTTCCCGGCGGTGCTGGGTCTCTACATGTCGCCCACCATCGTCAACAACGTGGAAACGTTGTGTCACGTGAAACATATCATCGCCATGGGCGGCGCGGAATACGCCCAGCTGGGTCGGCCTAACAATACCGGCACTCGCATTGTGTGCGTTAGCGGCGACGTCGTCCGGCCGGGCTACTTCGAAGTAGAACTTGGCGCCGTCACCATGGGGCAATTGATTTACGGAATGGCGGGAGGTTTGCGCGACGGGCAATGGCTGAAAGCGGTTATACCCGGCGGGACGTCGGCCAAGGTGCTGCGAGCCGACGAGCGGTTTAAGCTGAAGGAGAAACAAGCGGACGGAAGCACGGTCGAACGAGACGTTTCGCTCTACGAAATCCCGGTCGATTTCGACTCGCTGGCGGCGGCCGGATCCATGGCCGGGTCAGGCGGCGTCATCGTGCTCGATAATTCGCGCGACATGGTTTGGACCTTGAACAACATCAATGAGTTCTATGCTCACGAATCGTGCGGCCAGTGCACTCCGTGCCGGGAGGGTTCGTTGTGGATGAAGAAAATCACCGACCGAATGCTGGTCGGCGGTGGTGTGATCCAGGACCCGCATACCCTAACGACGGTGGCAAACAACATCGCCGGGCGAACCATTTGCGCCTTTGGCGAGGCCTGCGCCTGGCCGACCCAGAGTTTTGTCGACAAATTTCCGGAAGAATTTAGCTACCGCGCGTTGAAACCTTCTCCGCCACCGTTGCCACCCGAGTACACCCCGCAGGAACTGATCGAGCAGAACCAAATCCCCACCACCCCACTGGCGCATGACCCGGGATGGGAGAAAGCCGGAAGCACTGGAACGATCTGAAATGAATCTGGAATCCAGGAACCCAGGAGATGAGTTGGGAAACACCGAACTGACCCGTCGGATCATTGCCGCGGCGATCCGCGTACACAGGGAATTAGGACCTGGGTATTTAGAGAGTTTTTATGAGGAGGCTCTGGCCATCGAATTTCGCGAGGCCCGCCTGTTCTTCGAACGACAGAAATCGATTCCGATTTTTTATCGCGAGCACATTGTCGGCCAGCATCGGGTTGACCTGGTTGTTGAAAATACCGTTATCCTGGAACTGAAGGCGATTTCAGCGTTGGAAGATATCCATTTCGCCGTTCTGCGTTCCTATCTCAAAGCCGCGAATCTGAAAGACGGCTTACTGTTAAACTTCGCCACTGTTCGCCTAACAATCAAACGGATCGGTCGTGAATATCGCCCGCACAATCCACTTTGAATTCCTGGTTTCCTGGCTTCCAAATTAAATGAATAACGAACCTCCGGCACCACTGCTCAACGTCCAGATCGACGGCGTCTGGCATCAGTTCCCGAAAGGAACTCGTGTCATTGAAGCGTGCGAGAAGGCCGGCAGCTACGTGCCGCGGTATTGTTATCACAAGAAACTGAGCTCGCCCGGTAATTGCCGGATGTGCCTGATCGAAATGGGCATGCCGAAGATGGGCCCGGATCGGAAGCCGGAGCTGGGTGAAGATGGCAAACCCATCATCAACTGGATGCCCCGTCCGCAGATTTCCTGCGCCCAGGACGTGGCAGATGGAATGGGTGTGCGCACAAATTCTCCATTGGTTCGCGAGTGCCAGCGCGGAGTGATGGAATTCCTTCTGATCAATCATCCCCTCGATTGCCCGATTTGCGATCAGGCCGGCGAGTGCCGCCTCCAGGAGTTCAGCGTTGAATATGGCAACGCGGAATCCCGGTTCCTGGAGAACAAGGTCAAAAAGCCGAAAGCAGTGCAGCTCGGGCCGCGCGTCACCCTGGACGACGAACGCTGCATTCTCTGTTCTCGCTGCATCCGATTCTGCAAAGAAGTGGCCAAAGATGATGTGCTCGGCTTTGTCGACCGCGGCAGTCACACCATCCTCACTGCGCATCCTGGCCGGCGCCTGGAAAACAACTATTCACTGAACACGGTGGATATCTGCCCGGTCGGCGCCCTAACGAACACCGATTTCCGATTCAAAATGCGGGTTTGGTTTTTGAAGGAAACGAAGAGTTTCTGCACCAGCTGCGCCACCGGTTGCAATAGCGTGATCGGTTCCCGTGAGGACATTATTTATCGACAAACACCGCGGGAGAACGACGCCGTCAACTCAGCGTGGATGTGCGATTACGGTCGGCTGAATTTTGATTACGTCTCTTCGGACCGGCGTTTGCTGGAACCAAAGGTCCTGCACGACAACAAGCTGGTAGCCACTGATTGGAAGACGGCAATCACGCACGCCGCTCTCCAATTACGGCATTTCTCGGGCTGGGAAATCGCTGTTCTCGCCTCCGGGCGGATGACTAATGAAGAACTGTGGCTGGCTTCGCGGATCGTCCAGGGCCTGGGAACACAGTGGGTGGATATCGTGCCGCGGCACGGCCCCGGCGATGATATTCTCCTCAGCGAAGATCGGAACCCGAACACAAACGGAGCGCGACTGCTCGCCCTAACGGATGAACCAGGCGCGCGACTGTCGCAGATCGTCGACGGAATCGGGTCAGGACAGATAAAGGCGCTCTTCACCATGGGAGAGAATCCGGCCCGTATCGGATTGACCGATGAAGTGCTTAGCAATCTCCCTGCGTTCGTGGTGATGGATATCCTTTCTAACGACGCGACGCCGCGGGCCACCGCTATCCTCCCCTCCTCTGCTTTTGCCGAAAAGCGCGGCTCCATGATCAACGGCAAAGGCCGGCTGCAAAAGTTGAACCGGGCGGTGCGGGCGCCGGGACAGGCGCGAGACGATTGGGAAATCCTACGCGACCTGCTGCAAACGCTAACCGGCAGCAACGGAGTCTATTCTCTGGACGATCTGTTCCGCCAAATGAACGAAACAGTGCCGGCCCTTTCAGGGCTGACTCTTAGCGGCATCGGCGACATGGGCGTCCAGGTAATGGATGTTGACGAATCCCCCGCGCCACCGCGGCATCCCGGAGCGGGCGAGATCGAACGGGCCGGCAACAAAGCACCGACTTCTCCTGTTGGTTAGGGCGCGCGCATGACCAATCCATTTCTCTGGATCTCGCTGCTGAAGATCGTCGGCATTCTGTTCGTAATCATTTTGCCGATGGTTTCGTACACCGTTTACGCCGAGCGGCGGGTCAGCGCATTTATCCAGGATCGGGTCGGTCCAAACCGGGTTGGGCCGGAAGGCCTTCTGCAGCCAATTGCCGACGTGGTGAAGTTGCTGATGAAAGAAGACTTCACTCCGAGCCACGTCAACACCTTCTATTACTGGCTGGCGCCGACATTGGCGGTCATGCCTGCAATCATCACCATGGCCGTGGTTCCGTTCGGCAGCAGCCTGTTGGGAGTGCCGATGGTCATCGCCGATGTGAACATCGGCATTTTGTATGTATTCGCGATTTCATCGTTAGGCGTCTACGGAATCGTTCTTGCGGGCTGGGCGTCAAACTCGAAGTATTCGTTCCTCGGGGGCGTTCGCTCCAGTTCGCAGATGATCTCCTATGAGTTGAGTCTCGGGCTGGCCGTTATTCCGATTTTCCTGCTGGTTGGACACCTCCGATTGACGGACGTGGTCCGCTATCAGATCGATAACGGCTGGCTCATCGCCCCATTTATTGGCGACTGGCTGAACCCAACCAAATGGCTGCTGGCGATCCCGATGCTGATCTCATTCGGCGTTTTTACCATCGCCATTTTTGCTGAGACAAACCGTCTGCCGTTCGATCTTCCGGAAGCTGAACAGGAGCTCGCCGGCGGCTATCATACTGAATACAGCTCGATGAAGTTTGCGCTGTTCTTCCTCGGCGAGTATGCCGCGATGATCACCGGTTCGGCTGTCATCGTGACCCTGTTTTTCGGCGGCTGGCATTTCCCGATACCATCGTGGAGCGGTGGTTTTCACTGGGCAGTGGTCGACGGCTCTGCTGCCGGATGGAGAGGCGTGGCCGGGGGGTTGTTCAATATCGTCACCTTTTTCGCCAAGATTGCGGCACTCCTGTTCTTCTTCATCTGGGTGCGCTGGACTTTGCCGCGCTTTCGTTACGATCAGCTGATGCGACTGGGCTGGATTTTCTTCTTCGAAATTGCTCTCGCTAACATTTTCCTGGTCGCGGGAATTCTCACTTTTACCCGTTAGGCTTGTTATGGCAGTAACCGTTACTCGACCGAACCTGAACTGGCGCGAAAAGATTTATCTGCCGGCCATATTGAGCGGACTCGCCATCACCCTGAATCATTTTAAGCGGATGCTGCTGGGTCAGACCAAAGTGACGATGGAATATCCGGAACAGCGCCGGGACGCCGAGATGCCGGATTATTATCGCGGCGCACCTGCCCTGGTGCGGGACACGAATGGCCGGATACGCTGTGTCGCCTGCCAGTTATGCGAATTCATCTGTCCGCCCCGTGCCATCAAGATTCTTCCGGGCGAGATCCCCGATGCTGACCGCTTCGCCAAGGTGGAGAAATATCCGGAAGAATTCGATATCGATATGATCCGCTGCATCTACTGCGGCATGTGCGAAGAGGTTTGCCCCGAGCAGGCCATCTTCCTTCGAAAAGATTACGCGATCACCGGATTCACCCGCGAGGACATGGTTCACCACAAAGACAAACTGCTCGAGATCGGCGGGGTGATGCACGGAGTTGTCCTGAAATGGAACGAACGGAAATAAGACAATGGAGTGCTGGAGCAATGGAGTGATGGAGTTTTCGAAGCGCCAATCCGTGCTCCGACATTACTCCAACACTCCATTACTCCATTTTCCGTAGTCTCTGTATGTCTCCCTTCCTGTTCTGGTGTTTCGCGCTGCTGATGCTGGTTTTTGCCGCAGCAGTCGTGATCAACCGGAACCCGGTCGCGAGCGCGTTGAGCCTCGTTGTCTGTTTCTCGGGTCTGGCGGCACTGTTCGTTTCATTGAACGCATTCTTCGTCGGCGTGATCCAGATCCTGGTCTATGCCGGGGCGGTGATGGTGCTCTTCCTTTTCATCATCATGTTGCTCGATCTCCGCGTGGAGAAGCTGAGAAAAATCAATTGGATCGCCACCGCGGGAGGCATTGCCGTCGCGCTCGTATTTCTTGCCCAGGTGCTTTCGGTCATCCGCCGCTTCCCACCGGCCAGCCAGCCGTTTCCGCCGTTAACTGGCACCGCACTGGATGATGTCCGCGGCATCGGCATGCGGTTATTCGAACACTACAATCTGCCGCTTCAGATCATCGGCGTCCTGGTTCTGGTCGCCACTATTGGCGTCGTCGTTCTAAGCAAACGGGAGGCTCCCTGACATGGTGACGTTAGGCGATTACCTGACTGTCAGCGCGCTGCTGTTCACGATTGGGTTTGCCGGCGTCATGCTGCGCCGGAACATCATTATCATCCTGATGTGCTTGGAGCTGATGCTGAACGCCGCCAATCTGTCGTTGGTCGCGTTTTCCCGGTTCCAAGTCCAGCCTAACGGCGCCAGCAATTACGACGCACAGGTATTTGTCTTCTTCATCATTACCGTAGCCGCCGCCGAAGTGGCCGTCGGCCTGGCAATCATCGTCGCCCTCTTCCGCGCCCGCCAGACTACGCACGTGGAAGACATCGCCACGCTCAAATTTTAGCCCACGAAACACACGAAATGACACGAAAGGAAACAGGGGCACAGCTGGCGTTTAAACAGGAAAGCTATACGATCATGGGCGCTTGCTTCGCGGTTTACAAAGATAAGGGCGGGGCATTTCGAGAACCGGTCTATCACGAGTGTCTCGGCATTGAGTATACCTCTGAAATTTTCGTGTCTTTTCGTGTGGTTAGTGGGCAACCAAGATCTTTTACCGGATCCCTCTGCTCATGACGTTACCCTGGATTCTGCTGCTAACACCGCTGGGCAGCGCCGCAGTGATTACGTTGTTGACCCAGCGGTTTCGCGGGCTGAGCAGCCTGATTTCGATCGTTGCAATCCTGGTGAGCCTGACCTGCGCATGGCTCGTTTTTATTCAACCGGCAGTGATCGCTCCTGAACACACCTGGATCGAAATCCCAGGCGTGTTCCGTGTTCCCCTCGGCCTAACGATCGATGCACTGAGCAAGACCATGCTTCTGGTGGTTACCTTCGTCGGCACGCTCATCCATATCTATTCACTTGGATACATGCGCGATGACAAAGGCAAGTCCCGCTACTTCGCGGCACTGTCGCTGTTCATTTTCGCGATGCTCGGCATCGTCCTCGCCAACAACTTCGTGATGTTGTTCATTTTCTGGGAACTGGTCGGCTTCACGTCTTACGTACTGATCGGTCACTGGTTCGATCGCGATTCCGCGGCCGAAGCAGCCAAGAAAGCATTCCTAACCAACCGTGTGGGAGATTTCGGGTTCATGCTCGGGATCCTGATGCTCTGGGCGTCGACCGGATCGATCATGTTTGCCGATCTCAGCTCGCACATCTCCAAGATCACGATCAACCCCGGCTACCTGACGATTGTCGCATTGCTGCTGTTTTGCGGCGCGGTGGCGAAATCAGCGCAATTCCCGTTGCACGTGTGGTTGCCGGACGCGATGGAAGGTCCGACTCCGGTGTCGGCATTAATCCATGCCGCTACCATGGTCGCGGCCGGCGTCTACATGCTGGTCCGGATCGCCTTCGTCATCCAGGCATCACCGGACGCGCTGACCGTCATCGCATGGATCGGAACCATCACTGCATTCATGGCCGCGCTGATCGCCACTCAACAGGACGATATCAAACGCGTGCTCGCCTACTCAACGTTGTCGCAACTCGGCTACATGATCGCCGCGATAGGTCTGGGTTCTAACGAGGCGGCCATGTTTCATCTGTTCACCCATGCCTTCTTTAAGGCGCTGCTGTTCCTTGGCGCCGGATCGGTAATCATCGCGCTTCATCACGAACAGAACATTTGGCGCATGGGCGGGCTCTCTCGCAACATGCCGATCACGTTTTTGGCCTTCGCCATCGCCGCTCTCGCACTGATTGGGTTTCCGGGGTTCAGCGGGTTCTTCAGCAAAGACGCAATCCTGGCACACGCCTTCGATCATAATAAAGCAATCTTCGCCATCACCCTCATCACCGCGCTGTTAACCGCGTTTTACGTCACCCGAATGTTTGTGGCGGTCTTCTGGTCGAAACCGCGCAGTGACGCGGCACGGAGCAGCGACGAGTCGCCATTCGTGATGAGCGCGCCGTTAATCATTCTAGCCGTGTTGTCCCTGGTCGGCGGCTACGGCTTCTTCGCCAGCCCGTTTATCAGCATTCCTCGCGAGAAGGAATTCACGATGATCGTGCCGGTGCTGGCCACTGTCGCGACTCTGGTTGGCGCTGGGTTTGGGCTGGCCTTGTACCGCAATCGCGCCAGCGAGCCGTATCGGGTCGAACTGCTCCGGCGCGCCTTTTACATGGACGACCTGTATGACTGGTTCATCGATATCACTCAGGGGCTACTGGCGCGACTCGCGAGCTTCACCGATCGCTGGATTATCGACGCGGCCGGTGTGCGCGGCGTCAGCAGCGGTACCTGGAGTTTCGGCGCGCTACTCCGTCTCTTCCAGGTCGGCAACCTTCAGGCCTACGCATTCCTGTTCGGCCTCGCTGTCGTTGCCCTGATTTACTTCACCCTCTTTCGCTGATGCTACTGCTGATTACTCTTTCACCACTGGTCGGCGCGCTGCTGATTCTATTCGGCGCACCAGCCCGACGGACCGCGCTGATTGCGGCGGCGGTCGCACTCGTGGCAACGGTGTTTGCGTTCGTCCAATTCCGAAATAATTCGGGTTTCAACTTCGTCACCTCGCTGCCGATTGCGCCGCAGTTTCATCTCACCTTCACGCTTGGGTTGGATGGATTGAGTCTGCTGATGGTGTTGCTAGCCGCAATCGTCACGATGGCTGCCGTTTGGTTTGCGGGCACCATAGAACGTTCCGAAAGCGCTTATTACATCTGTCTGCTATTAATCTCCGGCGGCACGATCGGCGCGTTCGCATCGCTCGATCTCTTTTTCTTTTATGCGTTTCACGAACTCGCCCTGATTCCGACGTTCCTGCTGATCGGCATCTGGGGCAGCGGCAACCGCACCGCGGCGGCGTGGAAGGTCACGATCTATCTCGGACTGGGCAGCTTCGTTTTGCTGATCGGTTTGATCATGCTCTACCAAAGTTTGCCGGCTGCTTCGCAAACCTTCGACATTCGCCAGCTGAAAACTCTGGCGCCGCAGATTTCCCCGGTCGCACAACAAAACATCTTCCTGGTTCTGCTGATCGGGTTCGGAAGTTTGATATCTCTGTTTCCATTCCACAGCTGGGCGCCGGAAGCCTACGCTTCGGCACCTGCGCCCGCCGCCATGTTGCACGCGGGTGTTCTGAAAAAGTTCGGTTTGTACGGTCTGCTGCGACTGGCGCTCCCGCTCTTACCGGCTGGCCTGCAACATTGGACGTGGCTGCTGATCGTGCTGTTGCTCGGCAATATCATCTACATCGGCCTGGCCACGATCGCTCAACGGCGCCTCGACTGGATGCTCGGCTACTCCAGCGTGATGCACATGGGTTACATTTTCCTCGGCGTCGCCACGGCAAACGTGCTGGGAACAACCGGCGCAGCCGTGCTGATGTTTGCCCACGGCCTGTCCATCGCGCTGTTGTTCGCGATCGCGGGCGAGGTTCGGAAACGCACCGGCACGCTGGTGTTCGAAGATCTGGGCGGCCTCGCCAAAGTGATGCCGTTAGCCGGTCTGGCGTTCGGATTCGGATCGTTTGCCGCGATTGGGCTCCCGGGCTTCGCGAACTTCGCTGCCGAAATCATGGTGTTCTTCAGCTCGTTTCATAAGGACTGGGAGATTGGCCAGTTTCACACGTTTCAACTCGCTACTCTGCTCGCGCTGTGGGGTGTCGTGATCTCGGCTGTTTACATGCTGCGCGCCTATCGAGCCACGTTCATGGGATCGATGCCGGACCGCTGGAAAGACATACTCGATCTGAAGCAGTCGCTGCGTCTCCCTCTGATCTTGTTGATTGGCGGACTTCTCTGGTTCGGTTTTTTCCCGCAAACGTTGGTCCGCGTTGTTTCGCCCGCGTTCAAGGCGAGCCTTACCAATCCTGCGCCGTGATCCCCGCCGCTTACATCGAAATCGCCGTACTGCTGCTCGGAGTGGTGGTGCTCATGTTCGAAACATTTTCGCCGGACACGGATACCCGGGTCGTTGCCTTGATCAGCGTATTTGGTCTCGTGGCGATATTCATCGCCACCTTTTATGTGGCTCCGATGCCGGCTGCGGCGACCGGCGGATTCTGGAGTTTTTATGCGGCTGATACGACGGCATTGATGTTCAAACGTTTCATGCTCGCGACCACGGGGTTTGTGCTGCTCATGATGATCGATTACGTGCCTGTGGTTAGGCAGTATCTCGGCAATGCCTCCACCGAACGCGGATTGGGCGAGTTTTTCACTCTGCCGATCTTCACCTGTGCGGGGCTGATGTATTTGGTCTCCGCCATCGATCTGGTCATGATCTTTGTTTCGCTCGAGCTGGTGACAATCTCGTTTTACGTGTTGATCAGTCTGACTCGACGCAACCCGGCGGCCCTGGAGGCCGGCGTGAAATATCTGGTCCTGAGTGCGATGTCCACCGGGTTCATCGTATACGGCATCACCTGGATCTTCGGCGTTACCGGCCAGACCAATCTCCAAAAGATCGGGGACGCCATCTCTTCTGGTGGAATGAACCAAAGTGCCGCGTTGCTCGGTCTGCTGCTTACGCTGGTCGGCCTTGGATTCAAAATTGCAGCTGTCCCGTTTCAGATCTGGGTGCCGGATGTCTACCAAGGCGCTCCCACGCCCGTGACCGCATTCCTCTCCGTCGGCTCGAAGGCTGCCGGGTTTGTCGTCCTTCTTCGCGTGCTTCAACCATTTCTCCTCCTCCACAACGTCGGACGCTTGCTCATCATCGTCGCTCTACTGACGTTGATTTACGGCAACCTCGCCGCGCTGCCGCAAGGCAACCTGAAGCGGTTGCTCGGCTACTCCAGCATCGCGCACGCTGGTTATATCTTGATTGGCGTCGCGTGCTTTGACGGTCGGGCGGTGGCTTTCTATCTGGTCGCTTACCTCCTGATGACGTTATTGAGCTTCGCCGTTCTGGTTATCGTTGCGCAGCAGACTGGCGAGCAGATCGACAATTTCGATGGGCTATCGGAACGCTCGCCGTTTCTTGCCTTCGCCATGCTCATTTCCATGGCCTCGCTGGCCGGGGTTCCGTTGACCGCAGGATTTTTCGGCAAGTTCCTGATCTTCATGGCAGCGATCGCCCAACACCAGGTGGCGCTCGTCGTTGCCGGCGCGATCGGGGTCGCCTGCGGCTTTTATTATTACCTGAAAGTGGTCCGCGCGATGTACTGGCGGCCAGCAACAAATATGGGGCGCATTCCGGTCAGCGGCGTGTCCCGCGTGGCCATGATCGTTCTGATGATCGGCATCGTCGGGCTTGGGGTGTATCCGCGGCCAATCCTGAATGCGTTGAACACAAAAGATCGGCCCGTAATGCTCTCCGGCTCCGCGAATCATTAACCGCGGGTTACGCAGATATCGCTGATCCGGAATACTACGACCGCTAAGACGCGAAATGACGCGTACAAGCCATAAAACAACGATTCGGGTCGAGTTAGACGAAAAAATGTTCGGCTTTGATTACGAACGTTCGTCTACTTCTGATTAGGCCTTATGCAGCCGGAATCGTTCAAAGAAAGAAGTCACATCACCATGAAGCACGTATCGATCGGAGGACTTGAAGTCTCCCGCATAGGACTCGGCGCTATGTCGATGTCCGGTTACTACAACATCGACGCGGGCAGCGACGTTGAATCTATCCGCACCATTCACCGGGCGCTCGATTTGGGCGTCACTCATATCGACACGGCCGAGATTTACGGACCTTACGCCAACGAGGAACTGGTCGGCCGGGCCATCAAGGGTCGCCGCGACCAGGTCGTGTTAGCGACGAAGTTCGGGATCGTCTCGCACTCCGGCGGCGGCCCCGGCGTCCTCGACAGCAGCCCGGCGAACATTCGCGTGGCGGTCGGGGGGTCCCTGAAGCGACTCGGCGTCGACCACATCGATCTGTATTACCAACCGCGTCGACCCCAAGACGCCAATCGAGGACACGGTCGGCGCCCTAGCCGAGTTGGTCGCCCAAGGCAAGGTGCGCCATATCGGCCTATCGGAAGCGGCTCCCGCCACGATCCGCCGTGCCCACGCGGTGCATCCGGTCGCCGCGCTGCAAACCGAGTATTCTCTGTGGACGCGCGACCCGGAGGCCGAACTACTACCGCTGCTGCGCGAGTTAGGCATCGGCTTCGTTCCCTATTCGCCTCTCGGTCACGGCTTCCTCACCGGCGAGATTCGCTCACCCGAGCAGCTCTCCGACGACGACTGGCGTAAGACCAACCCGCGTTTCACCGGCGAGAATTTTCAGCGCAACCTGCGCATCGTCGACGAAGTCAAGGCGGTTGCCGCCGAGGTTGGTGCAACACCGGCACAGATCGCTCTGGGGTGGCTCCTCGCGCAGGGCGACGATATCGCTCCGATTCCCGGGACCAAGCGGGTCGCCCGCGTCGAAGAGAATACCGCAGCCGACCGCATCAAGCTGATCGCGGGCCAGATCGAACGGCTGAACAACCTTGCCCCGGCCTCCGGCGAGCGCCACGACGAAGGGAATATGGCCGTTGTTGACCGGTGACCATGCCGCATCGAAACGCCTAACCACCATGTAGGGAGTCAAGCGTCGAAGCGGATTGGAGATT
>JBJMXE010000121.1:0-16650 GCA_045809745.1 Chthoniobacterales bacterium | reverse complement strand
TGTCACGTCGATTCCCGCGGCCGAGGAAGGACATCTCTCACTCTGGCGAGCGAAGCCAGGAACGTTTTAAGCGCTGATCGGATGGCGATTGAGGTCAATCGCTGCTACCACCAATCCAGGGAGGGGCGATCTCCGGATCCCCCGGCTAATTAAAATCAGCGGCCGGGGAGCCGTTGTTCCCTGCAGCACGCGATCTCCGAGCGCGTTGGCAATCCTTCCGCAGTGAGGCAACGGCAAAAGTTAGCGCCTTCGTCGGTATCACCTATCAATCCGCTCGGAGATCGCGTACCACCGAAAGGCTGCCGCGGCCCGACTAGCGGCTCGGTTCAGTCCGACTGCACGGTGACATTGCTGGCCAGCGTTTTGAAGCACTCCCCATTTCGCTGCACAACCGTGATCGTTACGTGACCGGTCTTGCTGGTATTAACGTCCCTAAGCCTTCCCGACTTGCCGGCGTGAGTGCCACCGACGACCGTGCAGCGGGCTCCATCGCTAATCTTTCCTGAGGTGTTGGATTTCATGTTGAGCGTTTGGATCGCTGTGAATCCTGAGCGCTTCGAACCGGTTTCGCACGGACAAAAGAGCTTATGGTTGATGCGTTGATGGTTAATAGGGCGACTGCACCAGATTACGTAGCAGTTAAGGATTTTCTCGCCGCTCCACACTGGGGCCGATCTCTTCGGCGGCAGAGTAACGTCCGCTTAAATGTCTCCGATCGGAGAACTATCAATACTGAACCAAAACTACTGAAACTCGTTCGTGGGGATTCGCATCAATCGTCTCCCCGCGCGGCCAACCACAGCCCGAGTAAGACCAGGGCAGCGCCGACCATCTGCGGACCACCCGGCAGGGCGTCGTAGTTCACCATCGTGAGTGGAATTTGCCGCCCGGTGAAAATCATTGCTCCGCCGCCGATGCCTAAAAGCGATAACCAGCCGCGCATATACCCTTCGGTAGCAGCACCTGGGATGCTATCGGTCTGCCGGACACCGGTGCTTCCGGCTGTAGGAGCGGTCCTTAGGCCAACAGCCGGCAGCGCTTACCCCTCCACCCGTGAATGGAGCGGCTCTCCGCAGGTGAACTTTATGGTTTGATGCGCGGGCGCTGATCGGAACACGCAATTATCTCGTTAGGCCATCAGTTCCCGATCGTAACCTGCCAGATAAGAATGGGGCGGGGCTATTCGCCGGTTTTTCCGTCGCGAGCTGTCTGACTCCCTGTCTGGGGAGAAGAGACCGCCGCGGCCTGTAAATCCTTGTTCATTTGCGCGGAGTAATACTCCATCAGATTATTCTCGAGCATCCACTTTCCAACTTCCGACCCGATCAGGTTAGGCAATGTGGAACGTTTCCACTCGGCAAGTTTTGGATCGTCACCCGACATATATCCACGGCTACGCAGCTCATCGAGCTGCGCATACTGATCGAGAACGATGTAAACATAATAAATTTGCCTGACCAGGTCTTCGGTTTGCTTCTGCCGCTGAGGCTCGGGAACATTTTGCAGTTTCCCCTTCACCGCATCCGAGATATTGCGCCAGCAAAGGCCTACCATCGGGTTCCGGTCGACCACGAACCGATTCATCTCAAATATCGTGCTATTGATCCGGTCGAAGGTGCTTTGTCGAATCTGTTCGACATCGGCGGAAAGGCTTCGCGGCGGCACCCCAATGCGATCGAACACCAACTGTTCGAAACGATCGAAAAACGAGAAATTTTCCTGCTCGCCCATCTTTACCACGATGGCATGGGCATAGGCCGGATTCGTCACGCCACTCCTTTTCGCCCGCACGTCTTCTTCCGGCCCACCAATGTCGCTGTAGCGAAGCGTGGCCAGCCGAGGCGGTCCGAGAGTTGGCTGCTGGCTTACCTTTCGTAACGGTTCGCTGACGATTTTTTCGCCGTTAGGCCCAACATCGGCCACTTCATCGCGCTCGGCATTGATGATGTAGAGACGGTCCGCCACACCCTGCATGAAAACCTCCGACCGGACCTTGGCTAACGGGTCGTGCGGATCGAGAAGGGCTTTCAAGTCCTTGCTCACACTGTCGAGCTTAGCGTCAGTGTTGGCCTGCATTTGCGGGATATCGGCAATCTGTTTGCCGAGCAACTTCACCAGTCCGGGATTTCGCGCGAACGACACGTTCTCGGTCAGCGGCGCGAACATCACGATTCGGTGAATCTTGTAAGGTTGTTTCTTCGGGAAATCGTTTGCCCGATTGAGAAGCGTACGCATGGCGAGCAGTCCACCATTGCTATGGGTCACGATCGTGATGCTCTTATAATTGTCTTCCAGGTGGGTCAGCAAACCATCGAGCTTCGCCGCTTCTGCCTCGAACGCCGGGAGGTCTCGATGGAACGTTGTCTGAAATCCATAGAAGACGAAGTCGTAGTTGCGATTGTACCGCGGGTCATCGAGCAGGACTTTCGGCTTGCCCCAGGTGCTGACGTAATCGCCGGTGAACCCGTGCACGAAAACAATCACGTCTTTAGCTTGAAAGACGTTATGCCGCAGATGCAACAGGATGCCTTTGTAGTGCGGCTCTTCGCAAAACCATCCTTTATCGGTTAACCCAAGCCAGCCCAGTGTCATCGGGTCAGAGACCAGTGCGCCGACCGGTAACTTGTTATAATCCCGGGCGAACCATCGCCTGATCAGCCCGGGTATGGTCCAGTATCCAATCAGAGCGACGATCACCAATACCGAATAGCGATAGCGCCAGCAAAGCCGCCGATAGGAAGCGACCCGGTGGCATTCTTTGCAGCGGTATGATCGATCATCGATCTCCGAGTAACAGGCCGGACAATTCATCGCTCGTCCTGCTCTTTGGAGCGCGCTTTTCCTCTTCCGTCCATACCGTTCACATCAGCGCAGTCGGCATCCTTGCATACCACTTCATCGGGTTTTCTTAATGGCTGCCCGCCGGTTGCGATGCCGGTGGGCTGTTGCCCGCCGCGTCCGCGGCTGCAGCCTCTCGCAAATCCTTGATCATCGTCTCGGAGTAATACTCCATTAAATTATTATCGAGCATCCAACGGCCGAGCTCCGACCGCATCAAATTCGGAAGCCAGGAGCGTTTCCAGGTGACGATCATGTCATCGTTAGGCGAAAGAATTCCCCGGCTCCGCAGACCATCCATCCGCGCATACAGGCTGAGGAAAATATAAACGTAGTATGTTTGCTTGGTCAGGTCTTCCATCTGCTTTGTCCGGCCTGGCTCCGGAACATCTTTGAACTTCGCCTGGACCGCGTCGTTGATGTCCCTCCAGGCGAGGCCAACCATCGGGTTTTTGTCGACCACAAACTTGTTCATTTCGAAGATGGTGTCCTCGATCCGATCGTGCGTGTTTTGCCGGATCTGTTCGGCATTGGCGGCAAGATCTCGCGGCGGCACGCCAATGCGATCAAACAGCAATTCCTCGAAGTGATCGAAGAAGGTGAAGCCGTCTTGCGCACCCATTTTCACCACGATGCCGTGGGCATAGCTGGGATCCCGCACCCCGCTTTTTGTCTCGCGCGCGTCTTCCTGCGATCCGCCGATGTCGTTGTAGCGAAGCGTCACAAGCCGCGGTACCCCGACCGTTGGCAGTTGGCTTAATTCTCGGATCGCGTCGTTAACGACCTTTTCGCCGTTAGGCCCGACATCGACAATCTCGTCTCCTTCAGCGTTGATGACGTAGAGATGTTCAGCAACATTTTTTATGAACGCTTCCTTGCGCATCTGACCGATAGGGTCCTGCGGATTCACTAAAGCCTTCAGATCTTCCTTAACCCGGCCGAGCTCGGAGTAGGTGCTGGCCTGCATTTGCGCGATGTCCGGGCTCTCTTTTCCGAGCAGCTTCACGAACTCCGGAAGTTGCGCCAGCGACACGTTTTCGGTCAGCGGCGTGAACATCACGATCCGATGAATCTTGTAAGGTTGTTTTGATGGAAACTCGTGAGCCCGAGTGAGGAGGGTGCGCATCGCCAGCAGCCCTCCCTTGCTATGAGTCACGATGGTGATGCTCCGGTAATCCTGCTCGAGATGGGTTAATGTCCGATCGAGTTTGGCCGCTTCCTCATCGAAAGCCGGCACGTCGCCAAACAGGGCGGTCTTAAAGCCATAAAAGACGAAATCGTAGTTCCGATTGAATCGGGGATCCTCCAGCAAGATCTTCGGTTTGCCCCAGGTGTTGAGGTAATCGCCAATGAACCCGTGGACGAAAACGACCACGTCCTTGGCTTGGAAAACCTTGTGCCGCAGGTGCAACAGATTGCCTTTGTAGTGCGGCTCTTCGCAAAACCATCCTTTGTCCGTCAGCCCAAGCCAGCTCAGTGTGATAGCATCAGAGACCAGCCCGCCTGCCGGCAGCTTATCGTAATCGGTGGCATACCATCGGCGGACGAAACCTTTGACCGTCCAGAATCCGATCAGCGCGACCAGGATCAAGACAATGTAACGATACCGCCAGCAAAGCCGCCGATAGGAACAAATCCGGCGGCATGCCTTGCAGCGGTACGACCGATCATCAATCTCTGAGCAACAGGCCGGACAATTCATCACTGGTCGCGGTCGCGCGACATCAAGGTTCCGTTTTTCGGTCCCTGATTATACAGATGGCGCGCTCTGCCATTGCATCAGACTTTGGTCCCATCCCAAGCGTTAATTTCTGGAAGGTCGAAGCGGCGCTGAACAGCTTTGAGAGACGGGTTGGCACATCTGCGTTGTAGCGACAGTTGGAGACCGCTGCTCCAAGGAAACGTCGCACTTCGTCTCCACCGGCGCCTACGCTACCGGCACATTGATAATGCTCGCCCGCGTGGCTTCTGAGTGGTTGAATCCAAAGACCCACCGGAACTCATCTCACTCGAGTATCCTTATGATCACCGACCTTCGCTTTGCTCTTCGCCAGCTTTTCAAATCCCCGGCTTTCACTGCGCTCGCGCTCATCACGCTGGCTCTCGGCATTGGCCTGAACACCGCCATCTTCAGTTTGATCAATGATTTGTTTTTGCGTGGTTTACCGTTCCGCGAACCGACACGCCTCATCCATGTGTTTTCGCATGCCCAGGATGAGCGGGTGGATTTCCCGCTGTCGGCGCCGCGTTACATGCATTTTCGCGACGGACAATCCGTGTTTGATGGTTTCGCGGGTGAAAATGGCCTGGCGGCAACGGTGACCGGCATCGGCGATCCGTTTCAAGTGCCGATCTTTAAAACGACGGCTAACTGGTTTGACGTGCTCGGCGTTCGACCAATCCTTGGCCGCACGTTTCTCCCTGCGGAAGAAGAGGGTGCCGATGTCGCGATCATCACCCGCCGGTTTTGGAAAGCGAAACTCGGCAGCGATCCAAACGTGATTGGCCGCGGCCTCACCCTCGACGGCGTTACTCACACGGTCGTCGGTGTGATTCGGGAATTGCCGGTTTCATGGACTGGCCCGAATTCCGACATCTGGACAACCAAGCCATTCATCATCCCGGGTTTCTCGCACGAGCGAATGATGCGCGGCACCGCGTTCCTGCGCGCAGTGGGCAGGTTGAAACCAGGCGTCACAGTGGAGCAGGCCAAGGCTGCCTTGGACACGCTCGAGAGCGGCTATCGCGCGCAGTACCCCGAGAAGATCGACGCCAAATCAAAGACCGTTGTCAAAACTCTGCCGGAAGATGTAACTGAAAACCTGCGGCCGGGTTTCGCCACGTTATTAGCGGCAGTCACTTTCGTCCTGCTGATCGCCTGCAGCAATGTAGCTAATCTTCTGCTCGTTAGGTTCACCGGCCGCCGGCGCGAGATTTCATTGCGCCTGGCTTTAGGTGCGAGTCGCGCCAGTCTTATCCGGCTGTTTGTTTTCGAAAGCGTGCTCGTCAGTTTGCTGGCCGGAACCATTGGCGCGGTCCTGGCCTGGCAACTGGTCCCACTGGTGCCGAAATTAGCAGCGAATTTTCTTCCGATTGAACCCGGCACCGCCACCGCGATCTCTGCTCCAGTACTGGCGTTCACTATGGCGCTCTCGCTCGTTACCGGATTGCTGATGGGCTTGTATCCCGCATTGCAAAGTTCGCGCACAGATATTGTCGAAGCGCTGAAGGAAGGCGGCCGCGGTAACGCCGGCAGCGTGCGGCAACAACGTTTTCGTAAATTGTTAGTCGGCGGGCAAGTCGCCCTATCCGTGACATTGCTGGCTGGAGCGTCGCTCCTTATCGCAAGCTTTATTCGCCTGAGTCACCAGGATCCAGGCTTCAACCCGAACAATCTGTGGATCGGTCTGAGTGTCATGCCCCAAGCCCAGTATCCGGACGAGGCGACACGGCATCGTTTCTCGGAGCGATTACTGAACGCGGTTCGCGCTGTTCCTGGCGTCCAGGAAGCATCAGTCAGCGCCGGCTTCCCCATTTTTGCCGGCGGTGGCGGCACCCTCTACACCCGTCCTGAAGGTAATGTGCCGCCCATCGCCGAGCGCAAAGGCGCACCGTCTAACGACGTGACACCCGGATGGTTCCGCACCCTGGGCATCCCGCTGCTCGCCGGTCGCGATTTCAACGACCAGGACATCCTCGACCATCCCAACGTCGTCATCATCAGCGCAACTGGAGCGAAGACCGTCTTTGGAAATGAAAACCCGATCGGTAAGACGCTGCTCATCACCAGCAGCAGCGTGCCGGTCGAGATTGTCGGCATAGTCGGCGACGTTCGGTCGGTGCAGCTCAATCAACAGAACGACATGGAATTCTATCGCCCCTTTGCGCAGGAGAATTTTCCTTTCGTAACGATCAGCGTTCGCAGTGGAATGCCTCCTGATGCGATCACCAAATCGGTGCAATCGACTCTGCGCGGCATCGATCCTGGGCTCGCGCTGATTCAGCCGCAACCGGTCAGCCAGGTGATGGCCCAGGCCCTCGGTCAGGCGAAGCTGATGATGGTGCTGCTCGGAGTTTTCGCCGGTGTTGCGCTGTTGCTGGCGACCGTCGGCATTTACGGCGCAGTAGCGTACACGGTTGAGCAACGCCGGAGTGAAATCGGTGTGCGCATGGCGCTTGGCGCGCAAACGATGGACGTGCTGCGGTTAGTCGTTAGTCAAGGCATGACGCCCGTCGTTCTCGGACTGGGGGTTGGCCTCGCAGCGGCGCTTTTCGTCGGAAAACTGATCAAAGCGCAACTCTACCAAACCTCCGCTTACAATCCGGTCCTGCTCACCGCGACCATCGCAGTGCTTGGCAGCGCCGCTTTGCTTGCCTGCCTGTTTCCAGCGCGGCGTGCTACCCTGGTCAATCCGACCGAGGCACTCCGATCACAATAGTGATCGTCCTTGATGTCACTGCTTTAAGCGGCGGCGCCGAACCGCTCAAGTATGTCGCAGCCAAGCTGCGATAGGATTAGCATCGAGCCCGGGTCTCGATCCACCTTGTTCCACCTCGGCCCGCCGTTCCTAGGAAACGCCGCCTAAATTCGTAGCCAGCTGCGGAAGCCGCGCGCGCTGTAATACGACTGCGCGCCGTTGTGATACACGAACACACGTCCGTAGCGGCGATCCCCGAAGATCGCGCCGCCGAGTTTCCGAATATCAGCGGGAGTTTTCAACCAGGTCGTCGTTTTCGTATCGAATTCGCCGAGTTTCTGAAGTTCGAAATATTGCTCTTCAGTCAAAAGCTCCACGCCCATGGCCTCAGCCATGTCCATAGCCGTGTTTTTTGGCCGGTGTTCCTTCCTCGATTCCAGTCCTTGGCGGTCGTAACAAACCCCTGCCCGTCCTTTGGGACTCTCCGGTGAACAATCAAAAAAGATGTATTCGCCCGTGTTCTGATCGTAGCTAACCACATCCGGTTCGCCGCCGGTGTTTTCCATTTCACGGAGCGACCACACTTTTCCTGGACACGCTTCCAGCCTCGCCTGCACTTTCGCCCACTCCATGCGCTTGTGACGGTTCAGGTGCTTTTCGAACCGGGCCTTCAGCGTTTCGAACAATTCTTCACGTTCGTTTCGAGACAGTTCCTTTTTTGGGCCGCCGCCTTTCATAGACATCGCGTTATTATTGCCGTGTCACCGCTAGAATCGACTCATAAGCCACAAGCGTCTCATGCTGAGTGGTAATGGGACAAGTGAAAGCCGAACCTGGCAATTCACAAGTAATAGGAACTGACCGAAGGACCCGAAACCCGTCCTTCAACCAGACGGCTAAGGTTTCCACCGAAAGCGGGTCATCCTTCGGGTACAGGTCCGAGCCTAACTGGTGCAGCGTATCATCTTATGGATGAAAAAAGGTAACGGCGCCGCAATCATCACGCCAACGAAGCAAGTTTCGGCGAGACACTTAAACCAACCTCGAATGTTTTCGGGGTGCTCAAGTGAGGCCCATCGCTCGGCCCGCGTAGTCGGTACGACCTTCGTCCGATGGGAGGGTGGGATTCGCAGTTTAACGTCATTGTTGGATCGCTATCTCCAAAATGGAAGTGCCTCCAGACGTCATCCTTTATCCGGAATTCCATCTCGTTGTCTGGAAGCCGCAAGGCATGCTAAAAGAAAAAACCGTAAACCGCGTCATCCGCTTTCTCGCACACGAAGAAGCGAGGTCAGAGAAAGCATTCAACCGATTCTCCGACACTACCCGGCTGGAAACCGTCGAGCTGAATTTCCGGTACGTGTTTCACGTCGCGATCTATCGCCGGCTTACCTATTCCGGCCGGCCCTCGGCAAAATCGGCGTTCCTGGTTGATGATCGAAAGGCAGCGCATTACTTCAAACTGCACGCGCTGTTAACGGATCATTCATCATTGCGGGTACGGACATTTGCGAGGCGGAGCGCAGCCGCGCGCTGGCTCGGACTGCCCATTGAGTTTCTGTCGCGAACATGAACGACGAACCGTGACAGTGACCCCCGGGGCATCGGCGGCGCGCCGATGATCTAACCCCACATCGGCCAGCGGCCGATGCCACCGGGAATACGGTGGGCTCGTGCGCCTCGTCTGTAGGGGAGGCTGCCAACCTTTCAGGGAAGCCAACTGCTTCCCCTTCGGAAAGAGCGGTGCCAGAGCGAAAGATGTCTTTCCGCGGCCGCGGGACTCGACATGACAAAAGTTGGGGAGCGTTAGGTGTTCTACATTCCACTTTCGCCGTTGGGCATTCGACGTTGAGCCTTGGGCGTAGAGCCTTTCAGCCCCCCGCTCCTGCCCATTGGACTTTCGTCTGATGGGCAGACTGTCGGCACTTAGGCTATAAGCGGCTTTGAATCACGAGCTGCTCCATGAGTGTGCTGGCTAATCCGACTGCGGCAGTTCCAATGCTACCGGCCACGCTTTCCGCGGCTAAACCGGCTTCCACCTGGGTCCGCGGCCCGGTTTGGGACAGCTTTTGGATGCTCAGCGCACTTTGGCTTTTCCCCATTATTCTGTGGCTGGCCCACGGCTATTCAGATCCGGAATCAAGCCCTCTCGATCTGCTTTATTTTGGCCTAACCGCGCTGTTCTGGATCGGTCACCGACTGTCCAGCACTTATTTGGCCTATTGCACTGAGGCTTACCGTCCGCTTCTGCGGGCCCACCGCATTCAATTCATTGTCCTTCCTCTACTGGTAACAGCCGGATGCCTGGCCATATTTCTTCCGGCAGATTCAGCGCTGCCCTGGACACGGGAAGAACGAATCATCGGACTCGCGATTCTCGATTATGCGTGGGTGACATATCACTTCGCCGCCCAGCATTTCGGAGCACTTTCCCTGTACCGGATGCGCGCGGACCGGAGCGCTTCGGTCCAAACCAAACGGCTGGATCGGATCTTCGCCCTAACGGTGGCAGGCGCCCTCGTTTTCCTGGCAGACATACTCGCGGGAACGGTCGCGTATCAGGATTATTGGATCGATCGCTGGTTTTTTCCGACATGGCTGGTGACGGCGCAGGACGGAATCCGCACCGGCGCAACCGCCGTGTTGCTGTTCGCGACAGCAGTAATGCTGCTGGCCGAGTTTCGCTCGGCGCGACCGTCACTACCGCGCGTGCTTTATATCGTTGGTGTGGCGCTAATGGTCGGCCTGGCGCTTCGCCCTCGTAGCCTGTTCCTGTTCCTGGTGGTTTGGACTTCGCAGCATTGGATCCTCGCGACGGGGCTGGCATCACGAACGCCGGGCCGGGAGACCGCGCCAGCCGAGGGCAGACTGCGCCCGCTCTTGCATCGCTTAAATATTCGGCCCTGGGCGGTCCTGATTTTTCTGATGATCGTTTCGGTAATGCTTTTGCCGCTGTTTGAGGTGGAAGCGAATCGCGAGACCGGCACCTACTATGGTGACCGGATATTCGGCGCATTCGCCGAAGGATTGCGGACGTCCGCGTGGGTGCCTGCCCTGGTCGCGCTCGGCTTCGCCACCGGCTTCATCCATTATCTGCTCGATCGCTGCGTCTATCGCATGTCGGACCCGCAGGTGCGAACAGCCGCCGCCGGGTTGCTTAGGAAATGAGACCAAGATTTGCCTAACAAAAATAAATGAAAACGCGTACTATTCCGATTGCCGGAGTTCAATCCCGAAGGCATTTGTTATGAACGCAATCTGCATCGCAGCAATCGTAATTCTGTCGGTCTGTTCGGTTGGCGCCGAAGTTTCCCCCGAAGCCGCATTGAAGGATGCGATCGAACCGATCACAATAACCCTCGCCGGTGGCGGCCACGGCGGCGGTGGTGGTGGTGCTAGCCATGGGAGCGGCGGAGGCGGGGGCGCTCGCGGAGCGTCCGCGCGCGGTTACTCGGGGTACCGGGGCGGATCCAGCCGAGGTTACTATCCCGGCTATGCGGGACGCGAGCTTCCCGTCTACCACCCTGGAATGAGTACGACAACAGGGACGTCGCGGCCACAGAGTTATCGGCCCACTGGGATAGCGCAGCCACGATTTACGTCGAATACCCCAGGCCGCTTATCAACCAGTCACGCGAATCGCACCAGCAGCGCCAGTCACTCCCGAGCCTCAATCAGCGATAGGACTGTTACTCAGAAATCCGGCTCCACCAGCGCGCATAGCCTAACGAACCGTAATGAAAAAGCCGGCAAAACCAATTGGGCGCGTCACAATCCAAAAAATCGGTTTAGCCAGGAAACGCAGGACCGGTTACGCAACGGCCACGGCAAAACGTCGGACTTGGTTGAAGCACGACAACGTCATCGCGGCGATCAGGCCGGTCATGGCAACGGCAATCACAGTCATTGCCATCACGGGCACGATTGGTGGAACCATCATTGCGACGCCATCATTCTCGTTGATGGCGGCTACTGGGGCTGGTGGGACGGCTGGTGGTATCCAGCCTGGGGATATGACTCCTATTATGAGGACTACCCCTACGATGAACCGATTTACGGTTACGACGGACTTCCCCCGGATGAAGCTATAGCGAACGTTCAGGCCGAGCTGCAAAGGCGCGGCTATTATCCATACGCCGCTGATGGGAAGGTTGGCCGATTGACGGAACGAGCGCTGAGACGCTACCAGGCAGATCAACATCTCCCGGTTACGGGCGTCATTGATCCGGATACAATTAAGGCGCTTCGGCTCGGCTGACGTGTAAGAACGCACGGCCAACCGCAATTCATTCGCGCCTAACTGACAACTGAATGGCGACGCATCGATAGCAGGACGCCTTTGAGCGAAAACCCATTCAACTTCGGCGGAAAGATTGCGCTCATTACTGGTGGCGGCAGCGGCATCGGGCGGGCGACGGCGAACCTGTTCGCACGCTTCGGAGCGAAGGTTGTGATTGGCGACATCAATCCCGCCGGACAGGACACGGTAGACCGAATAAAAGGCGATGGAGGCGAAGCTCTGTTCGTGAAAACAGATGTGCGAGAAGCAGCCGATGTAGAAAATCTTGTGGCCACGGCAGTGACACATTATGGCGGCCTACATTGTGCGTTTAACAACGCCGGAGTCCTTCCTCCCACCGGTTATCTTGCGGACGTGGACGATTGGACCTTCGACAAGGTTCTGGCCGTGGATTTAAAAGGCGTTTTCCTCTGCATGAAGCATGAGATTCGGCACATGCTGAAGGCTGGCGGCGGCGCGATCGTTAACAATGCATCCATCGCCGGAATGATTGCGGATCCCGGCATCAGCCCCTATGTCGCCGCAAAACATGGGGTTATTGGATTGTCGAAAGCGGCGGCAATTGAATATGCAAATCAGGGAATCCGCATTAACGCACTCGCTCCGGGGTTAGTAGAGACGCCAATGACAAAACATTGGTTTGATGATCCGCAGATTCGCAGCCATTTCCTACTCAACTCTCCCATCGGCCGGGCCGCGCGACCGGAAGAAATGGCCGGAATGGTTTTGTTTTTATGCTCCGATTTTGCCTCCTTCGCGGTTGGTCAGACATTCGCGGTGGACGGCGGCTATACCGCTCACTGAGAAGAAGTGACTAGTGATCGGTGACTGGCGGCGAAAGGGAAGCTAACCGCCTGTCCATCCTGATCATGATCAGGATCGCTCTGTTAGAAGCATTCGACACGACTGCGCGTTTGCCATTCTTTGTCATTTCGGCCGAAGTGGAGAAATCTCCTGCTCTAAATCCTCTCCTCGCTTCGCTCGCAAAACTCCTGGTGGAACGCTGCGACCTTACACCAATGGCTGCAACCGCGAACGTCAAACGCAACAACTAAAGTGGCATCGGCGGCCAGCCGATGATCGAAAGCCACATCGGCCAGCCGCCGATGCAACAATCGACATTTGAGTCCGCGTGCGCCTCTTCTCGTAGGGACGCCGTGGGTCTCCTGGGAAGCAAACTGCTTGCCCCGCGAACTAGGACCCTGCCGGGTAGGACCAAGGCCCTATAGCGGCAGGAGAAGAGCGCTCGCAATATGTTTTCTTGGCCAAAGCAAGCATCGAATGATGGGATCAACGCGAAGAGCTCGTCTTCAACAGCAACCTGCGCACGGCTATGTCAACGCACGAATTCCCTGATCGCTTCGCTTTGGGATCATTGTTATGACCGAGGGCCTCACCGCTTCGAAAGAAGAGCCGTTTTACATGGGCCAGACGCGCATCCTGGAAATGGTCGCAGCCGGCGCGCCCCTGCCAAGCATTCTCAATAACATTGTGCTGCTGATGGAGGCGCAGGCGGAGGAGATGTTGTGCTCGATTCTGCTTCTGAGCACTGACGGAATTCGTGTGGAGCATGGCGCGGCACCGAGCTTGCCCGAGGCATACGTCAAAGCGGTGAACGGCGCGCCGATAGGCCCGCGCCACGGCTCGTGCGGGACCGCGATGTACACCAAGAAGCCGGTGGTTGTGACCGACGTAATGACGGATCCGCTTTGGACGGACTACAAGCAACTTGCCACGGCCTGTGGTTTGCGCGCCTGTTGGTCAACGCCAATCATCTCCGCCCAGGGCGACGTGCTCGGCTCGTTCGCCATGTATCGCCAGGAAACCCGCGGGCCAAATCCGGAAGAAAAGCGGCTGACTCAAATTGCGACGCACATCACCGGAATCGCAATCGAGCGGAAACGCGCGGAACAGGCGTTGCGAGAGCGAGAGGAGCGAATCAGTCTCGCCGCTGAATCGGCCGAGCTCGCGTTCTGGAGCTTTTACCCGATGCAAAGCACCGCATGGATGAGTGAGAAAGGACGGCAGATGTACGGGTTTGATTCGAAGTTGCCGTTAACCTGCGAAATCATTTTGTCACGGGTTCATCCCGATGAACGCGCGAAAGTAAAGGCGGATTACGATCGTTCATGTGTGGTGCACGGAAGGTTTGAGAGCGAGCACCGACTGCTTCTTCCTCATGGAAGGATCCGGTGGGTAATCATGCGAGGGCGGTGCCTAACCGACGAGCATCATAATATTGTCGAAACCATCGGCCTGACCCTGGATGTCAGCATTCAAAAACAGGCCGACCTGCAACTGCAGGTGCAACGCGAGGACATGGCGCATCGCAACCGCGTCTCACTGATGGGTGAAATGACCGCTTCTTTCGCCCACGAACTGAACCAGCCATTGGCGGCAATTGCCAACACCGCTTCAGCCGCCCGCCGATTCCTCGACCGCGGCACGGGCGATACCGCGCTGTTTAAACAACTGCTGCAGGATATGATTAATGACAGCAGGCGCGCCGGGGAAGTGATGCAGGGAATTCGCAGTCTTGTCCGCAAAGACAGCAGCGTGCATACCCGACTCAATCTGAATGCGGTGATCGCCGATACGGTGCGTCTGGTTAACACCGACGTCGTTGCCCGTGACAGCGTGGTAACCACCGAACTGGATCCGGCTCTTCCGGATGTCAATGCCGCCCTGGTTCAAATCCAGCAGGTCTTACTTAACCTGATCGTAAATGCGCTCGATGCGGTGCAGAGTTTGCCGCCGGCGCAACGCCGGATTGTCATCACCACCCGCACCGACAAAGGCAATGTTGTGGAAATGGCAGTTCGCGATTTCGGAAGTGGTTTGCCACCCGATCGGCCGGACAAGATTTTTGATCACTTCTTTTCGACCAAACAGAATGGAATGGGGATGGGCCTGGCCATCGTTAGGTCAATCGTGGAAGCGCATGGCGGCACGATCACCGGCGAAAATGCGCCTGATCGGGGGGCCCGAATCGTGGTTCGTCTGCCGGCTATCATGGGTGCCAGTCAAAGCCAGGCAGCGGCATGAGCGACTCATCCCTTGGGGAAGGAAGCGAGATTTGCCTGCTGGACGACGATCCTTCGGTCCTGAGATCGATGAATTATCTGCTGGCCTCGGAAGGGTTCACAGTTAGGCCGTTCAGTAAAGCAGTGGATTTCCTGGCTTACGCCGGCGCCAACAAAGTGCCATTGCTTGTGACCGATGTCTGGATGGAAGGCGTGACTGGACTGGAAGTCCTGGCCCGCCTGTGCGCGGTTTCACCAACGACTCGCGTCATTGTCATCACCGCGCGCGAAGATCTCGCCGCGCGCGCTATTGCAATGCAAATCGGGCCCGTCGCATTCTTCATGAAACCATTCGACGACGAAGAATTTCTAGCTGCGATTCGCAAAGCGCTTTTGCCGGCCAAGGTATGAACGCCGAATATATTCGAATTAATTCACATCTCTGCGGACTCGATGATCTCGGGCAAGCCGGGCGTTTGATTCTGCGCCAGTAGATCACGATGATAAGCCAGACTAACGTCTTTCCAATAGGACCCCTGCTTTAATAAACACCTAAATAACATGCGCTCCCGAATCGTTGTTTTGTTTCTCGTATTGCCCTGCCTGGCCCAGGCCGCCGGACCGTTCCAGCGAGACGTCGATTTCTCAAAATACAGTGTGCCGCTCTACGCTCAGTTAGTAGATCGGATCAGAGCGAAGATCGCCCCCAGGCTCGGAGATGAGCGGTTAACCGCTGACCGCTACTTCATGATTCCGTTCGCCTACGAAGATCGTGGGAATCATCCGGAGTTCTCGCACTCGTTCATCTCCGTCGTTCGCGTTTTTGCCGACGACAAACCAGCCAAGCTGACTACCGGCCTCATGAGCGGTAAATATCAAAACTGGGACTTCGAAGCGTTTACCATCAGCTGGTTGCCGGCTGATTTCCTCCGCAATCCTCACCTCTGCGTTTTCGACGGCCCGGGCAGCCGGCTCCTTCCGAAGAACAACAAATGTCCAATATCTCCCGGCAAAAATTTTAATCTCGCCGACACCATCCAGCTGGCAGTGGACTCGAAGAACGCGGTGGCCATGTGGGGACCGTACGAAATCCGGAAAGAAGGGTTTGACCGCGGCATCGCCCGCAAAAAATTACTCGATAGCGGGAGCATCAAATATCGGGCCGACGATCGTCTCTACCAAAAAAGCAAAATCGCCATTAGTTGCTTCCATGCGATGTCGGGTTTGGATGAGCTTTTTCCGAAGGGCGGACTGTTTGGCACCGGATTCAAGATGTGGGGTTTCCACGGAACCGAGCGGGTGCTGATCGAGTACACCGAGAAACCCACCTTCAAAGGATTAATTCTTCAGCCGGTCGACCTGAGAAAGGACCGGACGGTGTGGGTGTATGCCCCTGCGCCGCAAGGCAAGGTCCCCTACAATCCCGCTCGTTATGCTATGGCATATCATCGATAACCGGCACGGCATCGCCATCGTCATCACCCGCCGCCGAACCTGTAGGGGGAGCAGCTTGCTTCCCTTGGGAGGCTAACACCCTCCCCTACAGAAGAAATCATGCTCGCAGTCGTTTTCCCCCTTCTGATTGCGTCTTAGGGAGAGCGGAAATTAGGAAGCCGTCACCATTCTTGTCATTTCGCCTGCGCGCCGAAGGGCTTCGGCGAAGGCGGGGACCGCAGTGGAGAAATCGCTCGCTCTAAATCGACCCTCGCCAGGCTCGACATGACAACGTTTGCACCCTTCGGGTGCTAATGCACGCACGACCCTAGTGACACTGATCCACACAGAAGACCTCCCATTGGTTTTTCATTTCGTGTTCCTGACCGCACCTGCTTGATCGCGTCCGCCATCGGCCCCCCACATGTCGTTTTCGTTGGCGTAGTTTCTGCGGCGTTGTTTAGTGGGCGGAAATCATGGCGAGACTATTGAACCAGCTTGTTCATTACCCAACGCATTGGCTTACGATTGCGGGAACCGTTCTGATCGCTCTGGTTGTGACAACCTGGCTTACCGGCTGTGCCATCCCGAGGCCCCCGGCGGCGGTAACACCTGACCGGGCGTTCGTCAGTTACTG
>JBJMXE010000120.1:0-10490 GCA_045809745.1 Chthoniobacterales bacterium | reverse complement strand
GTAACGGACACCGACGTATTGGACGCTGACTGATGATGTAGGGGTAGCAGGTTGCCCGGTCCCAACGACGAGATCTTTCACCTTCAGTTTAGCCGCTGGTAATGCCGATTCCGCAGTGACTTTCGGTTTGCTCGAAATCTTGGTGGCATCGCTCACCGTCACGTTTTCAAGAGTGACCGTACTAGGTTTGGTAGTGCTCGTGCCGGATGAGCTGCCTAACGGTTTGTCATCGGTCCCGAAAGACGATGTGCCTGGCAACAACATCCCCGTAGCCGTTATTAGAAAGAGAATTTTCTTCATAGTGGTGAAACGAATATCAGGGCGGGGCGACACTCTGTCGAGCTGACGAATGCGACACGGAACCTTAATGTCGCGATGCTTTTACTTTGGGCGTTCTTACGAATCGCGCTGGCCGGCTGTCGTGTCCGCATTCCACGCCCGCACCAGCTGTGTCATGTCGAGCCGAGTCGAGTTATCTCCCACTGCCCCCGGCGCCGCAGACATGAGCAGTGCGATCGCAATCAGCCCAAAAGCTAATGGGAAGGACGCGCGACGTGGTGGGAGCATCTGGAGGGTTGCTCCCGTAAGGGTATTGGACGGCCGGCGCAGATGCCAAGCCCAATGTTGCCTTTAAATAAGCTTTTGCCCTAACTGGTGGAACAGATTCAGGCCCAGCGGTTAGGAAGCATTACGTCGCCCCGAATTCAACCTAACTCCCGCCTTTGCTCTTCCTCACTCCCCCATGATCAGTCCTTTGCCTTCTGTCTTCCGTCTTCCGCCTTCCGTCTTCCATCTTCCCGCTTCACGTCCCCCTTTTGGGACGCCATAGTCCCAGCCACGGAATCGGATTCTAGTTTCGCGCGCTCGATGACTTATGCAAACTGCTCTTAGTCAGTCCTTTATAGATACGATTGGCGCGTGGCATGAGCAGTGCATAGCAGATCGTCGCACCGGTTGTTGAATCTAAATCTCTTTGAGAACGCATCCACTTAGCTGAGCCGTCGCTCCTCGCAATGCTTTCACTCCTAACAAAGGTAAATCATCATGATCTTCGAATCGTTTAATCAGGACATTCGTGTCGGACTGCGCGTCCTCCTGAAGGACAAAGTTTTTTGTGTCCTCTCCATTCTCGTGCTCGCGCTTGGGATTGGCGGCGCCATGACCCAATTTGCCGTGGTCAACGCCATTGTCCTGCGCGGGTTCTCATTTCCGCATCCGGAACAATTGGTAAGCGTCGGCCTCATCGACCCGAAGGCGACTGACCAGAATAACAACTTCGGTACCGGCAATATTCCCGCTACTCAGGATTACGAGGATATAAAGGCGGCGCAGCACTCGTTTTCAATGATGGCCGGTTACCTCAACGGCTCGACCATCAATCTCACCTATAACAAGAACCCGCAGCGATACACCGGCTCGTATTGTACCGACGAGATGTTTAAAATCATCGGTGTATCGCCGGTGATCGGCCGCGACTTCACCGCTGAAGATAACAAGCCCGGTTCACCGAAGGTGGCAATTCTCGGCGATGAAATCTGGCGCCGCGATTTCAACGCCGATCCAAATATCGTCGGCCAGGCGGTCACAATTAACGGCAAACCGGCGACGATCGTTGGGGTCATGCCCCCCGGGTTTAAGTTCCCGATTTCCGAGGAGCTTTGGACCCCTCTTTATAATGAATGGCCGCCTACCCCGCGCGGTGAGCTGTTGCTCGGCGCGAATATCCGGGCCCCGGCCGTAATGGGTCGGCTTAAACCGGGGGTGAGTCTCGACCAGGCGAACGCGGAAATGATCGCAATCGCGCGCAGCCTCGCCGCCGATAATCCCAAAACGAATCAGAACTTCACCTCGGCCAGCGTCATGCCCTTGCTCAATGCATTCACTGGTGTGCAGCTGCGCCAGATCGTCTGGGCAATGCTCGGTGCGGTGTTTGTCGTTTTGCTCATCGCCTGTGTGAACGTAATGAACATGCAGTTTGGGCGCGCCGCGTTACGGGCCAAGGAGCTCGCGATTCGCAGTGCCCTTGGCGCAAGCCGGTGGCGGCTCGTTAGGCAAATGCTCACCGAAAGCCTGGTCGTAGCCGTGTTCGGCGCGATCGCAGGTACCCTGATCGCGTTCTGGGGCACCGACATGTTCGCCAAGGTGGTGCAGGCCGCGCCCTTTCCCCCGCCCTACTGGTGGAACTTCACCATCGATGGCCGCGTGCTTGTCTTTACGCTCGCGATCACGCTGATCGCGACAATTTGCTCGGGCCTGCTCCCGGCATTTCTGAGCTCCCGAGGCAGCGCGGCCGAGGTCATGAAAGAGGGCGGCCGCGGCAACAGCAGCCGACTGGTTAACGTCATTACCCGCGTGCTGGTGGTTGGACAAATTGCCCTGACCGCGGCGCTGCTCATCGCCGCCACCTTGCAGATCAAGTCTATTCGTAACCAGACAAAGCTCGATTACGGGTATGATGAAAATGGTCTTTATGCCGCCCGCGTTGCCTTAATGGAAGGCACCTATCCGAGCGAAGACTCGCGCCGCCAATTCTTCAAGAGCGCCGTTCGTGCACTGCGAACCAATGCACAGTTCGACGCGGCAGCGATGACCGACCGGTTCCGCATGACTTTCGCTCCCGGCGGACAGTATGAAGTCGACGGCCAGAAGTATTTGACGGATCGGGACCGTCCTCGCGGTAATTACGAATCCGTGTCAGACGGATATTTCGCGACGCTCGGACTTAAGCTTCGCGAAGGTCGCGATTTCACGCTCGATGATAATGATGCCAAGCAGCCGGTCGCGATCGTGAACGCCAGCTTTGCCCGGAAGTATTGGGGCAACGCGAGCGCGCTCGGTCATCAGGTGCGGATTTTCAATCCCGGCAAAGAGCCGCCGTGGCGGACGATCGTCGGGGTCGTGCCGGACACCCTGATGCAGGGACCGTTCGACCAACAGACTGATGCCGCCGGGTTTTATATGCCACTCTTGGGTGCGACGCCAGCGACGCAGTTCGCTACGGTGGTCGTTAGGCCGCGGGCCGGTCTGCGGGCCGACACCCTGGGACCGGCCCTGAGCCGGGCTATTGCCGCCATCGACCCAAACCTTCCTGCCTATTTCCCGGGAACGCCTGCCCAGTTTCACCAGGATATCCTGTCTGGTAGCCGCGTGATCGCCACGCTGTTCACCATCTTTGGCGTCGTTGCATTCATTCTCTCCGGCGTCGGCCTTTACGGAGTCATGAGTTTCTCGGTCAACCAGCGGACGCAGGAGTTTGGGATCCGAATGGCGTTAGGCGCCGATGCCATGCGCATCCTGCGCATGGTCATGAGCCAGGGGGCGTGGCAACTCATCATCGGATTGATTATTGGAGCCGGCGGAATCGCGTTGCTCCTCGGAGTAGTCGCGGCTGCGGCCTTGAAGAACATTCTATTCAAGGTGGATCCCCTCGACCCGACGATCTATCTGGCGGTGGGCGGCTTGCTCACGCTTGTGGCGGCGTTCTCCTGTTTCCTGCCCGCCCGACGCGCCACCCGCGTCGATCCAATCGTTGCCCTGCGATATGAGTGAGCCGCGCCTATGCGCGGCAAGTTCCAAGCTCCAAGGAATCCAGATCCCAAGCACTGGGCTGGGCCGCGCCTGCCCGGCCCGCCGGACTCGCGCTCGTCGAGCTCTTAGTTTTCCAGCTCCTACTGATCAATCGTTAGGCAAAGCCACAGGCTTGTCCTGAAGAAACGCTTCTTCTCGCAACAACGTGCCACCGGCCGAAAAAGTCCGCCGAATGGTGACCATGCCTGCGGGCGTTTGCACGAGTTCGAGTGGCGATAACCCGGTCGCGTCCTTATGACGAATGCGTTTAATCCGGTGATCGGAAGTGATCTCGCGGTCCGGGCGATGCGAGACGATGGCATTAACCGCAGATGGCATGGGCCCTGGTGTTGGAGCGGCCCGCCAGGAGCGGAGACAAAATATCGCGCCAATAACAAGTACTACCGCGATCGTTAGGCCAATATTCGATGCTAAAAAACGCGAGAACGCCTTCATCAGGGACGCCACTTCAATCGGGCAAATCCGACGTTCGGAAGCGGCGCCGGAATTGCCGCATCGATCGTGTCGAACTGGATGCCGTTTAGGGTTTGCGTGGCCACTACTGTCTCAATAACGCCGCTCGCCGGATTCCATTGCTGGAGATTCGTGCTGGTCTCGTAACCGTAAGTCTGGGGCGCCAGTCCCGCGCGTCTCGGAAAAACGAGATGAATGTTAGCCTGGCCATTGTCAATCTTCCGCGTGGTCTGGACGGGACTGCCATTGCTCTGAGTGGGCGACGTGCCAAAGAGATATTCCCAGGCATTGGCGATTCCATCACGGTCGGGGTCAGCACCGGGACTGACATTGAACGTGCCAAAGTAGGTGGCCTCCCACTGATCGGAAACAAAATCGTTGTTGCTATCCTTGTCCGAGGGAATGGCGGAGGACCAACGCGCAATGTAAACATTGCCATCCCCGCCGGCGATAGCGAAGCCGTCCAGACCCCAGCGGATGAGACTGCCTGCCCAATCGCCAGTCGCGATCACCGGTAAAGCCAGCGAACCGAGAGCGGCCGCACTCGAGGTATCGAACGCCCGAAGCGTATTGCCGTTAACGAGATAGGCCCGGCCGTTAGCGGCATCGGCGCAGGGCCGGCCTGCTATGCCGAAGCTCGACTTCAGGGTCAGTGAACTGCTGTCGACGAGCTTGCCTGTACTCGACAGAAGCAGGTCGGCTGATCCACTAATGTCCGCATAATAGCCGCTGATCACGCTAGAGTTCGACTGCGAAATCGTCACCCCGGAAGCAGTCACGGGCAGCCTCGAAACTTCGAAACCCGAGCTGTAATTGTCGTAGCCGACGAAAGTACCGGCGGTCGCGGTGCGCTCGACGCGGTCAACCGTGTAGATGCCGCTCCGGTTGGTTCGACGCACCGAACCGTCATACACCGCAGCCGAGTGATCGTCTGCGCCGGCGATGATGAAGCTGGTGCCGTCTCCATCCAGCACTTCAATGTCTTCGGCGTAATTGTTGTCGCCCCACTGGCTCAGACCCAGCGGAATGCGGACGCTCGTGTAAGGCGAGGTTGTCAAATCGACTCGAATTACCTCCGGCGAATCGGTTAGGCCTACGTACAGATAACGGCCATTACCTGACAGGGCGATGCTGTTCTCGAATGGATTCGCCTTCATAGGGAATGGATCCGACACCAGCCCGGTTTTCGGATCGATCGACACAATCGATCGCCCGAGCGGAGGATCCACTGTGTTCGGAATGGTTGCCCAAATCAGATTCCGAAGAGGATCGTAGATGATGTTGTTCGCCGGGAGACGAAGCTGATTCACTCTGTCAGCCACGGATTCGAATCCGACGCTGACAAACTTGAAGGCGATATTGTTAGCGAAGTTTGGATCGATGGATGAGGAATTCGCTCCGGCCGTGCACGACAATCCGCCGGCTGATTGCGGCGAAGTGGTCACGGTCAGGGTGGCCGATCCGCCAACAGCTATGTCGCCAACTGGCACAGTGATTATCGATCCGTTGATGAACGCTGTGCCAATGCTTGGGGTGGCACTCCCAACCGCCTGGCTGTCGGACAACGTCGCGCTCAAAATGGTGTTGTGCGAAATGTTCGGCCCTTGATTCGTGAGTTGCACCGTATAAGTCAGCGGATTACCGACCGAAGCGGGATTAGGCGTTGCTTGAACAGAAACTGCAAGATCAGCCGGTGGATTACTCGGAACCAATTGGCTGCTGTTAATCAGCACCAGCGAGTCGCTGGTGCGAAAGGCCAGTCCGTTGGCGCCCCAACGAACGAGACTTCCAACCGAATCAAACCATGTCGGCAACGAGAGCGCCCGAATTCGTGAGAATGTGGCTGGATCGTAGGCGCTGAGGGTATTGTACTGATAAGAGAATTGGTAAGTGGATTCGACGAAATAAACCCGGTTCGCCGCCAGATCCGGCCGTGTCGCGCCCGGCGAGGTAACGGCAAATGCGCCCAGGCGGCGCATATTTAATCCATCGATTTCGACGCCGTCACTCGACCACACCATGTTGCCATCGGAAAAAATGTCCGAGCTGAAACCGCCGAACAGGCTCGTATTTACAACCGTCTGGGTCATGCCGTTGGCGTCAAGAAGAAGCTGCCGGAAACCAAATTCCGTGGTCTCATTGTTGTAACCGAAGAACAGCGTCGGATCAGCGGACGGTTCGATACGATTGCTGCCGGTATGGTCCTGGGTTTTGTTAGGTCGTATGGTGCCGTTATCGTAAACCGCGACGCCATTGTGTCGCGGCGAAACATTTTTCCGATATTGCGACACGACCACTAGATTCGGCTGCCCCGCCACAGCGCACATGTCCTCGGCGTAGAGTGTGCCGTAGTACTGCGACACGCCCACCGCAAAGCTCAAGCTCACAGCCATCGTCGCCGGATTGATTTTTGCGACCGTGCCATTTGCATCCAGCGCCACATAAAGCGCTTCGTTACCGCTAGTCAGAACCAGCTTCCTTGGGTCCTGATTCACTGCCACGTTGCCGACGACCTGCAAATTACCGGGGTTAACGCTCACGACTTGGTTCGCGTAACTCGGCGCTGATGGAGCCACGCTGGCGTAAATGCGGTTACGAGATGCATCCCAAACCAGGTCGGACGTGGTAAGCGCTAGCACGCGCATAATGTCGAATGGGGTGGAATCCCCGCTGTTGCCGTTGGCGTCGCTGGCCCGCAGCCTCAGCGGCGGGGTGGTAACCACGGGCACCGTGATATCACCACTCCATCCGTTTGCTCCACCTAACGACACAGCCCCGGGCGCAACCGGTTGTACGCCTCCGTCCGGTAACACCAGGCTGAGATTGACGTTTCCCGAGAATCCGCTAATCGGATTGCCCTCGATATCCGCCGCGACGACCGTCACCGGCACCGGAGCCGTGACGTTCACGATATCGGTTAGACTGCTGAAGCGATAAGTTGCCACTTCGTTGTCACGAACGATGATCGAATCCGCACCGCTGGTGAAACTACTGGCCTGGGCGCTGATTAAAACCGGCCGGCTGCCGTCACGCAGGTTGTTGTCTACAGCGTTCAAGCTGAATGTCGCCGAAGTCTCGCCCGCTTCGATTGTGACCTTAGCCGGCACCGTAAGAGTTCCAGTGGCACTGCTTGCCAGATCGACCTCTAACGGCGAGTTCAGTGTTCCTGAAATGATGACTGTTCCGATCGCCGCACTGCCTTCCTGAACGGTCGTGGGCAGCACCAACGATAACGTGCGCGTTTCGTTGTCGACGGTGATCGTTTGCCCGCTCGCCGGCGTGATGCCGGGCGCGCTCGCTGTCACGTTCACAGAGAGATTACCATCAATGCGGTTATCATCGTTAGCTTGAACCGTAAACACGACCTGCGTTTGGCCCGCCGGAACGGTAACGCTGCTGGGGATAACGAGCTCGTTGGATGGATTCACCGTTAACCCGAGCGTGAGCGCCTTGGTCGCGGCGTGACTGATAGTGAGGATCGCGTTATTCGTCGGTGTTGCGCCTTCCGTCAGTTGCGCCGGCAAGCTCAGTGTCGGAAACGGCGCTTCATCATCATAAATAGTTAACGTGGCAGGTATCGAAGTGACACCGCTCGCGCTCGCACTGATCGACACCGTTCGCGTCAAATTCACCGTGCTGTCATCCGGCACCGAAAAGTCGAAGATGGCGAACGTTTGACCCGCTGGAATGGTCACCGTCGCCGGAAGCAATACCTGGCCTCCTGGCGATGCGGCCGTATCAAAGGTCATTGGCGAAGCGGGCGCGAAATTCACGGCGATGTTTCCGGTATGCACTCCGCTTCCCTCTAACACCGGATTTGGCAGCTCGATGGTAACCCGGCGGTCGTCATCCGCGGTCACGGTTATCTCATCGAATGCGATTCCATCGATCGGTGCCGGCGCGTTGTCGTACTCGGAAAACCGGACGCGGAATCCCGGCCCGAAGCTTCCTCCTAATTGAAGCACGGCGGCGTCAAGAGTGATAGAAAACGATTGCCAGCTGGTGCTCACGTTGGCCAGCGATTGCACGCTGCGCCACGTCCCTCCGCCGTCGGTGCTGATGGCCACACCGTCGTAGGTCCTTGTGCTAGTGAAATTCGTAGTCGGCGGCTCGTCTGGTTCGTTCTGCAAGCTCTTGGCCTGAAACGAGAGCACAACGTTCTTCTTGTCGGACAAATTCAGCGTGAGCGTCGCCTCAGCGACCGACTTGATCGCGTCGTTGACGGTGTCGTCCAAAACCAGGTGCTTGGTTCCGGCCGCCGGCGCGAAATCCGATGTGATGCTTACCCGGCCGTCGTTGGTGGTCGACGTTGACCACTCCGGACCAAGCGTTCCCGCTTCAAAGCCGGTCTGATAAATCGTGGCGGCGGTGAGCAGAGCTGGCAGGCAGACAGATAAGCAGACTAGGACGACGATTTCTTTGCCGAAAGTCAAAATGGGGAACGCGGACGCAACCTGCCCGGCGTCGCCCGCGTTATTGCCAGACTAACGAAAACAATGCAATCATATTTTGTTTGTATTCCCCCTGTTTTAAGGCGCGGCGGCGCCTCCATGGGTGGCCATGAGCTTTGCCGCAGGAGGCTCGGCGCTGGCTTTCGATGGCCTTCGGTTGCGCGATCGTCGTCGTAATCGTTTGCGTCAGCGATTCAGCCGTTCAACCACTGCGCCAGCAAAGGCGTTGCTCGGCTAGCGCGGCGAAGCGACCGGCTTCGGCGATGCGCTTTCTCGCGTTGTCATTTTGGTTTTGCTTTTTGCCGAACCGGTCTTCTTCAGTGTCATCCTAACCGGGTTCGGGTATAACGAGTTGTACGCGCCAGTACCGGCGTCGACCCCCATTCCGATAACCCCGCCCAGGACCATGTTTCCCGCCATCGCCGTTGCGCCGGTGCCCCCGGCTTTGCTCTGAACGATGATGGTTTGCGACACGTACCCGGGTTTACTCACGGTAACGGTAAAGTTATCACGGCGTCGTTTCTCAACGAACACGGCGGGTGTGACGCCTTTCTCGCCGGTCGACAAAACGACATCCGCGCCCGCTGGATCACTTTCGACACGGAGCTTTTCGTGAACGCCGCGGGTGATCGTGGCGCAGGAACTTAGAACAAACATGTAGCCTAACAAGGCTACGGAGGAAATTTTCATCCGGCGGAGGATAGCGGCCTACTTTTCCTCTTCAAGCACAAAAACATACCTGAGTTAGATCCCGGCAGCTCCTCGTCGAGCACTGATCGAACCGGCCCTATGTCGCCCGTCGCGTGGCGGCGTGACAGATGTCCCGTCGGGTTCCGCGGCTGCGGCACACTGGATCCTCCCCGCGGTTCAGGATAAGGACTAACCGACGCGGCAGCTCGGGCGCCTCCGGACTTCTTCCCGCACGCAATCACGCCTTGGCCTTGAACGCTCAGTTGAGCGTTTGCTCCGGCTCCGCGCCTTACCGTTTGCCGATTGCTCTTCGCCCTCTGCTCTTTGCCTCTCCCTAACTACGAGTTCGAAAAACTACTCTTTGTTCAAATAATGTTCCTCCAGGAATTGTGACCTGAACGGTTGTGGCGGAGTAGGAACATCGGGGCGGCCCTCGGGAGTGAAATCCATGAGATTCCAATACGGCCATACCGTATCGACATGATTCATCATGCTTTCGGTACCCCAGAAATGGAAAATCTTTCCGTCGCGTCGGCTGAAAACATGCATCACCGGCAGTTGCATATCGTCATCAGAATCTTCCTGGCACTTGTAATCGGCTTGATAGGTAGAGTCGTAACCGGAAACTAACGGAATCTGCGACCAGCCGCGGTATTTCGCCCACGCATTGATTCGATCGGGCGGCGCCTTGGCAATTGCCACAAACGCCGCGTCTCGACTAACCGAATACCAGGCGCGATCAAACGCATCCATCAACGACGTACATGACGGGCATGGATTGTCCCAGTGTGGACCAAACATAAACGAGTAGAGCAACAGCGTGTTTTTGTCTTCGAACAGCTCGGAGAACTTGACGTTTTTCCCTACCTTTCCGTCGTTAGCCCACCGGAACACGTAATCCTGCTTCAACTCTCCACCGGCCGGTAATTTCCGGCGCTTTTCGGCCACCGATTTCACCTTAACGACCAGCTCCTGTTCCTCTTTCAGCAATGCGTCGCGCGCATCCCGATACTCTCTGGTTTCATTTGGATACCGTAGCTCACTCATCGTCGCTTCCTGTAGTTTGGCGTTTCACTCGAGCGTGTCACCTTTCGGTGTTGTTGTCGCGCCGTTTGCTTCTGACCTGATCAAGATCCCTTCACCGTTGTCCTTCTGCCCTCCGTCCTCCATTTCTGCCTTCTACTTTCTACCTTCTACTTTCCCTCTGCCGACCCGCTCCATTCTACCTCCTAGTTTCTACTTCGCTGTTGTCTTCCGTCGGCCGCCCTCTGCGCTTTGCCCTCTGCCCTCGGACCTTTGCGCTCCGCT
>JBJMXE010000119.1:0-12243 GCA_045809745.1 Chthoniobacterales bacterium | reverse complement strand
GGGGCAGTCACCAAACAAGTGTCGAGGAGGTCATCAGAAAACTGGATAACGAACGCATTCAAGCACAGATTCATGCTGATGCGACGGCCCTTGATCGCATCTACGCTGCTGATTTCATAGGCGTAGGACCAAGTGGCAGAGTGAGAACCAAAGCGCAGGTGATTTCGGATTTCACGTCGGGTGATTTGAAATTTCAATCTATCACTACCGATGACGTTCAAGTGCGCGTCTATGGAAACACGGCTGTGGAGACTGGCCTCTCTACAATGAGTGGGCAAGACAAAGGCAAGGCGGTTCCCCGTGACACTCGGTTTACCAGGGTGTGGGTGAAGCAGCAAGGGCGCTGGCGGTTGGTTGCCAACCATTACTCGTCCCAGACTGCGCGCCAATAAGCAGTCACACTGAATGCCTAACCAATCGCTGGAGCCAACTCCGAAAGCGTTCGCGAGCAGGCGCGCTTCACCGCGTACAGCCTCACTCTCCGATGATTAACGCCCGCTCATTTCACTCCAGCCTTGCTGTCGTCAGCGGTCGCTTGGATTCCATCCCAGTTCCCGACTTCCCTAGTTTGATTCGCTTGCTCACGCACTCCCGTCGCATTCTTTACAACGATCGTAGCTGATCTTACGCGCCTTACGCTAGTTCCTCATAATGAATCCCGCTTATAGGTTGCTGCACGGCAGCAGAAAGGGTTCTCGTTAGATGGTGAGCACCACGTTCGTTTTCGCCGCCGTCACAGTGTTGCTCGTGAGCGCGTGTGCGACTCGCGCGCAGGAGAGCGAAACCCGTCAGATAGTTGTCCGGGCGGAAGCCGATGAGTTGCCGTCCGCTTACGGTGCTCCGCCGGACTTATCGCATGGCCGCATTTCCACGCTGACCAAATCTTATGTGCTTTCGCCGTTCAGCTTCGAAGTTGAAGCAGGATACGAAGGCAGCATTTTCCGTCACGAGTCGCCGTTTCATCTGTTTCGCCAAGAGATCGAAATGGGGCTGCCTGCGCGCTTCACTATCGGCGTGCAGAACCAGTTCGAGCGCGTCGCAGGCGACACCTTCGAACGCAGCTTCACGTTGGAAGCGCGCTATGCGCTCGCCAACTGGAACAAGCTACCGCTGAATCCAGCAATCTCAGCCGAGTATCGCTTCGACCTCAGCCGTGCGTTGCAGGATTCAGGTGAAATCGCCCTGCTTGTGTCGCATGACTTTCCGCATCTCGTGGAGTGGGCCCTGAATATTTTTGTCGATCAGGAGTTCGGCGGAAAACCCAGCACAAGCGCTGGCTTCGCCCAGAGCGTCGAGAAACCGGTTCTGCTGCCGGAAGAAAAGCTAGAGGTCGGACTCGAAATGCAATATCGGAGCGGCGGTGAAACCGCCGCTCTGCGACGCCCGACCAAAGGTTTTACCATTGGCCCCAGTCTGGCGTGGCGTCCGAGCCAAAATTTGCGTTTTGATCTTTCTCCTTTGTTCGGTTGCAGCGATCACACTCCCGCGGTCGAGGTTTTTGCAATCGTCTCCTTCTCGTTCGGACGCACAACAGAAGGAGAAGCAGAGATTCCGGTCTCTAGTCGTGGCCATTAGCCATCTAACCAAGCGATGCAGCTAACTCCGAAAGCGTTCGCGAGCAGGCGCGCTTCACCGCGTACAGCCTCACTTTCTGATGATTAACACACACTCATTTCCAGGCGAGCTTGCCGCCATCACCGGTGGCTTGGATTCCATCCCAGTTCCCGACTTCCCTAGATGCGCTCGCTATGCTCGGCACCTCCCGTCGTATTGTTTTCAACGATAGATCTTGTTCTCGTTAGGTTAAATTCAGCAGCATCGTGCTATGAGAGGTTTCATATTCTTTTGCGCCGTACTAGCGGTATTCCTTGCGTTCGCTATCGGGGTTGCATGGCTTACCTGGCGCCTCACTCGGAAAATTCGGAATACCTGGATTCGGCTACTCCTACGCGCTTGTGTCATTGCGATCGTTATTACGCCGACGATCGTTCCCGATTCGAGCCTCCATGGCGCAGTTCCGATGCCAGCTTCGTATGCGCTCGTAGTAGGCGTGGCCGAATCTGGAACCCGAGAAGGTGCTCTCTGCCTTCGATATGGCGGTATTCCTCTTGTCGTCAGCTCGTGCGCGCTCTGGCTGCTGGGTTTAGCGTGGGTATCAGTGCGCGCTCGTCGTGGTGCAAAGGCAAACGATCCAAAAGCCTAACCGGCCGCGCGGAAGCCGCTTCGAAGAAGGCCTAACCAACGCCGTGCTCTCCACAGGGGCCACCTCGCCTACAACTTGTTCGACTTGATCAGCGAGAGATAGTGGTCTTCCAGATTTTGGATCTGAAGGCGCTGCTCAAATTGTTGACTAACGGATTTTGAGCCGGCTTCGCCAAGTTGTGATAAACGTCGTCGATCATTAGCGGAGCTAATCAATTCGGCTGCGAGAGCTGCGTGATCTTGCTCCGCTACCAGAACACCGCTCTGTCCGTGATCGATCGCCTCGGGAATTCCGCCGTGGCGCGTGGCGAACACGGGCAGACCAGTGGCCATGGCTTCCAACATTGAATTCGGAACACCTTCCTGGTTGCCGTCGCTGCCAATTCGGCTCGGATGAAGAAATATGTGCGACTCGTAGTAAAGCTCGCGCAGTTGATCCTGATTCAGGAAACCTGGGAACGAAACCTTGTCTTTGATGTGCAGTTCATCGGACAACTTCTGCAAGTCCTCCAGCAGCGGTCCTTCCCCAGCGATCACCAGTCGGGCATTAGGGAAAATCTGCGCGAACTCGGAAAATGCGCGGAGAGAAGTGGCCATCCCCTTTTTTTCGATAAGCCTTCCGGCTTGCGCGAGCTGCCATCGGCCATCGGACGGAATCGGGCGTGGCCGGAACGGAAATTGATCCAGCGGTATTCCCGTTCGAACAACACTGATTTTGTCCGCGTCATCAGTGAGCTCGACTAATCTCCGCCGCAGTGACTCCGACCTGACGAACACTGCGCGAACGGCACCCAGCATGCGTTTAGTGGCTTCGCGAAATGCGGCTTTATCGAGCTCCACCAGCGCGTCGGAGCCATGAAATGAAACCACGGTCGGGTTCGGCCACACTTCGATCAACGGCATGAGATGGACCGCGATGTGGCCAAAATAAATGTGCAGCAGCTGCGCGCCCGATTTGTCCAGAACCCCGCGTAACGACTCCAGCTCAAGACGCGAGATCTGCCACGGCTGTTGAAGCAGCTGTCGAAACCAGAAACGGCGAAGGAAATGTGTAGCCGGCTTGCCGACGGTATAAACCGGTTCAAATGGAAATCGTGACGCGTTCTCGCGTTTCTGGGTGATGACAATTGGGCGGACACGCTCCAGTCCGGTGATCTGCCGGTAGATGTGCAACATCTCCGGTTTTAAAAAGGTTGCGCAGTAGGAGGCGACAACCGGGTGGTTCGACGGGGAAGAGCTCAACGCCCAACGCTCAACGCCCAACGCTCAACGTCCAACGAAAATCGAGCCGAACTCACCAACGGAGTTAGCTACGCGGTGTGTTCCGTGCGGGTGGTTCGATGGGGAAGAGCTCAACGCCCAACCCCGAAAGTATTCGGGGCCGTCCAATGGCAGGCGCTCAACGTCCAACGAAAATCGAGCCGAACCCAGCGACGAGTCAGCTAACTTCTATTTCCTGTTTTTAGCGTTTCTCGTGGGCAAACGGGTTTTCGGGGCTGCTGAGATCGCCCCGCGCCCAAGGACTATCGAACTGGTGAACAGGAGAAAACGGAAACGAAGGCGAACAAGAGCGGTCCGGCTCTTCGTTGTCTTTGTTTCCGCCTGTAAGAAATGCCTGGTTTACCAGACAATCTCGAACAGCTTAAATCCGCGCCACTTCCAGGTGTACGGCTCGTAGATCACGCTTTCGGCAGCCGTCCCGTACCGCGCGGGCGCGAGCGGATTCAGGAGCTGAAGTGGATTACCTCCATGCACACCGCGCGGGATGGATCCTCCGATTTCGCCTCGTTGGCCAATGTGCGGCGGAGGCGTGGGAGCGGCGCGCACCGGTTCCTGTTTGCCGATCGGGCGGCGATAACTCTGGGCTGAAGCGACACCTGTCATGGCGACAAGCAGAAGAATTGCGAAAAGATATTTCATAGTCCCTTTCCGGCCCCGGGCGCGCAATTTCTTGCCCGTCGCAGCGCCTGAGCCCACACTCTATATGGCCATGGACTACCTTGAGAAGGGTAAACGCGTCCTCGAAATCGAGATTTTCGAGCTGAACCGGCTCCGAGACGGGCTGGGCGAAGACTTTTCCCGAGCCGTTCAGGTCATCAAGGACGCGGTCGACCATCGCGGAAAGGTGGTCGTGCTCGGAGTGGGCAAATCGGGCCAAATCGGGGCGAAAATAGCGTCGACCCTTACCAGTACCGGTTCCCCTGCGGTCGTTCTGGACTCGCTGAATGCGTTGCATGGCGATCTTGGAATGGTTTCCGACGGAGATGTCGTCCTGGCCCTCAGTGCCAGCGGCGAGACTGAGGAATTACTGCGGATCCTGCCGGCGATCGCACGATTCAACGTGCGGATCATCGCGATCTGCGGCAACGCCGATTCGACCCTCGCCCAAAATGCGCAGGTGGTTCTGAATTTCCAGGTTGAACAGGAAGCTTGCCCCCTCAATCTGGCACCGACCTCCAGTACGACTGTCATGCTGGCTCTGGGCGATGCGCTTGCGATGGTGCTGCTCGAGGCGCGTGGCTTCAACAAAGAGGATTTCGCCAGGTTCCATCCTGCTGGAATGGTCGGTCGCAGCCTACTCATGCGGGTTCATCAGGTGATGCGATCGCGCCAGGCGATGGCGGTCGTAGCGATCGATACAAACGTTCGCGATGTTCTGAAAGCGATGACGCAAGTCCGCGCCGGAGCCGCAGTGGTGATCGATCCGAATCAGCAGCTGGTCGGAATCTTTACCCATGGCGATTTCGTGCGGCATTTTCAATCCGACCCGCGGGTCGGGGAGCGCGTGGTAGCGGACCTAATGACGTTGAGCCCGGTAACGGTGCACAAGGACAAGCTCGCAGTCGAAGTCCTGAACCTGCTGGAGCGGCATCGGATCGACGATTTGGTCGTGGTGGACGACGAGAATATTCCGGTCGGTATCGTAGATTCCCAGGATCTGACGCGACTCAAGCTCTTGTGATCAACGCATGCCGGATTGTTGCTTTTGGCCTCGCCGGGTGTAACGTCCGCGCTCGCGTTGAAGCAGCGGCTTCGACGGCTTAACGATGTAACAATTCACACTAATCCAACCCATGCCAGCCGCTAACGATCTCCGAAAAGGAATGGCCATTAAGTATAATGGTAACAGTGCCATTGTGCTCGAAGTCCATCATCGTACCCCTGGAAACCTGCGCGCATTTGTGCAGGCGATCATCCGGTACATCAACACTGGCAAGAGCGCGGACGTTCGGTTTGGGTCGACCGACAAGGTGGAGTTGGTGGATATCGAGCGGAAACAACTGGAATTCAGTTACAAGGACAACAACGGCTTCCATTTCATGGATCCGGAGACCTACGACACAATCACTCTCCAGGAAGGATTTATCGGCGATGCCAAACACTATCTGGTGGAGAATCTGGCGGTTCAGGTTTTGTATGCCGAAGGAAAGCCGGTCGAAGTAGAACTGCCGGCATCGGTTAGTCTGAAGGTCATCGAATCGGCAGAAGGCTTACGGGGCGATACCGCCAGCAACGTCACCAAGCCCGCCTTACTCGAAACGGGGAAGAGCATTAACGTTCCTCTTTTCATCAAAGAAGGCGAAATCATTAAGATCGACACCCGCACCGGTTCCTATATGGGCAGAGCCTAACGCGCGGCTGGCGCCGCGCGGAATATCGAAGCTCGAAATCCGAAGCTCGAAACAGATGTGCTGCGGCGATATGGGAGGGACGAGCTGGTCTCGTCCCGCTTGTTGAACTTTGGCGCTGATTAATGGGACGAGACAAGCTCGTCCGTACGCTGAGGTGCGAACTCTATTCGTGAAAGCGAGCACAAAGAACAGAGCGAAGGGCCGCGCGCGGGAAGTTGGCGGCAGCGTAAAATCAAAAGCCGGCAAAGCCACCGGAAACCGTCGACTGCGGGATCGTGGCGATGCCGAATCGATCGGAGGCAAGATCCAACGGAAGATCGGCGAGATTGGCAAGGTGTTCGGCGGATAGGGGCGGCTGCGTTCGGTTGTCCAGGCCGTCTTTGTTCGAGTACAGCATGAAACCGCGCCGGCATCGCCGCCGGGCGCGGTTTCGAAGTTTGCCGGTAATGAATGCTACCGGGACGCGTAGAACCCGTGCACCCACACCCGATGGTGATGGTGCCAGCGATAATGTCCTGGAACCCAGACGTAGCGAACAGGACCTCTATAATAGTACGGTCCGTGCGCGTAATATGGCCGATCGCCCACTGCGATCGACACTCCCACCGCCCCATTTGCGGCAGGCACAAGGGCAGCCGCGCTAAGCAGCAGGGCAGCCATGATCAATATAGTTCGTTTCATATTTTTCCTCCCTCGCTAAACTTCGACGGGGTAAATGCCCCATCTATTCGAGCCAGCCCGTGCTATGCGGCGGCCGCCCAGGGCGAGGCTTGATCGCCGCTCACAACGCCGTCACGATTTGGAGATCATCATGATGGATCGCGAGTGGGTGGAGAAGCGGTTCAGTGCATTGCTGCCACTGGCAGCCCGCTGGGCATCGAAGCAGGAGCGACGAATCCTGCAGGACGGCGTGCCGCTTACATCGTCTGAGATCCAGGATGCTGCGACGGTTGGAGTTCAGCAGCCGGACAAGGTCCGTCTGCTTCAGGTAGAACACGTTCCCTGGCCGGCCGCGTCTGTGCTTCGCCCGGCGTATCGGGCGTTCGGATTCCGAACGGATGCCACCCGCGGTCTAACGTTGCGATACGGAATTTTTATCCGTGCGGATTGCTGGCGAAATCGCGATCTGATTGCTCATGAGCTGGTGCATACCGCCCAATACGAGCGCCTCGGCGGGATCAAACCATTCCTGAAGACTTATCTTACGGAATGCCTAACCGTCGGGTACAACGAGGCGCCTCTCGAATGCGAGGCGGTCACCGCTATCGCAAAACTGCGAAGGTTGGCGTGACTCGGCCGCTGGAGCCTGATAATGGGACAGCTCGGAGAGCCGTCCCTACCTGACGCTGGCCAGCTTGAGGGTCGGTCGGGCCGGATTCCTGCTTTGACCTTCCCCATGGCCGAGCAAATTCCCCTCGAACAATTTGAAATGCTGGTTCCGCTTGCCGCCGCGTGGGCCGCGCAACAGCAGGAACGTATCCTCCAGGAGGGCGTCCCTCTTTCTATGCGCGAAACCGCGGATGCGTTGCGCGTCGGGGTGCAGGATCCCGAACGCGTTCGGCTTCTTCAGGTCGACATCATCCCTTCCCCTACTCACCCGGCGCTCCAGGCAGCTTATCAAAAAATCAACTTTGTGCCGTCTGCGCCCCGCGGTCTCACCATCCAGTATGGGGTATTTGTCCGCTCCGACTACTGGCGCGATCGCGCGCTCATCGTGCATGAGCTGGTTCACACAGCGCAATACGAACGCATGGGCGGGATTCAACCTTTCCTGAGACAATACTTGGTCGAATGCGCAACGGTTGGATATCACAGATCCCCGATGGAAGACGAAGCCGTGACGACCGCGGCTCGCGTGTTAAAGTCCGATCAGCTCGTTAGGGCGTAACCGGTGAATCTGCTGCTCGAAAACAAACAAGCGGCGGAGCAGCACTTTGGCAAAAGTGCAGTGATGGCGCCGAACCTCCTGGGGATGATCGGCCAGGGCGAGAAAAGCTTTGCTTTCTACACTGGCGACATGACCCAGGGTTTCGAAGTCACCTTCGGGTTCTTCAATGACAAAGCCCGCTACGTGGCGTTTCAAAAGCGAAGCGGCACTCCCTGGGGCGAAGGCGATCTTCGCGCGGTGCTCATGCAAATTGGCGATTATTCGAACTGGGCAGTGAAGGCCAGCTCCGACTTCGTTGATTACGTAGAGAAATCCGGCAAACAAGTGGTCGCTGAAGCGACCGGATGGCAAAGCCCGCGGCGACGTTATGTGTTCGTGTATGTTCCGCAGGTGCCCGGCGAGGTCGGGATCATGCCCGACAAGACGGCGATTGATCACCGGTTTCCGTTTTCCTAACGGGCCGCCGGCCGTTTTTGCTTTCCTTTCCGCGCCCAGAGAAGGAGCGCTTCCGGTTTCGTCGGAAGATTGGTGCCGCTAAACACGCGAAAGGACGCGAGAAAAGACAGGCGAATGACGAACCGAAGCGACAGCCACCTAACCGGAGGGACAAGCTTGTCTCGTCTCATTATTTGACGGGGGACTGACCGATTAGTGGGACGAGACAAGCTCGTCCCTCCGATGGCTTCGCCGTGTTTAGCAGTCCTAACGGCGCGCAGCAGCGATATGCTCGCTGCTCCACAATCCGGTTGTTAGGCGAATGATGGGATTACAGACCCGCCTGCGTCAGGCAGATCAACGCTGGCGCTGACATAGGACGGTTACTTTTTCCGGCGAAATCCCACCATCTCGGCGGCTACGGTGCGGGGGTCTACTCTGCTCAGGCGCTTCTCCGCCCCTGGCGGAAGCAGCCGGTAGTGCCGGATATCGAGCAAATACTCCGCGATGAACCAGACCGGCTCATCCGTGGTCATCCATTGCTGGCGATCGAACCGCGCGAGGTTCACCGGACCAGAATACCGTCTCAACGTTCGTTCGAAGCGCAGGTTGAAGTAGATGTTGAAATAGCTCATCGCGAGCTCCCGTAACGTGCGGTAAACCGGTTCCCGATATCTGCAGCCGGTGAAGTTCGATTTCGCGATTGCACCCCAGTGCCCTCGCATCTTGTAAATGGCAACAACGTGGTCGGTATCCCGATCCGCTTCCAAGTCGAAAACCAGTGCTGGAAAGCCGAGCACCCGTAAGGCGGCTGCGGCAAAGATTCCGCCATCGAGGCAGGACGCGGTTTTGTCATGCAAGACTTTGCGGGGAGAGCGGGCGTCGAATTTTAGATTGTAGGGAAGATCATCTATGAACTTCTGGACGCCGGCAGGAGTCTTTAGCGCTCGCAGAGTGCGAAACTCGGCCGGGGAAAACCCAAATTTGTTGCGCACGTTTAGCTTCACCGGCGGTCCGCGGGCAAATTGTTATGGATCATCAATCGCAAGCGCAGCAATCGATAATTAAAGCCCACGGATCGAACCGACCGCGGCACGGGAATCGCACATTCGACGATCGGCAAAACAAGGATCGCTCGAATTCGTCTACAGGCCGACCGGATGTCGTGCTTCGAACCCTGAGGGCTGGCGGAAAGTTGATTGCCAAGCCGGCGCCCATGTCTCACGACCCGTAACGTACGGTGTGGTATCGAGTCGCAGCCCAGCAATGACTGCGAAAGTGTGACCGTTTCGTGCATATACGGTGATCCACTTGCCGCGACCTTTTTGGCCGAAGTTGCGAAACTCGGATGAACAAATCGGCGATTTCAAGATGCCGGCGCCGCCAAGCGCGTAGGAAACTGTGCCGGAGCAGTCATAGGCGTTATCAAGAAAGGAACGGTGGCCGCCCCCGTATCGATAGGGTTTTCGATTCAACTGGTTTGCGGCCCAGATCGCGCGCTTCACACTGAGCGGAGCATTTTGGGGTGCGGCAGCGAATTTGCCGCGTAAACGGGCAGTACTGCCGGGCACAGTCGGTCCTGACTCCGGAAAGGAGGGCGAAGCCGCAGCAGTTGCCGCTGCCAACGCGCCGCAGAGGGTGATCAATAACGAGAATTTTGGGAGGGAGAGATTCACAGAAGGACTTGCGAGCGTGTGGTATGCCACAGTGGCCGGCTTTGAAAAGCAAAAAATGCGATCACAGGGCCAATTGGGGATCGGAACATTTTATGCTGTGAGCGCAATTAAAGAAACATCAGAATTACTGTGTTTTCTATGCCACAGGTCGATCTCCGCCCCCTCTTTAGCCCGCCGTCCAAACCGAAAACCGACGATGATGTCTCCTCGGCGCCGGAAGAACCGGTCAGGCACTCTCCTGTAAAGGATCGACCAAAGCTCGACGGTTCCGAATGGGCAAACGTCGCGTTTGTCATCGCCGCGTGCGCCGGAGCCATTTTCAGTGCTGCATTTCTGTTCCGGGGTGGAGCGCTGTTGCAGGAGGTCGCGGCCTGGCCCCGCGAACTATTTACCGGCAGACCGGTGTCGCTGGTGGAAGCCGCCGCCCGCGATTCGATCAGGACTGAGGGTGACACCGCCACGCTCACCGCGCCGTTGAGCGTTGCCTCGCCTAACGATTCGGGAGATCCCTTTTCATCTGCTGAGAAACTCCTTCGTCTGGATCGTTCTCCCGCAGGACGATTCCGCCTACACGACCGGCTCACGACGCGGCTGCTCGAATCACCCGTTCCGCCGCAGTCATCGATTCGGTTACCGACGGATGCGCCTCACAATGGTGCAGGGACTGACGGTCAGGTTCGTCAAACATTTTCTGCCGCGACCGCAGACGGCACTGCAGTTGCCCACGCGGTCGCGGCGCGCAGCACCTCGAGTGCGAGCAGGGTCAGCAACAACGTAGGCCGAGCAGCGGCGAAGGTGCGGGCCATGTCGATTGCGGGAAGCGCCCGAACCGCCAACGCAGGCAACGCCGGCGGTGCCGCCAAAAGATCCTTGTTCAACAGCGCCATGCAGTCGATCGCCAGGAGCCTGGGCATTGCGAAACACCAAAATCATACAGCGGCTGAATCGCGATCGATCTCCACGCTGCATCGAGCGGCGGCGCACACAACAAAGCAACTCGCAGCCAGTCAGCATGCAGTGCCGCTTCAGCGGACCGGGCGACGCATCGGTCTTACCGCACGACATAAAGAAAAAGCGCTAGCGAACGGTACGCGGCAAACATCCAGGGCGTCTGGCACCAGCAAAAGGCGATCGACCGTCACCGTTAACACTGACCCGCGCGGATCAGCATGGCGGATAAAAAATAATGCGCCGGCAAATGCGACTTTCACGCGAGCGTCCACATTACCGTCACCTTCTCAGGCTGCGGGTTCTTTCCGCGGTGCCAACGCATTCGGGTTCGGGCGATCGCTCGGAAATCTCAACGGTGGTACAATGCGCGCCGGAGTTGGTCCCGGTGGCGGCCGAGGACGTTGATCTGGCGCGCTTGCGAATCTTCGTGGTAGCTTTCTGCCATGATAGGACGGGTGGCAGGTCTGTTGTTGATCGTTGCCACAGCGTTCGGGCAGACCGAGTTGCCGGAATCGGACGACTACGAGTCGTTTGAAGTCGAGCCGCCCGCGTTGCTTCCGCCGGATCCCGACAAGGGGCAAGGCCAGATCGCGGCGCAACCTGGTGAGGCAGGCCGGGATCCAGCTGAGTTGGAGAAAAAACTTGAACGGGCGAAGCGAACAGCGGCAGAAGCCGAGCAGCTCTACAAAAGGGGCGTGTTATCCAGGATGGAAGTGGAGTCGCGTATGCTCCGGATCGTCCGCGTACAATTTGACTTGGAGACGGCGCGTTTTGAGCGCGAGAAGGCCGATCTGGTAGTTCAACAAACGCGCCAGCAGAAGGGGGAGATCTCTAAAGATGCACTAACCGCTTCCGAGCGGGAAGTCGAAGCGGCGCGGAAAACCGCGGAAGCTGCGGCCGCGACGCGCGAGCGCGCGGAAATCGCGGCTGCGGAAACGAATTTGCGTCGGCAACAAAAGCTGGCCAAGCTCGGCAGCGCGCGTCCGTCAGACGTGGCAAAGGCGGAGCAAAAGCTGGCCGATCTGAAGGCAAAGAATTGACCTAACGAAAGTATTCCGGAAAGGCTCTGCTGACTGGAGCTACCAGATCGAGGCCCAGACTCAGCAGCACCTGTTTGTCGACCATGCCTCATCGTGACATGTTCGTCCGGCTCATGAAACTCTCGCTTCGATTCATTCTCTTCACTTTCGCTTTAACCTTGTGCTGTCTGGCAGCGGAGAAGTTCTCATATCCGAAGCCGCCGACTACCAAACAAACTGACGACTACTTCGGCACCAAGGTGCCCGATCCATTTCGTCCGTTGGAGGACCTGGATGCACCGGCTACCCGCAAATGGATCGAGCAAGAGAATAAGATCACGTTCGATTACCTGGCGAAGATTCCCGAACGCCAACGCATCAACCAACGGCTTACTGCGCTCTGGAATTTATAGTATTTGGGTATTGTTTTTAAAGAGTGT
>JBJMXE010000118.1:0-48956 GCA_045809745.1 Chthoniobacterales bacterium | reverse complement strand
TCGATGTCCGCTGGCCACGAACGGGCAGGCCGCGGCGATGACGAATGCCGCGATAACAGTTGATCGCCTGGAGCCGCTTCAAATTACCCTGAACCTCTCTTCGCAAATCGCCCTCGATCGGCAGCTTGTTGTTGGTGATGGCGTGAATAATCTCGTTGAGCTGCTGCGGCGACAGATCCTTCGCCCGCATGTTGGGATCGATGTTCGTCTGCTCAAGGATGCGTCTCGAAGTAGTTAGACCGATTCCGTAGATGTAGGTCAACGACGCTTCGATTCGTTTATCTGATGGAATTTCAACTCCCAATAATCGTGGCATAACGTGGTAGTGCTAGGTGGACAAAAGCTTAGCCCTGACGCTGTTTATGGCGAGGGTTCTTGCAGATCACGCGCACAACGTTCTTGCGCTTCACGATCTTGCACGCTTCACAAAGTCTTTTAACTGAGGGTCGAACTTTCATAATCCACGAGACGAAAAACCGCGGAGCCGGTCCGCGATTTAGTTTGGCGAAATGTGATCCGCCACTTCGACAAATCGTAAGGGAGAACCTGTAGCATAACTTTGCCACCTGGCAAGATACGAATGAAGCGGGCGGGCATTTTGCCAGAGCGCTGTTGAAAAAAGGTTCCGGCCGGGTAACCGGCTGACGGCACGGTATTTGGCCCTCGCCTGTGGGATTTCCCTTACTTCACCTGAGTCTTCGCTCGCCAGGTCAGGATCTCGGGCTCCTGTTTAGTGATCAAAACTGTGTGCTCGAAATGCGCTGAGGCCATCCCGTCCGCCGTGCGAACCGTCCAACCATCCTCCATCAGAGTGACGGCGGCCGTTCCCATATTGACCATCGGTTCAATGGCAAGCGTCATGCCGGACTTTAATTTCGGTCCGCTGCCCCGCTTGCCGTAGTTCGGAATCTGGGGCTCCTCATGCAGCTTCCGCCCAACTCCATGACCGACAAATTCGCGTACCACCGAGAAACCGTGGCGGATCGCTTCGTCCTCGATTTCGGCACACACATCACCTAGCCGAGTGCCTTCCATGGCGACGCGAATAGCACAGGACAGAGCATTCTCCGTAACGCGGAGCAACTGATCCACCCGGTCATCGACCATGCCAACCGCCACGGTCGTTGCGGTATCGCCAACCCAGCCATCCTGAATCACGCCGATGTCCAACTTTACGATATCGCCATACTGGATGCGGCGTTGGCTGCCGATTCCGTGAACGATTTCATCGTTGAGAGAGATGCAGATATTGCCGGGGAAAACGCGGTGACCGAGCCGGTAACCGAGGAACGCGCTCTTCACCCCCGCTTCTTGCATGAAGTCAGCGGCAGCCTCGTCTACTTCTTTCGTCGAGATTCCTGGCCGAACGATTTCGCTGACACGATCCAGAACGTCACTCGCCGTGCGGCAAGCAACCCGCATTTTTTCCACCTCTTTCGCGCTCTTAATCGGAATCACGCAGCCTATTTTCCCTCGATCAATCGCGAGATGTCCGCAAAGACCAGATCGCGATCACGATTCCCTTCTATGCGGTGCAACACGGATGCCTTTTCATAAAAATCGGCCAACGGCTGGGTCTTGGCTTTGTACTCTGCCAATCGCTTTTGTAATACTGAAATATCATCATCGGTGCGGCGGACGAGAGGCCCGTCGCAATACGGACACACCGGCCGCTCGGCAAACTTCGCGCTGCCGGAACTGGTGGTGAATCCGCAACTGCGGCATTGCAGCCGGCTGCCGATCCGATCACGAACGGTCTCCTCCGACACATCGAGCCAGATCGCCAGGTCCAGATGGGTGTGCAGCCTGTTCAAAATTTCGTTCAGGCTTTCCGCTTGCGGCAAGGTCCGGGGAAACCCATCGAACACAAACCCGTGGCTGCCATGAAGACGCAGCCAATCTTCGATCAGCTTTACGATGATCTCGTCAGAAACCAATCCGCCGCGCGCGGTGATTTCCGCTGTTTGCAATCCAAGCGGAGTTTCCAGATCCTTCTCTCGGCGGAGAATGGCGCCGGGGGACGTAACCGGTATTCCGAACTGCCGGGTAATGAGTTCCGCCTGAGTTCCCTTGCCGGAACCGGGCGCGCCCAGAAGCACGAGTCGCCTTTTCACTAGCGACCGTAGAGGAAGATTGCCACCCCGGCGATAACCAGAGCTGCAATTCCAACATAGAGCCACATCAAGGCACCCTGACCGGCTGCCTCCCCGCGGCTGTAAGGCGTGCTGCCGCGGTCAAACGCGCGGCCGCGAATCCGTCCTTTGCGAAGAAATCCGTCGTAGTGTCGCTGAATCAGGTGCGTTTCCACCTGCCGCATCGTATCGAGCATAACGCCGACGATGATCAACAAACTGGTGCCGCCGAAGAATTGGGCAGTGATCTGCGGCACGTTCAGACCATGGCTAAGCAGCTGTGGCAGAACAGCGATCAACGTCAGGAAAATGGCGCCGGCAAAAGTCAGGCGCGTCATCGTAAAATCCAAATATTCCGCGGTCGGCTTACCGGGCCGGACGCCGGGAATGTAGCCGCCGTATTTTTTCAGATCATCGGCGATCTGCGCCGGCTGGAATTGCGTTGCCACCCAGAAGTAACTGAAGAAGAAAATCATCGCCGCCAGAAAGGCGTAATGCATCCATCCGGTGGAAAGCATGTCAGCCACCCAACGCGCCGTCGGACTCGAAGGAAACAGGAAACCGACAATCGTGGTCGGGAACAGCAAAATCGCCCAGGCAAAGATGATTGGCATAACGCCGGCGTAATTCACCTTCAGCGGCATGTACTGGGTGCCACCGCCATACTGTTTGCGCCCAACGATTCGCTTGGCGTACTGAACCACGATTTTGCGGACGCCCTGAGTGATGGCGATGACTCCGGCAATGACCAGGAATAAGAACAGCACCATTAAAACCAGGACGGCTGGATTCATTTGCGCGCTGGCACCGGGGCCAGACGGAACAAACGTCTTCCATGCCTGGGCCAATGCTGCCGGCAGCCGCGCGACAATACCGATGGTAATAATCAATGAAATGCCATTACCGATTCCACGTTCCGTAATCTGGTCGCCTAACCACATTAGAAACAGGGTACCGGTGGTCAGCGAAATGACGGTCACAATCCGGAATGTCCATCCCGTATCTTCGACCAGTGGAATACCAAGAGCGCGGATCGTATCGGTGATTCCGGGCAGCATGGTGTGATATGCCTCGGGATGCTGAAACGAGAGCGCCAGCAGGTATCCTTGAAAAATGCACAGCACCACCGTCGCATAACGGGTGTACTGCATGATCTTCTGCCGTCCGCCGTCTTCCCGAGCCAATCGCCCCAGCTGCGGAACCACCGCAGTAAGGAGCTGCATCATGATCGACGCACTAATGTAAGGCATAATGCCTAACGAAAAAATGGCGCAGTTTTCCAACGCGCCGCCGCTGAACAAATTGAATAATGCGGCTACGCTTCCGCCGGCCTTCTCATTCAGCGCAGTGCGAAACCATTCCTGCAGAACGGCCTGGTTCACGCCTGGCGTGGTAATGGCCGCGCCTAACCGTACGATCACGATCACCGCAAGGGTGAACAGAATCCGCCGGCGCAGCTCCGGAATCTTAACGGTGTTTAGGAAAGCCCCGACCATCCGCTAGTCCTGATGAATTCGTTTCCGGGCGCTAACCCTTCTTCGCCTTGGTGGATTTTGCCCCTTTAGCCGCGGATTTGCGCGCCGGCTTAGCCTTGGTTGAACCCTTCACCGCGACATCGTCGGAAGCAACCTCGGCGGACTTCCCGGCTGACCCAGCGGGTGGGTTCTCAGTTTTACGGAGTTCGACTGTACCTCCGGCTTTATCAATTTTTTCGCGGGCGCTGGTGCTGATCTTGTCGACCTCGATTTTCAGCGCGTGCTTTAGCTCGCCATCGCCTAACAATTTGATACCGGCGAAGTTTCCGCGAATGAGGCCGGCCTGGCGAAGCGATTGCTCGTTCACAACCGATTCAGCCTTGAAGTCGTTCAGATCACTAAGATTCACGACCGCGTAGGTCTTGTGGAAGGCCGCGTTGTTAAAACCCCGCTTGGGCAAGCGGCGAATCAATGGCATCTGGCCACCTTCGAATCCAAGACGGATACTGCCGCCAGACCGCGCCTTCTGTCCTTTGTGGCCTTTGCCGCTGGTTTTGCCGTGGCCGGAACTTTCTCCGCAGCCGAGCCGTTTCACGCGATGGCGTGAGCCCGGGCGTGGCCGCAAACTGTGCAACCGGATCATGACTGGTTGTTCCTTCCCTCCGGTCCGCGAATTCCGCGAACCTTCAAAATTTCATCGCGCCGGCGCAAAGCCCGCAGCGCTTCCACCGTGGCTTTGACCACGTTGGCGTGATTACTCGAACCTAACGATTTGGCCAGAACGTCCTTGATGCCGGCCGCTTCCACGACCGCGCGGACTCCGCCGCCGGCGATCACGCCGGTGCCAGGGGACGCCGGGCGCAACAGAACGCGACCACCGCCAAACTCGCCGATCGTCTCGTGCGGGATGGTGTTCTCATGAAGAGAAACTTTCTGCATCGATTTACGGGCAGACTCCGACGCCTTCCGGATTGCTTCAGAAACCTCGTTCGCTTTGCCGAATCCGACGCCAACCGAGCCGTCATGATCTCCCGCTACAATCAGCGCACTAAAGCTGAATCGACGTCCGCCTTTCACCACTTTGGCGCAACGGTTGATGAAAACCACTTTCTCGGTGGTATCACCTCTCGCCGCCGGAGTTTTGTCGGTGTTGCGATCGGGTCGCCGACCCATGTTCATCTGTGCCATGACTTAAAATTTCAAGCCGCCGGCGCGCGCTGCGTCAGCTAAAGCTTTGACCTTTCCGTGATACTGGAACCCACCGCGGTCGAAAACCACAGTGTCCGTTTTCTTCGCCAGCAACCGTTCGGCGATCGCTTTGCCGACCAACTCGGCGGTGGAACGATTTGCCGCTGCTTTGCCTTTGCCTAACAAGGCCGGTTCGGCGGTTGAGGCCGACACCACGGTTTTACCAAGATCGTCATCGATCACCTGGGCGTAAACGTGACGAGCAGAAAAATGAATGGCCAGACGAGGCCGGTCCGCGGTTCCAGTAACCCGCTTCCGAATCCGCTGATGAACGCGTTGACGCGCCGCTTTGCGATTAGTGGCCATTGTTACTGGACGGTTTTGCCTTCCTTACGGCGGATCTGTTCTCCGGCATAACGAACGCCTTTACCCTTGTACGGCTCTGGCGGATAAAAGCGGCGGATGTCCGCTGCCACCTGGCCTACCAGTTTCTTATCGATTCCGGCAATCGCGATTTTGGTTTGGTCGGTCACCGTGACTTTGATCTCTTTCGGAATTGGGAAAAGAATGGGGTGCGAAAATCCAAGGCTCAGGTTGAGATTCTGTCCCTGCACGGCGGCCTTGAATCCGACGCCTTCGATCTCGAGGTTCTTGGTAAAACCTTCGCTGACGCCCTGCACCATGTTGTGCACGAGAGCGCGGGACAATCCGTGAAGCGCCTTCACGCTGCGGGTTTCAGCGGAGCGGGCAAAGGCGACGTGGTTATTTTCCACTTTGGCTGAGATATCGCGAGGCAACTTCCAGTTGAGTTTCCCTTTTGGACCTTCTACCGCAACCGAACCGGTGCCGTCGATCTGGACCTTCACTTTGTCCGGGATCTGGATCGCTTTATTTCCAATTCGCGACATAACCGTTACCAGACGTAGGCCAGCAATTCGCCGCCAACATTTTGCTTCTTCGCCTCGCGTCCCGAAAGCACGCCCCGCGGCGTCGATAAGATAGAAATTCCCATTCCGCCAAGTACCCGCGGAATTTCGTCGGCACCGACGTAGCGGCGCAAGCCGGGTCTGCTGACCCGCTTCAGCCCGGTGATCGCGCTCGAGCGGTTCGCGAATTTGTTAGTGATCTTGATGCGGGGGTGTGCGGCTTCAGTGTCTACCGCGAAATCGGTGATATAGCCCTCGTCCTTGAGAATGCGAACCACGTCCGCTTTGATCCGCGAATACGGAACGAACATCTCCGACTTCTGGGCCTGCGTTCCATTTCGGATGCGGGCCAGGAGATCGGCAATAGGATCGGTAACGGTACTCATGTCAGGTGGTAGGCTGCGCGGCGGTTCGGCGTGCTTTATCGCTGAACGGCATCCCCATCTCCGTTAAGAGAGATTTGGCTTCTTCGTTCGTTCGCGCGGTGGTCACAATAGTAACATCAAAACCGATGTTCCGCTTGATTTTATCGAGCTCGACTTCGGGGAAAATAGACTGGTCCGATACTCCCAGAGTGTAGTTGCCCTGGCCGTCGAAACAGCGCGGAGATACTCCGCGAAAATCGCGAATTCTGGGAAGCGCGGCTTTGATCAGGCGTTCCAGAAACTCATACATGCGCTCGCCCCGCAGCGTGACCTTGGCTCCGATCGCCTGTTCCTTGCGCAACTTGAAGTTGGCGATGCTCTTCTTTGCGCGGGTCTCGGCTGCGCGCTGGCCGGTAATCAAGGCCAGCTCGGCCTTGGCCTCTTCCAGCGCCTGCTTCACGTCCGCTTGTGAGCCGACGGAGGTGTTGACCACAACCTTCTCCACTTTCGGAATCTGATTCACGTTTTTGTAACCGTGCTGCTTCTGCAGCGCGGGTATGACGTTATCTTTATAATGTCGGTAAAATTCGTTTTCCATCGTTAGGCCGCCTTCTTGGCTGACTTAGCCTTCTTTGCGGGCTCCTTTTTCTTCTTGTCCCCTTTTTCGGCCTCGATCAAACGCACATTCGAGATGTGAATTGGGCCTTCCCGTTCAGCGATTTTGCCGGTCGGATTGTCCTGCGACTTCCGCAGATGCTTCTTGATCAGCCGAACGCCTTCAACCAGCACGCGCTGCTTGCGAGGAAGGACTTCGAGAATCTTGCCCGAGGAACCTTTGAAATTCCCGGCGATCACTTCTACCTGATCGCCTTTCTTAACGTGAAACTTGATCCGGTTCATAACACTTCGGGAGCGAGCGAAACGATTTTCATGAAGTTTCGTTCGCGCAACTCACGCGCGACCGGTCCGAAAATACGGGTGCCACGGGGATTCAAATCTTTGTCGATGATCACGATCGCATTGTTGTCGAACCGGAGTAGCGATCCGTCATCGCGGCGAATTGGTTGCCGGGTCCGCACCAAAACCGCACGCACCACTTCACCTTTCTTCACTGTCCCGGTGGCACTCGCCTCCTTGACGTTAGCGGTAATCACATCGCCGATTCCGGCGTAAAGCGTGGACTTGCCGATCACACCGATCATCGTCGCCATGCGCGCGCCGGTGTTATCCGCAACATCCAATCTGGAACGAATCTGAACCATTGGGATCCTCCTCCGCTCTACTTCTGCAGTACTTCAACCAGACGCCACCGCTTCAGCTTGCTGAGGGGGCGAGTTTCCATGATGCGAACGGTATCGCCGACCTTGGCCTTGTTCTCTTCATCGTGGGCGTAAAATTTCTTCATCTGCTTAACGATCTTTCCGAACTTCGGATGCGGAACGCGGGTCACGGTGCGGACCACGATCGTTTTATCCATCGTGCTTGAGATCACCTGGCCGGTTCTGGTCTTGCGGCTGCCCCGGCGCTCGATTGCAGCCGAAGCCGACGCGTCAGCCGGTGCTGGCGGTGCTGTGGTTGTGGAAGTTTCCTGATCGGCCATACCTTATTTCTCCGGTTGCTCCTTGGTTCGCTGACCCAGCACCGTCTCGATCCGGGCCACGTCTCGGCGCAGCAGGCGCAAACGGCTCGGCTGTTCCAGCTGGCCACTCTGCTGCTGCAAGCGCAGATGCAAACTCTCCTGACGCAGATCGCGCTTCCGGGTAAGAAGCTCGTCCGTTGTCATTTCGATGATCTCTTTGATCTTCATACGTTGTTAGGCGGCAGCGACGTGATGCCGGCTTAAAAATTTCGTGCGCACCGGCAGCTTGTCGGCGGCCAGGCGAAGCGATTCACGCGCGACTGATTCCGGAACTCCGTCCAGTTCGAATAAAATGTTTCCGGGCCGGACCGTAGCCACCCAGTACTCGGGCTGCCCTTTACCTTTACCCATTCGAGTTTCCGGCGGCCGCGAGGTAACGGATTTATCGGGAAAAATGCGGATCCAGAGTTTGCCTTTACGTTTCATGTTGCGGGTGAGCGCGACACGAGCTGCTTCAATCTGGGTGTTAGTGATCCAGGCGCGCTCCAGCGTCTGAAGGCCGAACTCACCGAAATCGATTCGAAGATTACGTGAAGCAGTCCCCTTGCGACTCCCGCGCTGGGACTTCCGATACTTCACTCGTTTGGGCATTAACGGCATAACAATTGTCCTCTGATCGAACTACACTCCGGCCGGCTCAGGAGCAGGCGGCGGAGGAGCAGACTGTGCTGTTTCCGGCGGCACTTCCTCTTTCTTACAGATCCAGCATTTCACACCGATCTTTCCGTAAACCGTATTCGCTTCGGCAAAACCGTAATCAATTGCGGTCCGCAAGGTGTGCAGTGGAACCTTGCCCTCGCGATACCATTCCGATCGCGAGATTTCCGCGCCATTCAATCGGCCGGAACTGCGAAGTCGAATTCCCTGGGCCCCAAAATCCATCGCGGTCTGCACCGCTTTCTTCATGGCACGTCGATAGGCAATACGACGCTCGATCTGCAGCGCCACGTTTTCCGCCACCAATTGCGCATCCAGCTCCGGTGTCTTGATCTCCTGAATATCGATTTTGATCTGTTTCCCCTGGGCCATCTTCGAAATCTCTTCAGTCATCTTCTCGATCTCGGCGCCTTTCCGGCCGATCACGATTCCAGGCCTGGCGGTATGGATTGTTACCCGGATGGAATTCCAAGCGCGTTCGATGACAATTTTCGAGACCGCGGCGAACTGGAGCTTCTTCTTCACGTACCCGCGAATCTGCAGATCGCTATGTAGAAACTGCGGCAACTCCTGAGGCGACGCATACCAGCGCGAACGCCAGTCGCGGTTCACGCCAAGTCTGAATCCAATCGGATTAACTTTTTGTCCCATAGAATTACTTCTTCGACTTCTTAGCCGCTTTCTTTGCCGACTGTTTCTTCGCACCGCTCGCCGCCGGCTTGTCACCTTCGCCACCGGTTTCAGCAGCTTTCTTCGCGGCTCTCTCCGCCTGCTTCTGTTTGGCTTTACGAGTCTGGCGATTCTCGATCGCAATTTCGTCAGTCAACACGATTCGAATGTGACTGGTCCGCTTGATAATTCCGGAAGCGCTGCCACGGGCGCGCGCCATGATCCGCTTGAAGCTCGGGCCTTCGCCGACCACTGCTTCTTTCACCACCAAGCTGTCAACTTTGAGGTTGGCGTTATTTTCCGCGTTGGCTACGGCGCTCTTCAAAGTCTTCCCGATCAGAAACGCAGCCTTCTTTGGGGTGAAGGCAAGCAGATCCAGAGCGGCCGAAACCGGCAGGCCCTGTATCTCGCGGGTGACTTCGCGCACCTTGAACGGCGAAATCCTCGCGTACTTATATATAGATCTTACTTCCATTATTTGTTCTCGGTTGGACCGTTAAAGCGTTGGACCGGAACAGCGGAACTCCGCAGTTTTAACGGTCCGACGTTTTAACGCTTCGACGGCATTTTCATTTTCACTTCGCACTAACATCTGCTCGCTGGGCATCAACCTGGAGCCGATCCCCCACCTTTATCTTTTCTTTGGCTGAATCCATTTGTTCCACTACCGCACCGCAAATTTTCTGGCGAACGTCGACCACCCTTAGCGTGGCAATCTTCCGGTCGTCCCGCATCACCCGCAGCGGCATGCCGATTTTGACCCCCTGTATTTCTCCCACGTTACCGACCACAAATGACCACTCGTCCTTTACACTAACGACGCTCGCGTCCATCAAACCTGGCTGTGAAGCCACCGACCGTTTTGCCGATGAGTTCGTCACCAGGTCACTCATGCTGCGCAATTGTGTCTCCACATCCATTCGAGCATGCGGATCAGCACCCTGGGCAGTCTTCAGATACGTAACGATCGCCTCGTTCAGCCGAAGCATCTGGTCCCGAAACTCGTCGCGCTGTTTCTCGGCCAACTGCAGATCGCTTACCGCTGCGAGCAACCTCTGCTCGAGCTTGGCCCGATCTTTATTGGCCGACTCAAGCCCCAACGCTTCCATTCGCAGCTGCAGATCCGAAAACTTGCGGCGGAACAACTCCGCCTCGGCATTCGATTCGGCCAGACTGCTGGTTAACGTGCTTACCGACTCCTGCGCGATGGACAGTTGGCGACGCAAATCGTCATCCTGCGCCAGCAACGCCGCGTCAGTCACGCCTCGTTCGGCATCTTCAACTTTGGATTCTGACAAAGAACTATCTCCCTGCGCCGACAGCCTTCCGACTGAGCAGACGCTCCCTACCAACACGATCAGCAATTCCCGACTAACGACTGTCTTCAACAATCGCAGATCGAAGATCGAAGATCGAAAATTCACATCACTTGGTCACCTTCGCCGTATGCGAACCGTGTTTCTTAAACACCCGCGTAGGCGAAAACTCGCCGAGTTTATGCCCGACCATGTTTTCGGTGATAAACACGGAACTAAAGGTCTTTCCGTTGTGAATCAGAAAAGTGTGGCCGACAAAATCCGGCGTGACCATCGAACGCCGCGACCAGGTTTTGATCGGTTTTTTCGCGTTCGAGCTATTCATCCTGTCGATCTTCTCCAGAAGATGCGACTCGACGAAGGGTCCTTTCTTTAGTGATCTCGCCATAATTGTCAAATGTGGTGTAGCCGCCCCCCTCTGCCGGGGCGAACGCGGCGACATAGCGCCACGGCTACAGTTACGATTTCTTCTTCGACCGTCTCCTTTCCAAAATGAAACGGTCGCTCGGCTTATGTTTAGCCCGAGTCTTAAAACCTTTGGCCAACTGGCCCCACGGACTGACCGGGTGATGCCGTCCGCCGCCACCTTTGGATTTACCCTGGCCGCCACCCATTGGGTGATCGATCGGGTTCATGACCATGCCTCGAACGTGCGGGCGACGTCCCCGCCAACGGGTCCGACCGGCCTTGCCGCTGGAAACATTCATGTGCTCGACATTGCTGACCTGGCCAATCGTGGCGTAGGCGTCCTGGTGGATCCGGCGAATCTCGCCCGAGGGCATCTTCACCAGGGCATAGCCGCCTTCCAGGTTGTTCAGGATCGCCTGTTGTCCGGCGCTCCGTGCAATCTGACCACCGCGGCCGGGCATGATCTCGATGTTATGAATGTTCGTGCCTAACGGAATCGATCGCAGAGGCAACGCGTTACCCAGATCGGGCGCGGCGTCATCACCTGACATCACCCGGGCACCAACGCCCAGGCCGCTGGGTGCCAGGATGTAGCTGAGCTCACCATCGGCGTACTTAATAAGAGCGATACGAGCGGAACGATTGGGATCGTATTCAATCCCGAGAACTTCGGCCGCTACTCCACGCTTCTTCCGTTTGAAATCAACCTTGCGGTACTTTTGCTTATGCCCGCCGCCAATGTGACGCGAGGTCAGCCGGCCATGTGCATTGCGGCCGCCGCTCCTTTTTTTCGGTTCGACGAGCCGCTTCTCGGGAGTCCATTTGGTGACCTCATCGAAGGAAGGCAGCGATTTGAACCGCAGCGCTGGAGTAAGGGGGCGAAAACTTTTTAAGGCCATAACTATACCAGCTCAATCTTGTCGCCCTCTTTCAGGGTAACAATCGCCTTTTTCCAATGCGCGGTGCGTCCATAGTTCTGGGTCCGCTCCCGCTTCTTTTTGCCGCCGTAATTCGCAGTGTTCACACCGATCACCTTCTTCTGAAAAAGCTGTTCAACAGCGCGTTTGATCTGAATCTTGTTAGCGCGACGGCTGACCCGAAAGATGTACTTGTTATGCTTCTCACCTAACAGCGTCGCTTTTTCAGTAAGAGAAGCTCTCTGGATGATGTCGTGCGGTTCGTTCATGACTTGATCCTCGCCGCCAACTGCTCCAGGCCTTTCTGAGTCACGACAATCTTTTCGAAAGCGAGCAACTCCTCGGCATTGACCTCAGACGCCGTGGCCAGTTTAACGGGCTTCACGTTACGGCCCGAGATGTAGGTCTTCTCATCAAACGAATCACTGATTAGCAGAACCTTCCGGGCATCGGTCTGCTTACGGACCAGATCGACGAAGCTCTTGGTCTTGATTTCCGACACCGCGAAGGTTTCGACGGTCAGAACGTCGCCGTCCTTGATCCGTTCGCTCAATGCCTTCTGGAATGCCAGACGACGCAACGACTTGGAAGTCCGCTTCGAATAATCCCGCGGTTTGGGTCCGAAGACCACACCGCCGCCACGCCAGATTGGCGAAGATTTGTAACCGGCACGGGCACGCCCTGTTCCCTTTTGCCGCCAAGGCTTTGCGCCCGACAAATCAACTTCAGCCTTCGTTTTGGTATTGGCTGAGCCGGAACGACGGGCGGCGCGCATCGCGACCACCACTTCGTGAAGAGCCTGAGTCCCCCGACCATCTTCGATCAGATCGATCTTTGCCTCTTTGGCAGCAGCAGCACTAAGAACTTTTGCAGCCATTACTTCTCCTCAGTGTGGCCCGAGGCCGGTTTCTTGATTGCCGGCCTGACCACAACATAGCTGCCGTTCGATCCCGGGACTGCGCCGCTGATTAAAATCAACTTCTCGGATTCGCGCACCTGCATCACTTGAAGATTCTGAACGGTGACCCGCTCATCGCCCATGTGGCCGGGCATACCCATGTTCTTCCAGATGCGGCCAGGAGTGGAACGGTTGCCAATGGCGCCATTCCGCCGGTGCGTCTTCGACCCGTGGGCGGCGCCCTGTCCGGCAAAGTTGTGCTTCTTCATGACACCCTGAAAACCTTTGCCCTTCGAGCGACCGATCACGTCCACGAAGTCTCCCGGCTGGAATTGGGTCACATTCAGATTCAGATCCCCTTCCGGCGCGTCTGCCGGCAGTCGAAATTCCCTAACGAACTTCTTCGGTTCGACGCCGGCCTTTTTGAATTCGCCGATCAGCTGTTTGCTCAGCCGCGACTCCTTCTGAGTGCCGAATCCAACCTTCACGGCGGAGTAGCCGTCGTTATCCGCCGTCACCCGGCGCACTAAAACGTTATCGCCGGCGGCGATGACGGTTACGGGACGCAACCGACCACTGGCGTCGTAAACGCTGGTCATGCCGATTTTCTGTCCAAGTAACCCGATGCTCATGTTGGCTGTGTCGCAAGTTGCTCAAGCTAAATCTTGATCGTGATATCAACGCCCGCAGGCAGGTTCAGCTTCTTCAATTCGTCCACCGTCTTTGCGGTCGGCTCGATGATGTCGAGCAGCCGCTTGTGGGTGCGAATTTCAAATTGATCCATCGATTTTTTGTCGACGTGAGGAGAACGATTGATCGTGAATTTCTCGATCAACGTCGGAAGCGGAATCGGACCGGCCACTCGGGCCCCAGTGCGTTTTGCCGTCTCCACGATCTCGACCGCGGATTGATCGAGCATCCGGTGATCGAATGCTTTCAGACGAATTCGAATACGTTGGCCGTCTGCCATAACTATTTCGTCTCCTTCTGATCAAGAATTGCTGGTACCAGGTTTGCCGGTACCGGTTCAAAGTGCGAGGGCTCCATCGAATAGCTCGAACGCCCTTTCGACAAGGACCGAATCGCGGTGGCGTATCCGAACAACTCCGCCAGCGGGACTTCGGCGTGGATAATGGTAAGATTACCGCGCGTTTCGATGCTCCCGATGCTGCCGCGGCGACGGCTAAGGTCACCGCAAATGTCACCCTGGTATTCCTCGGGCACGGTATTTTCGACCTTCATGATCGGCTCGAGCAGAATCGGTTTGCCCTGCTTGAACCCATCTTTCATTGCAAAAATCGCTGCCAGCTTGAACGCCAGCTCATTGGAATCAACTTCGTGGAACGAACCGAAAACGATATCCACTTCGACGTCGACCACCGGATAACCGCCGAGCACGCCGTTAAGTACCGCTTCATCGATGCCCTTTTTGACCGCGGGAATGTATTCCCGTGGAATGATGCCGCCGACGATCTTGTTCTCAACGACCAGACCCGTGCTTCGCGCACCGGGACGAACGTCCACTTCGACGTGGCCATACTGACCACGGCCACCCGACTGCTTGATCAATTTGCCGACGCCGTGAGCGCCAGCCGTAATCGTTTCGCGATAGGCAATCTGCGGTTTGCCGGCATTCGCATCGACCTTGAACTCCCGGAACATTCGATCGCGAATGATTTCCAAGTGCAGTTCGCCCATTCCGGCGATGATGGTCTGGCCGGTATCTTCGTGAGTGAAAACGCGGAACGTTGGATCTTCTTCGGCCAACCGCTGTAGCGCCACCGCCATTTTTTCCTGATCGACTTTGGTCTTTGGCTCAATCGCCATCGAAATAACCGGGTCGGGGAATGTTGGCGGCTCGAGCAGGATCGGATGATCCTCATCACAAAGCGTATCGCCCGTGGTGATGTTCTTAATACCGACAATCGCGGCGATGTCGCCCGAGTAACAGGTCTCGATGTCCTCGCGCTTATCCGCCTGGATCTGGATCAACCGGGAGATGCGCTCGCGCTTGTTCGTGCGCGGATTGTAGACCGTGTCGCCTTTGCTGAGTGTGCCGGAATAAACCCGGAAGAAAACGAGCTTGCCGACGAACGGATCGCTCCAAAGTTTAAACGCCAGCGAGCAGAAGTTGCCACTATCATCAGTCGGCGCCTCCATTGGCTCGTGTGTGTCCGGCTCCATTCCCCTGGCGGGCGGAATGTCTAACGGGCTCGGCAGATAATCGACCACTGCGTCGACCAGATATTGCACACCCTTGTTCTTGAATGCTGACCCGCCGATTACCGGCACAAATTTGTTCGCGATCGTCTGGCGGCGAATGCCGGCCTTCAGAATCTCGGGAGTAACCGGCTTCTCTTCGAGCACCACATGGGCTACCTCGTCGTCGAGATTCGAAATTTGTTCGACTAAGTCCGCGTAGGCCTTTTCAACGACATCTACGTACTCCGCCGGTACATCAGCGAGCTCATAAGTAGAGCCCATCTGATCGTTGTCGGAATAAATGACAGCCTTCTTATTAACGACGTCGAGTTGCCCCTTCAGCTGGTCTTCCTTGCCGAGCGGAATCAAAACCGGCCACGCATTCGCGCCTAACTTTTGGCGCATGCTGTCGATCGACATCTTAAAGTCAGCGCCAACCCGGTCCATCTTGTTAATAAAGGCGAGCCGCGGGACATTGTATTTGGTCGCTTGACGCCAAACTGTTTCGGATTGCGGCTGAACGCCGGCAACTGCGTCGAACACGGCAACGGCGCCGTCGAGAACCCGAAGCGAACGCTCGACCTCGGCCGTGAAATCCACGTGGCCGGGAGTGTCGATGATGTTCACGCGCTGTTTGATGCCTTCGAAAATCTTGTAAACGCCAGCCTCTTTTCGCTGCGTCCACGAGCAGGTCGTGGCAGCCGAGGTGATAGTGATGCCGCGCTCGCGCTCCTGTTCCATCCAGTCGGTGACCGTGGTGCCTTCGTGCACCTCACCGATCTTGTGGATCATCCCGGTGTAAAACAGGATGCGTTCGGTCAGCGTCGTTTTACCGGCATCGATGTGCGCAGCGATGCCAATGTTGCGCGTCCGCTCAAGCGGAAACTTGCGGTCAGGCGAATTCGGATTTTTCGCCCCTGCTGGAGATTGTTTTTCGGCGGTCGCGGTAGCCATAATCTTACCAGCGGAAATGAGCAAAGGCGCGGTTAGCCTGCGCCATCTTGTGAGTGTCCTCGCGCTTCTTGATCGCGTTACCCTGACCATTGGCGGCGTCGCGAATTTCGTGCGCGAGCGCATCCGCCATGGTCATACCGCGGCGGTTATCGGCGTATTGCACAATCCAGCGCATGGCGAGCGAGAGTTGGCGGCCGGGCGGAACTTCCATCGGCACCTGATATGTGGCGCCACCGACCCGGCGTGATTTTACTTCGAGACGGGGACGGACGTTCTCCAGCGCCTTGTTTAAAACTTCCAGCGGATCGACTGCGTCCGAGCCTTCGCGGGATTTATCGATCGCGGTGTAAACGATCCGCTCGGCCAGAGACTTCTTGCCGCGCTTCATCACCGTAGAGATCAAGCGATGAACGGCCGGGCTCCCATACCGGGAATCGGTGCGCTCCTCTTTTCTGTAAACTTTCCGCCGTCGCGACATTTTCGATCTTTCGAATCAACAAATTACTTTTTCTTTGCCTCGCCCGCTGCGGCTGCGCCGGCCTTAGGCCGTTTGGCTCCGTACTTCGAGCGACTGCGGCGCCGTCCATCAACGCCGAGGCTATCCAGCGTGCCGCGCACAATGTGATAGCGCACGCCTGGCAAATCTTTAACCCTTCCCCCGCGGACCAGCACGATCGAGTGCTCCTGCAGGTTGTGCCCTTCGCCCGGGATGTAGGCAATCACTTCCTGGCCGTTCGTCAACCGCACTTTGGCGACTTTTCGCAGGGCCGAGTTCGGCTTCTTCGGCGTGCGGGTCATCACCTGCACGCACACGCCGCGCCGCTGCGGACAATCCGTCAACGCCGGTGACTTTGATTTCACCGAAACCTTGCGGCGTCCCTTGCGAATAAGCTGATTAATCGTTGGCATTTGAGGCAAAGCGCCGCCCGCAAACAGTTCAGAATCCGGGCGACAAAAAAATCCGCTCAAGCCGCGCAATACTCCTCACGCGCCTGAAGCGGGGAGCGGCACTATAGGAGGGAAATTCCGGGGGCGCAAAGAGTTTTTTGCGCGCAAAAGGCCTGAGCAATTCGATTTCGGCGACACTGCTGAAAAACCGGTCAGAGGTGGACATTTTCGCCGCTAGAGCTGGATCTCGCGGCGCAAAATGCACAGCGCTCCACGTAAACTTGCTGCGCTGTGCGGTTGCAACATTAGACCCGATGCATTTCGGGGAAGGTGGCGGCACTGGCTGCCCACGGATGAAAGCACATGACGGTTGTCATCCTGAGCGCAGTCGAAGAACCTCTCCTACTTGCGTGACGTGCACTGCGATTGAGAAGGTCGGCGCTCCGCCCGGGTCGCGGTCCCGGTTCGCTCGGGATGACATAGCGAGAGCGCTGCCGTATTGGAAGATTGGGACCCGGCGCGGCCGACGGATCAATATGCCTTTATATATCGCCGGCCGTCCCGATTCCACGTCTCGACGGAGTGTCACCCTACCGGCAGAGTCTCAAACGTTCGCATGTTCGAATTAATCAAACAGGACTCCGGATCAAAGGCACGTCGCGGTCGCCTAACGACCTGTCACGGCGCCATCGAGACCCCAGCGTTCATGCCGGTCGGAACCCAGGGAACCGTAAAGGGCATAAGTCCGCGAGAGCTTCGCGAACTGAACGCGCAGATCATTCTTGGCAATACATACCACCTGTTCGTTAGGCCCGGACTGGATGTGATCCGCCATGTCGGCGGATTGCACCGGTTCATGAACTGGACCGGACCAATCCTGACTGACAGCGGCGGGTATCAGATCTTCTCGTTAGCCAAACTGAGAAAAATCACCGACGACGGGGTCCATTTTCAGAACCACGTGGACGGCACACCGGCTTTCATTTCGCCAGAGATCGCGATGGAGATTCAGCAAACGCTGGGCAGCGACATCGCCATGGTGCTGGACGAATGTCCGCCGTGGCCATGTGAGCGGGACTACGCAGCGCGAAGTCTGGAGATGACCATAAGATGGGCGAAGCGGTGCAAGCAGTGGAAGGAAGCAAACGTCGAACGCCCAACGGCCAACGCCCAACGCCGAATTTCAGAGAAAAGCGAAAGCAACGTTCAACGCTCAACGCCAGAGGAAGCGTCTCTCAACTCTCAACTCTCAACTCTCAACCCTCTTCTCTTCGGCATCGTGCAAGGCGCGACTTATGACGATCTGCGCAAGGAAAGCGCGCAGGCGCTGGTTGAGATCGGGTTCGATGGTTACGCGGTCGGTGGGGTCAGTGTGGGTGAGCCCGAGGAAGAAATGATGCGTGCGGTCGAGGCCAGCGAACCGTATCTCCCGAGCGATCGGCCGCGTTATGCGATGGGACTTGGCACTCCGCCGCAGATGCTCGAGATGGTCGCCCGCGGAATCGACGTGTTCGACTGCGTGTTGCCGACGCGGTTAGCGCGAAACGGCACCGCGTTCACCGCTAGTGGCACCCTGAATCTGAAGAATGCCGAATTCGCCATGCAGACTGGACCGATCGAAGCAGGATGCCGGTGCCCGGCATGCAGCGAATTCTCCCTCACCTACATCCGGCACCTGGTCAAAGCGGAAGAGATTCTCGGACTGCGGCTGATCACGCTGCATAACCTGCACTTCTATTTAGACCTGATGAGCAAGGCCCGGAGCGCAATCCAGGCCGGAACGTTCCAGCAGCTGCGGAAAGATTTCGTGGCCGGATATAAATCGCGCCCACAGGAGGCGGAGGGCGGAGCTCCTGCGACGCCGCTGCCCTAACGATCCAATCTGCGCTGAATCTTAACCGGCGCCGCCTTGGCAATTCATCCCGAGCCGGGAATCGCGACCCGGCCGGAGGGCCTACCACTCAAGTGCGGAGAGCGACACGCAAGTGGGGAGGTCCTTCGACTGCGCTCAGGATGACAGGTTGTTGCGCGGTGACAGAACGCTGTCGGCACCCAGCATGCATCCTTCGAGGTGAAAAGAACTGGAGTGAGAGATGTCTCGACTTCGCCCGACGTGACAAAAGGCACCGGCAAGCACCGCTGCGACTCTGGTCTGTAGCCGTTTCGCTGTGCGAAACGTCTTGGCACAAACTTACCGCTACAGGTCGTCGCTCATACGGTGACGGCTACAGCGAAGCGCGGGGTACCGGCCGACGATCTCGTGGCTCACAGAGGGACGGTTACAGAAGTGGCCCCCGCTTCATCACCGCCGACAGCGTCGCCTGGAAACCGACGGCTACATCGCTTACCCGCTGGTCTTTGCCTGGGCGACGTAGCGTTCAACTTGTTTTGAATCGGCACCAAGCACTGTTCCGATGAGTTTGCCGCTGCGCCCGTACACGTTCACCTGCGGAATACTGTGCACGTTGTACTGCTTCACCACCGGCGTGGTCCAATTCACGATGTCGATTTTCCGCAGCGCGATCCCCGGATCGGATCTCGCCATTTGTTCCAATGCCGGTGAGATCTGTTTACACGGACCGCACCAATCGGCGTAGAAATCCACGATGGTGACGTTTCCTGATGACAAATGTTTGGTGATGTCCACCTGCGCCCCGTGACTGATCACCTCCACCTCTTGTCCTTTAGGGGCAACGAAATCGGCCCGATCGACGAAGATGAGTGGGAACTGCCGATTACCCGATGTCGTGGAGAGAGTGAACCCTCCATTGGCGAACGACACCGGTTTGCCTTCCTGAACACCGTTGGTCCTGGTCTTGAACTGCGCCGGCGAAGCACCATCGTCGAACGTGATCTGGCGCACGCTGGAAGCGGAGTAGTTAGCCGTTTTACCGTCCGCACCGCGCGCTTCAAAGGTGTTGTTTGCGTACTTCACCACCGTCGCAGTCACTGGCGCGCCAGAAGTTAACTGAATCGTATCACCGCGCGCGACGAGACAGGACAGCTCAATAGTTAAGACGATGACAATCAAACGCACGGAGGGATTCATGCCGGCAGTATAACCGGCCGATTTGGGATGCGGAAACTTTTTCCCGGGTTGCAAATCAGTCCCGGCTGTGCTCAATAAGACCCCCTTGCCTGAAGGCGCCTGAGCCTTCTTATTGTTGCTTCGTCCCAAATGTATTCCGCCCTGTCGACTTTCATCGCTCAAGCTTCACCCGCGCCCGGCACATCGGCGCCCGGGTTTGCCGGATTCATTCCGTTCATTCTCATCTTCATTATCATGTACTTCGTGCTGTTCCGGCCGCAGATGCGGAGACAGAAGGAACAGCAGCGGCTCGTTTCAGCATTGAAGACCGGCGATCGCGTCGTGACCAACGCCGGAATTCACGGCCTCATTTCCAACGTGAAAGACACTACTGTTATTGTGAAGGTCGCCGACAACGTAAAAATCGAGATGGAAAAGTCAGCCATCACGAATGTTCTGAAAGAAGGTTGAGAAGTTGAGGTGTTTGGACGTTGAGATGAAAACAAGGAATGTCGCCGCCTGCTCCACGTCATCCGCTCAACTTCTAAACCGCTAAACGACTAAACGTCCGATGACACCCGCATTCGTATTCTTCATTGGCCTGGGATTGCTGATCTTATTCGGGTGGTATTTCGCCACCGATGTCGGTCCTCGAAAACGTTTGCTCGCCGCCGCGCTGGTTTCGCTACTAACCATTTTCAGCATCTGGAGCAACTGGCCTCCCGACCAAAAGATCCGGCTCGGATTGGATATCAAAGGCGGCACCTCGTTCCTGATTCGGTTGGTCGCGCCGGCGAAGGAACTTTCGAAGGGGATGCTCGATCAGGCGGTCGAGGTAATCCGTAAACGAGTCGATTACTTTGGAAGCAGCGAGCCGGTGATTAGCCCGGTCGGACAAGACCGGATCCTGGTGCAGATCCCCGGTCTGGATACTGCCAAAATTCAAGAGGCGCGTGATCAACTCTCGCGCGTGGCCAAGCTGGAGTTTCGGATGGTCTATCCGGATGGCGGTCAGCGGTTAGGCGAGATCGACGCCGGTCAGCAGGTGATTCCACCTGATTATCGAATTGAGACCTACAAACCACATGCGGAAGGAAACGAAAAACCGCGCGAAGAACGGCTCCTGATTAAGAAGAAGGCGGACCTGGGAGGGAATCGCGTTTCCGAATCGCACGCCTATTACGGCAACGAAGGCTGGGCCGTGCAAATGAAGTTCGACAGCGAAGGGGCAAAACAATTTGGGAAAATTACTGAAGCGAACGTGGGTCATCGATTCGCGATTGTGCTCGACGGCGCGATTCAATCCGCGCCTGTAATCCGCACCCCGATTTATGGCGGTGACGCGGTGATTTCCGGGCGCTTCACCGAACAGGAAGCTCGCGGGCTGGCCAGCGTCCTGGAAAATCCGCTGCAAACGCCGGTCAGCATCGAAGAAGAACGGAGCGTCTCCCCCACTCTCGGACAGGATTCCATCAAGGCGAGTATCTTCGCCGGTTTGGTTGGTCTGGCGATCACGCTCGTCTGCGTGCTGATCTACTACCGCTTCCTCGGTCTCATTGCTGACGTTGTTTTGATCATCAACCTGATCCTGCTGCTGGGTGCATTTAAGCTGATTCCGGGCGGCGTCGTGCTGACCCTGCCTGGTATCGCCGGTATCATCCTAACAATCGGTCTGGCAGTGGACGCGAGCGTTTTGATTTACGAACGGCTGCGTGAGGAGATGGCTGCCGGCAAGACCTTGAAAGTCGCCGTCCAGGCGGCGTACGAAAAGGCGTTCAGTTCCATCTTTGACGCCAACGTCACCACGCTGATCACCGCAGCGATTTTGTACTTCATGGCCACCGGTCCGGTGAAGGGCTTCGCGATTTCGTTAACGCTCGGCATTCTCGCGTCGCTATTCACCGCGCTGATCGCCGGCCGGAACATCCTCGGTTTGTTCGTCGACAACGGGAAGGTCAAAAAGCTTTCGATGCTGCACCTGATTCCTTCCAGAAACATCAACTTCCTCGGCAAAGGATTCATCGCGTGCATGTGCTCGCTGGCGCTTCTGATCGCAGGCTCTGTCGCCTTTTACATGCGCGGTGAGAAGAATTTCGGCGTCGACTTCCGCGGTGGCGACCTGGTGACGATGAGTTCCCCAAATGCGATCGATATTGGCGCGGTCCGACGAGGTTTGAGCGAGGTTGGCTATGCCGACGCGTCCATCCAGGAATCGCAGCAGGGCGGCAAGAGCTACATCACGATCCGCAGCCCGCTGAACACCAGCGAAAAAGTCGAACATCAAATTCTGCAATCGATGCCAACGGCACAGCTTAAAGTGGAAGGTTCCGAGCGCGTCGGCGCCTTGGTCGGCGGCGAACTCGCGCGCAGCTCCCTGCTCGCGCTCGGGCTCGGCATTCTGGGTATTCTGATGTTCGTTACGTTTCGGTTCGAACTCTCATTCGCGGTGGGGGCAATCGTTGCGCTCCTGCATGACGTGTTGCTGACCGTCGGCGTGTTCGCGTTGCTCGGCCGAGAATTGACTCTAACCATGGTAGGCGCGGTGTTGACCATCGCCGGTTACTCGATCAACGACACGATCGTCGTTTACGATCGGATTCGCGAAGGTCTGGCCAGCGGTCGGCGTGGATCGATCGAACAGATCATGAACGAGAGTATCAACCAGACATTGAGCCGCACGATTCTGACCAGCACGGTCACGTTGATCCCCATTCTTTGCCTCTTCTTCTTTGGCGGCGCGGTCCTACGCGATTTTTCGCTGGCAATCATCATCGGCGTGGTGGTTGGGACCTACTCATCGATCTTCATTGCGTCGCCGATTGTGTTGTGGTGGACACGGGCCCGGGGGGGCAGCAGCAGCTCTCTTCGGAGGGAAGTGACTCAAAAAGCGGCTGCGAATCCGGCCTTGTCTTAACTACCACAGGGTCAATACTTTAGCCTGTTTAGCCGGTCTTGGGAATAGGCCCGGGAAACGCTATAATAGCCGGCGATGAGAGTTTCCCCCGACCCGATGTTGACGCACCCCTAACGTCCAGCTACGGTCTCTCACTCAATAACCCGCAACGCTTACAGGAAGAAGAAGATCATCCATGCCAGAAGTCATTGTTCGCAAAGGTGAACCGGTAGACCGCGCGCTAAAACGTTTGAAGAACAAACTCGATGCTGAAGGCATTCTCGAGGAAGTGCGCCGGTTGCGTGCTTTCGAGACACCTTCGCAAAAGAGTCGCCGGAAGGCTAAAGCAAACGCCAAGCGGGGCCGTACGAAATTCCGGTTTAATCCTGCCTAAAAACTTACCGACGTTAACGTCGCGTAGGGACACGACCAGCATCGTGTCCCTTTTGCTTTTCTAGCGAGCGGTTGAATCGGCAAGCGGACCGCTTGCCCTACAATGGCTGCAACACTCTTCCTACGGCTACGCCATTGTAGGGCAGGCGCTCCGCCTGCCGACTAACTTAGGCGGTCAGAGACCACGGCTACAAAAGCAGAGCGAAGCTATTCGCACTCGCAAGCGACTCGGAAGCCGATGTCGTTGCAGGAGAAGTTCGGAACGTTGGCGCCGCGAGCAGTCGTTCGGAGATTCTGGAATCTTGATTTCCAACTACCGCCGCGATGAACGCGTTTTGCGCCGGACGTCGGGCCTTTTGGATTCACCCGCGGTACGCCGCGATACGCCTCTAGATAATCGAGGCACCATTCCCACACGTTTCCGCCCATGTCTTCAATGCCGAAGGGGCTGGCACCGAGCGGGAAACTTCCCACCGGAGAACTCTCCGGATAACCGTCGTCGATCTCCCGATCACTCCAAGGGAATACGGTATTCCGGTCAGCGAAATTACCGAGGTCCCCACGGCGATCGTAGTTGCCCCACGGATATTTGCGTCCGTCTTTGCCCCGCGCCGCATACTCCCACTCGGCTTCGGTCGGTAGGCGGTATTTTTTCCGCTCACGAGTACTGAGCCATTGGCAATACTTGATCGCATCGAGGCTGCTAACGTAAACAACCGGGTGGCGATCGCCGGTTCCCGGTGGACGTTTCCGGGCATGGGTGGAATCGAATTCTTCGTATTCCGCGTTGGTGACCGGAAATCTGGAAATGTAATAGCGGGTGAGAGTGATGCGGGTAAGCGGTCGTTCGTTAGGCGCGGCCTCCGGCGCTTCGCTGCCCATCACAAACTCGGCCGATGGGATAAAGATCATCGGGCTGCCGACGGAGTTCTGGTAGTTAACGAACTGCGCTCTCTCCGCCACCTCGGTGGCCGGCGCTCCATTTTCAGATTGATTTTCAGCACCCGGCGCGTCCGGTTTGCCCGCCGCCGGGTGGACAATGACAACACGCGGCTGGACTGGCGCGGCGGGGGCGGAAGCGCCGCGCTGATCGGCTTCGTCCAAATACTGGTCGATCAATTCTTCAGCCTCATCGATCTCGATACCAAGGTTCTCCGCCATGTTCACGAAAGCGTCGCGCTGATCGTCGGTCATCGAATCGCCATCGAGTCCGCAGAGACGTAGCATCCGCAAAAAATCCTCCTTCGGATCGAGGTTGCCGCGGCGACGTGGCCGCGCCGAGGATGAAGCACGCTGGATCACCGGCTCAGCTCGTTTCGCTCCGCTGTCGCGAAGTTCGGCTTCGATATATCCCGCCACCCGATCCTTTGTTAGTCCGTGATCGGCGCCAAACTGAAACAGGTTCTTTTCCGCGTCCGCGGTCAGGAGCCCATCGGCGATCGCGAAAGTGATGTACTTGTGCAGTTCGGCTGCGGCTTCTTCCTGCAGTCGGGCAGCAAGCTCATTATCCATCGCGCGCCGACGCTCTGGATCCAGGAGTTCGACTCTGGCTTCAGTGAGGTAACGGGAAGATTCTTCCAACCCTGGCTGAAGCAGTTGGGCCAGTGGATTGCTCGGCTGATTCTTCAGCGGCAGCTTCTTCTGCCACCATCGCATCAATTCGCGGCAGTGTTCCTCGATTACCTCGTTAGAAGGATTGGCGTAGGGATCGAGACAAAGTCGCTCGTACAAGTTAGGCGACTTGTATTTGGACCAGCCATCCCATTTATGAGGGTCGTCCGGCAACGGCAGTGGAAAAGTAATTTCACACTTCGTGGTCATTCAATCTTCAGTTCTCCGAGGCTGCTAACCGCCTGGGGGATTTCACTGTGAGCAAGACCGGTATTTCGCTCGATCACCACCTGCGAGCGCTGCCCACAAGCTTCCACTGCGACTTCCAGCACCTGGTTCGTGTTATATTGGTAGCTCAGGTGAACTGGAGATCCTTTCGGTAGAAACGGCGGCAGACTAACGTCACAGGTCCCGAGCGGTGTGCACTCTGCCGGAAGTGAACTTTCGCCTTCCACGATTTTCACGATGGCACGCGCCATATTTGCATTGGCGGTGCCAAAAAGGTTTTTCGCATTCGCCGGGATCGGGGTCCGTTTCCGAATCATCGGGAACACGTACTCTTCGAGATTCGATTCGTCCCACAACACTACCCCGAGAGTGTGAGAGGTGATGTCGTTGACCTGAATCAGGCCACCGTCGCGCGATGAAAATTTTTCCCGGGTTGTATCGGCCAGAAGTTTCTCGCCGGAGTTTTGTTCCTCCGTGAGCATCGATAACGTCGCCTGAATCGCCGCGCCGTCGGCAACTGCCTCATCCGGATTCAGATCGGTGACCACCGGCACGTCCGATAGGTCGGCAATCATTTGCTTTACCATCGGCATGCGGGTCATGCCGCCGACTGGCAGAATCTTGGAGATATCGGACCACTTGAGATTCGCTTCCTGCAGGGTCATTTCGCAAATGACTTTGCATTTTTCGATCAGATGCCGGCTGCGACGCTCAAATTCTTCGCGTGCAAGATCCACTTTCACGGTCTTGCCGTGATGTTGATGGACAACCGCCGCTTGCGGCCGGTTAGAAAGCTGAATTTTAGCGGCAACGGATCGGGTCTGTAGATCCTGATAACTTTGCAAATCGAGGAGAGGATTCTCGCCGTGAACACGGTCGAACTCTTCGGCCACGCAATTGACGATCACGTCGTCCCAATCTTTGCCCCCGAGCCGGTGATCCCCATTCGTAGCGATGATGTCGAGCTTGTGATCGTCAATCCGCATGATGGTGACGTCGAAAGTTCCGCCACCGAGATCGAACACAAACACGGTCTGCTTTTCGTCGAGCTTATCGAGTCCGTAGGCCAAAGCGGCTGCCGTGGGCTCGTTGATGATCCGGAGTACATTCAGCCCCGCCAGCTGGCCCGCCGTGATCGTGGCTGTCCGCTCGGCATCATTGAAATAGGCCGGTACCGTGATGACGACATCGGTAACCGGCTGTTTCAGATACTTCTCGGCATCATTCTTCAGCTTCAGCAGGATGATGGCCGACAGCTCTTCCGCAGAATATTTCTTGCCGTTGAATTCGCGGTGGAAGTGCTCTTTGGGTTTCCCCATTTCGCGCTTCACAAAGTCGACAATCTTCTCCGGCTCGGCCACCGCGCTGTTGCGTGCGGTTGACCCGACAACGGCGTTGCTGCCCTCAAAAAGAATTACCGACGGAGTGATCCGCTCATTCTCGGAATTCGGAATGACCTGCGGCTTGCCGTAGGCGTCGATGTGAGCAACGGCCGAGAACGTGGTTCCAAGATCGATTCCGATTGCTTTGCGTTCAGACATGAGGGTGCAGAAATTCTCAGGTTTCGAGATTCCGGTGTGCAGGTGCAGTTTCCATGCCGGTTTCCTGTGGGAAATCGACAGCGCGGCTGATGCGTTCGGCGGGGTTCCGGCCGGAAAACGGGCGACCTGGAGCCGGTGGCAACGCCGGAATTGTCATCCGGCATTCGGAAAGTCTTTAGTCCCAGCGCTTCGCGATGACTTCCTCCGGCCGGATGAGTTTGTCCCGCCAGAGAAAACCGCGCTTCAAGCGCATCACGATTCGGCCGTCGTCTTCCGGGAAATCGGCCGGTTCGTAACTCACGACCCGATGCAATGCTCGATCAACGACGTCCTTCTGCTCGATTTCTTTAACGTCGAATCGGTGAAGAATCTCGACCAGCGAATGAATGGCATTCTCCAGATTGTCGTGCCATTGCGCCACGTGAGCCCGCTTCTTGGTTTCCTGTCCATTAGTCTGAACCTGACCAGCCAGGCTGGTGAGATCGTCGAAAAGATGAACCAGGTCGTGAATGAACGGCTTCTGAAGCGATTCATGCACAAAATTGTCGCGGTACTTCAGCAGCTCGTCGTGCAACGAATCAAACAGACGCTGATTCACACTTTCCGTATTACGGATCGCGGCGAGTTGTTCCTCGATCTGCTGCAGCCGTGGACCCAGATCGTTAGGCTTGGACTGCACCAGAGCGCGCCCCAGGTCGTCCAGTTTCCGGACCAAAGTTTTCTCGAGGTTCTGCAAACGAGTTTCGACCGCTTCGGAACTTGGCGCGGCAGTTGTGTCCACCGACCGGTTAGGCCGAGGAGGTGGAACCAACGTCTTTTTGGCCTCAGCGCTTAGCTGCTGCATCGCCGTCGCAAACTCATCCGGCACCGCAATCGGGTCACTCGTCTCCATGATCAGCTCCGAAAAATTTTCTAACGGCATCCACCAATCCCTCGATGTCATGACGTCGCGCTTCCACATCCACCTTTAGCCCAGCCTGCCGCACGGTCTGCGAGGTAATAGGTCCGATACTGGCGATCTTGACCCCCTCTGGTAACGGTAAACCCAAAGCCATGAAATTTTCGACCGTGGAGGAACTGGTAAAGGTGATCAGATCGGCGCCTTCACCGGTAAAACGGTCGCGAGCGCCGGTGATATCCCGCGTCTCGATTACCGTCCGGTAAGCAAATCCCTCGTCCACAATAGCTCCCAAAGCTGAAAGACTTTTCGGAAGCACGTCCCGCGCCTGTTCGGCCCGGGCGAGGAGAATGCGCAGGTTCTCCACATCGCCCAGCTTCTTGAACTCCCGAACAACCGCTTCAGCCACGAACTCCTCCGGCTGCAAATCAACGTGGAAATGGAACTCCCGGACCCGTTGCGCGGTGGCCGGACCGATGGCGGCGATCTTGACTGCGCCTATTTCCCGCGCGTCGTCATACAGCTTGTAAAACAGATCGAAAAACGCGTCGACTCCGTTGGCGCTGGTGAACACGATCCAGTCGTAGCCGTGCGCATCCTGCACCAATTCGGCAAAGTCCCGAAGATTGGTGGGAGGCTCGATCCGAATGGTAGGAATCTCCATCACATCCGCTCCGAGCTCCCGGAATTTCTGGCTCAGCACGCCGGCCTGTTTGCGCGTGCGCGTCACCACGATTCGTTTGCCGGATAACGGCCGCCCTTCAAACCAATTCAGATCCGTTCGAAGCTTGACCACATGTCCGAACACGGCCACCGCCGGTGCCTCAAATCCGGTCTCCCGCACTCTTTGGCCAATGTCCTGAACGGTACCGGTAAGCGTCTCCTGCCGACCCGTCGTCGCCCATCGCACCAAGGCTACCGGTAAACTCGGCGCCACTCCGTTTTTCATCATCGCCTGGGCGACTGATTCAATGCGCTCGACTCCCATCAACATCACCTGAGTGCCACCGAGATTAGCCAATGCCTTAAAGTCGATCGCACTCTCCGTTTTCGCCGGGTCCTCGTGACCGGTGAAGACGGTGAAATGCGAGTTTTCAGCACGGTGAGTGACCGGGATGCCGGCATACGCGGGTCCGGCGAGCGCGGAAGTAATACCCGGGACAATCTCGAAAGAGATTCCCGCCTCCGCGATTCCTTGCGCTTCTTCCGCTCCGCGACCAAACACAAAAGGATCGCCGCCTTTCAGCCTAACGACATTCTTCCCCTCCCGTGCTTTACTGATCAGAAGCGCGGTAATTTCCTCCTGCTTCAGGGTGTGTTCTCCCGCTCGCTTGCCCGCATAAATAATTTCCGCATCATCCCCAGCCCAGCTCAACATTTCGGGGTTTGCCAGGCTGTCGTAAACAATCACATCAGCCTGCTCAATGCGTTGCTTTGCCCGCACTGTGACTAACCCGAGATCTCCGGGACCGGCACCGACCAGGGACACCTTAGCTTTCGATTTTGTCGCCATTGATTTGCTGTAACAGATTGGCAGCGAGTTGCTCCGCATTCTCAGCATGGCCTTCTACGACCGCTTGCCTGGGTTCATCAGAGTTCGGCTCGAAGAGCTGACCTTGGATTTTCATCAGATCTCCCTCCACCATCGCACGGACTCCCACGGGTTCGTTGCAGTCGGCTTTCAACAACCGCAAGAACTCTCGTTCCGCCCGGAGGCATACCGCCGTAGACCAATGACTGATGCTTTCAGCTAACGATCGATTCCGCTGATCCGACAAGCGAGTCTGTAACGCGATCGTTCCCTGCCCTCCCGCCGGCACAAATACCTCGGGCGGCAAAATGGAAAAGAAGATCTCCGTGCCTTCAAAATCGACGGATTCCCCAGTGACAGCCATACCGAGTCGCTCAAGTCCTGCGGCGGCCAGCACCACGCCATCCCAGTTATTTTGGACCAATTTGCGCACCCGGGTTGGAACGTTGCCGCGCAAATCGGGAACCACCACATCGGAACGGATCCATCGAAGCTGATGTTGTCTCCGTACACTTCCGGTGGCGACGGTGGGTTCTCTCGGCAGCGATTGAATATCGGCCTTGGCAAGAGTCACGAGGACATCGTGGGTTATCGCTCGAGGCAGCACAGCCGCGATCTCGGTGCCGGCGCCCAGAACGCTCGGCAGATCCTTGGCGCTATGCACCGCCAAATCGATTGTGCCGGCTGTTAGTGCTCGCTCGATCTCAGCGGTGAACAGCCCCTTTCGTCCGGCCCGGTCGACCTGCGGCTCTGGGATAGCACCAGCGCTGTTCGCCGATTCCTCGCCGCTGGTTTTGATGACTTCGATGGCGATCTCGACCTCAGGCCATCGGGCCCGAAGCGCCGTCTCCGCCATCCGTGCCTGGGTCAAGGCCAGATCGCTGCCGCGGCTGCCGAGAATGATCTGCTGCTTCACCGGTTAGTCAGCGGCTGTGTTCGCCGCCGGTAAATCGCTAAGACGATGGCGTCGCCGCTCGATAATGTTCGCCAAATTCCTGATCGCTGGAGTGTTGTTGCCGCTGGTCCGACGACGGGCGGTTTACTGATCCTCGCGATTCTACTCCTCGCGCTAACGCGGCGCAGAAACCGGTCACATGTTGGCCGATGATTTCTTCGGCCGCCCCCACTTGTTGCCGCCGCATGGTCAACGCTTGCTGCGCCACCAGTTGCAACGCGTCCATGTCGTACAGATACACGCTTTCCAAATCGTTCACCGCCGGCTCGACATTTCGCGGCACCGCGATGTCGATGATAAAGAGCGGCGCGCTCGCTCGTCGCGCGGCAACCGCTTCGAAGTTCTGGCAAGTCAGTAGCGGGGTTTCGACCGAAACCGATGTGATCAAAATGTCGACCGTTTGGCAGTGTTCGAACCAGCAGTCGAACGGTACCACCGTTCCCCTAACGAGATTTGCCAGCTCGCCGGCCCGTTCCGCGGAACGATTACTGACCTGTAAGTTTGTAACGCCGCGCGACACCAGCGCTCGAGCAGTGCGCTCGCTCGCTTCGCCTGCGCCGAGCAGGAGAACACTGCACTTCTTCAGATCGCCGAAGATTTTGCCGGCCAGCTCGGCCGCCACTGACCCGACGGACACGGCGCCGCGGGTGATATGGGTGTTGGACCTCACTTGTTTGGCGACCCGAAAAGCTCTCTGAAAGAGCCGGTGCAGATAAGGCCCGGCAGCGCCGCTGGCGCGAGCAGCCTCGTAAGCTTTCTTCGCCTGCCCGAGGACCTCGGTTTCACCGACCACCATCGAATCGAGTCCGGATGTCACTCGAAAGAGGTGCTGTGCGCAATCGCCGTCTTCGTAACGATAGAAGGTTGACGTATCGGTGGAAACGTTGTGATCAAAATTCCGCGCGACGCATTTCACAACCTCGTCCGTCGCGATCGGAGTGTCGGCGGCGGCGTAAACCTCGACCCGGTTACACGTGTCCAGAACGAGAGCTTCGGCGCATCCATTTTCGCGGAGCCGACATTCGGTCTCCACGCTGCGTCCGAACCGTTCGCGGGTTTCGACGTTTGCGGTATGATGACTGAGGCCGACGCAAAAAACCCTCATCGGATCAGTGAAGTTGCGAGCTGAACGTTATTCCCCACAACAGCGTCATGGCGGCGGCGAAGCCACCGATGCAAAGAGCCGCCACCCGCCGAGGAGCAAACCAGCGGAGGTGCCGCCCGTTCAAGATCGCCGCATATAGAACCCACACGCCGAAAGCGCAGAAGATTTGAACCCGCGGCAGCGGTTGCCCGACGAAAAACCCCGAAATCAGTCCTAAAGTGTACAGGGCAAAGCCCCACCATAGTAACCTCGTAATCGCAGCGAACAGCTCGGTCAGGGGCGGCAAATGATAAAAAATGGAATGTAGCTGCCGGGTTTTAAGTTGCCGTTCCTGCACGAGATACATCACGCCCGCGATACAGGCTAAAGCGAACACGCCATATGCGATTAGCGACATCGAAGCGTGAAATTCCAGCCACGGATTTGGTGGAACGCGGCTCGGATGTCTGACATCGATCGGAGCCAACAAGGCGAAGCCTTGGAGCAACACTACCAAAGGCGCGGTGAACGCGCCCATGAGCGATAGCCGGTAAGCAGGGCCGACCAGCATATAGATCAACGCTACCGACCAGGCCAGGAAGACGAACACCTCAAACAGGTTTGTCAGAGGACAACGGCCTACCTCATGGCCTCGAATGCTCAGGAATCCGCTTTGGAACAGGAAACCGGCTGCGATAGCAAAAAAATTGAACCGGCCTCGCGGAAAAGTACGGGCACGAAACGCGATCGTGGTGCGCGCCACAGCCGCTAAAAAGCACAAGGTGGAGAGGATCAGGAGGTATCGGTCCACGAGAGAGCCTGTATGTTAGAAGCCGGCTGCCCCGTTCGCAATGGAGAAGCTACCCCGTTCCCGAACGCATTGACCTTTGTCCTCCAGCCAGTAGCATCGCGGCCATGAACCCGAAGGTGCTCGACCGACTCCGGACCACCATTCGGGACGTGCCCGATTTTCCAAAGCCGGGGATCGTCTTCAAAGACATCACCACCATCCTCAAGGACGGCCCGTTGTTCCGGGAGTCAGTCGACCTGTTTCTTGGGGAATGTCGCGGGAAAAAGATCGATAAGGTGGTCGGCATCGACGCCCGCGGTTTCCTGTTCGGATCGGCCGTGGCCTACGAGCTTGGAATCGGCTTCGTTCCGCTGCGAAAAAAGGGACGGCTGCCATATAAAACGGAGACCGCCGCCTACACTTTGGAATACGGCGAAGCGGAGATGGAATTGCACATCGACGCGATCGAAAACGGCGAAAAAGTGGTTTTGATCGACGACTTGCTCGCTACGGGCGGAACGTCCGCTTCGGCAGTCACTCTCATTAAGAAAGTAGGCGGAGATTTGGTCGCAGCGATATTCCTCATCGAATTGGACTTTTTACAAGGTCGAAAAAAGCTCGAGCCCACGCCGGTTATTTCGTTCCTGCGCTATTGATCTTCTGTAGCGGCGGTCTATGACTGCCGGCCTTTTCAGCTAGCTGTCGGTGTTTGATCACGTAGACCGGTGCCCGAGCGCCCGCAACACGATGTCACGAGTGATTCGACGCCTCTGGAGATCAGCGCTTGCGATCGCCTTGTGCATTGTTGTGCTGAAGCTGGCCACGGCCGGCCCGTATCGGCCAATCGAGCCGTTGCCATCCGACATTCTCGACATGCACTGCCACATCGCGGGCATTGGCGCCGGCGGAAGCGGCTGCTTTGTTTCACGAAAGCTGAGAGATAGTTGGAAATTTGCAGTTTACATCAAGTCGTTTGGGGTCTCGGCAAAGGAAGTAGAACAGAAAGGGGACGACCTGATCGCCGATCACATCTCAGAGACGCTCGGGCAAAGTCGCTATGTGAAAAAGGCCGTGCTGCTTGCGCTCGATGGCGTGATCACAAACGGTACCCTTGACCGAAGCCGTACCGAAGTTTACGTGCCTAACGAATTCGTTGCCGCAGCGGCGGCGCGGCACAGCAACCTCCTCTTCGGAGCATCCATAAATCCGTACCGCCCGGACGCACTGGAACGATTGCACTGGGCCAGGACTAACAGCGCCGTGCTGGTGAAATGGATCCCGTCGATCATGGAAATCGACCCAGCCGATCCGCGCCTTGAGCCGTTCTATCGAAAATTGGTAGAGCTGGATCTTCCGCTCCTTTCCCACGCCGGGCAGGAACGCTCCTTTTCCTCCGCGGCCGATGACCTCTGTGATCCGGAAAGACTCCGATTGCCATTGAAGCTGGGCGTCAAGGTGATCGCTGCGCATATCGCCTCCACCGGAAAATATCATGGCGAACGAAGCAGCGACCGGCTCGCGCGAATGGCGTCAGAATATCCAAACCTTTACTCGGACATTTCTTCGCTCACCCAGATCAACAAACATTTCTTTCTCAAAGAAGCTCTGCGCCGGCCGGAATTTCAAGGCCGACTAATGTACGGCTCGGATTTCCCGCTCATCAACACGGCGCTCGTTTCGCCGTGGTATTACTGCGGACGACTCTCGCCGAAACAGCTGATCGCCATTTCCAAAATCAACAACCCATGGGACGCCGATGTCATGCTCAAGCACGAACTCGGCACGCCAGCGAGCATCTTCTTACGATTAGGACAAATGTTGGACCGTTAGGCTGCCGCCGCCGCCACAACAGCCCGGCCGCCTGATGCTGCCCGGGGCGCTTACAACTTCTGGTGTTCGGACTGGTCCTTAACGATCACTTCCATCCGAACGCTCTGGAATTCCAGCTGGTCGTGAATCATGCCTAACAAATCGAGGGCGCGCGGGTCCGGCATGTGCGCACATCGCAGTTCGATCCGCGCGTTCTTTCCAGAAAGCTCCGGATGCGTTTCTTCCAATTCTCCGTCCAGCAGGAACGACGCGTAGGCGTTAAACCGTTCCTGAAGCGCGTGAAGCTGCTCATCGGAGCCTGTCCAGGAAGAGAACTCCTCCATCACCAACACCGTTTCGCCGGTTTTTTCGTCGTGCCCGATCAGGTCGATGATTCCGGTGCGATCCGGTGGCGGCGTAGGCGTCATCTCGATTAAACCTTAGCACTTGGCCGTTTGCCCAAGACAGTGAAACCTTCGGTTATGGCCCGTCTCTTCACCGCGGCTTTTTGTGTTTTTCTCCTTTGTTGCCACGGACTCGTTGCGCAGTTTGTCCCGACCCTTCTCACAAATCGCAGTTACTGGGGCGATGGAAAATCGGAAATCGATTTCTACCAGGCGGAGTTCCCGCGCGATGGCGAGCCGCATCAGTGTGAGCTGACGGTCATCTTGACACCGCAGTTTGTTTCGCAGGCCGACCTGGCGCCGGTAGCCGAGCCCACCAAACAGCCGGGAGCACTTCCCGCAATCCGGATGAACCAGACGGCTACCATTCCACGAGGTTTGGTGATGGAGCAGCACGCGCTCGAAGCTCTCTGGCGCATGGATACAATGTCCCTGGCTCGGCTGTCGTTCAGCGGAAACGACGGGATCGGAAATATTTCGCGCAGTCTGCGAGAAACGCGCGAACCAGGAAAGATCACTTGGACTTATCTGGCTGAGAGCTATTCGGGCAGCGGCAGTCCGTTCAGCTACCCGTTAGGTCCGAAACCGGCCATCAGCTACGACGAACTGCCGCTACGCGTCCGAACAATCGACTTCGCCAAGCCGACCGGGGAATTCGAAATCGATCTCGGATTTAGTCTCGCGCCGAAGGCGAAGGATCTCGCCGGACTCAGACCAGGCCGAATCAAGTGGAGCGTCGGCAGCCGAGTCATCGAGGTCGAAATCGAGCATCCGGGTGGAAAAGATGTGTTCGCGATCGATGCCAATTTTCCATTTCTACTGCGGGAATGGCGCGGCTTCGATGGCACCCATTGGAAAATGAAAAACAGCATCAAAGCGGACTACCGAAACTACCTGAAGAACGGTGATCGCGAACGGGCGCTGAGAGATCCCATGCTGCGCCACCCGGATTAGGGCGGGTCAATCGGGCACATTCCATTGTAGGGCGCATGTGTCAGATGCCATCTCAAAGCTGCCGTCTGACACAGACGGCCTAAAATGTGAGCTGCGGGAAATTAGTGGAGGAAAGCCGAGGACCACGTTTAATTCCGGTATGCCCCGGGCAAAAAAATCAGATCGTCTCACCCTCCTGGGCCGCAGCGAGGCGAGAGTTCCTGCTTCGCCTGAAGAGGCGCGGCTGGAGACGTTCCCGAACCCATTGAAACGCGATTATCGCATCCGTTTCGAGACCGATGATTTCACGTCCGTTTGTCCGGTCACCGGTCAGGCGGACTTCGCGCGTGTTGAGATCGAGTATATTCCGGACGAGGTTTGCGTTGAGAGTAAGTCGCTGAAGTTCTACCTGGCGTCGTATCGGAATGTCGCGGCGTTCAATGAGGCGGTAACCAATCGTATTCTCGACGACTTTGTGCGCGCCTGCGCGCCGCGCGAGGCTGAAATCAACGCCGAATTCTCAGCTCGCGGTGGAATAGCGCTGTCGGTGCACGCCGAGTATCGCTCAACCAGAGCGGGGCGATCCGGCCGGAATGGCCACTAACCGGCGGGCGGTCGTCCTGGTCAGCGGTGGTCTTGATTCCGCCACGGTGCTGGCAATTGCGAAAGGGGCCGGCTTCGAGCTTTACGCGCTATCGTTCGATTACCAGCAGCGCCACCGAACCGAACTCAAGGCCGCTGCAGCAGTCACCAAATCGTTAGGTGCGGCCGCTCACTCCGTTATTCGACTCGATCCCTCCATCTTCGCCGGTTCGGCATTAACAAATTCCATCGATGTGCCGAAATCGCGTTCCGAGCAGCAGATGTCGAGCGGGATTCCCGTGACCTATGTTCCCGCGCGAAATACGGTTTTCCTGGCTCATGCGTTGGGCTGGGCGGAGGTAATTGGCGCAAGTGACATCTTCATCGGAGTGAATGCGATCGACTACAGCGGTTATCCGGATTGCCGGCCGGAATTTATCGCCACCTTCGAGAAGCTGGCTAATCTCGCCACTAAGGCAGGACTCGAAGGCGCCGGATACAAAATTCACGCACCGTTGATCGAAATGACGAAAGCGGACATCATTTCACGCGCGGTATCGTTAGGCGTTGATCTCGGCTTGACTCACAGCTGTTATGATCCGCTGCCGGATGGCAGGGCCTGTGGACGGTGCGATTCCTGTCAACTGAGACTGAATGGTTTCCGCGAAGCCGGCCTAACCGATCCGGTTAGATATGCCGATTGAATGAAATCACGATTGTTCGCCCTTACCAGGAACGAACAACGGGTGATTGTGTTAGCAATCGTTTTGCTGCTCATCGCCGCTTTCGTGCGCTACTCCGGGGACCTGAAATTGATGCGGACGATCAACAAGCCGGTGGAGGCAGCGAAGCCGTTAGGCTCGCCATCAGTGCCTTCGGTCGACATGGACGAATCTGACGCCGACCAGCGCGGAGAAGGATCGCCGCACTCCTCACCCCGTCTGCCGCGCTAACCGGAAGCTGCCGCTACTCCGCTTCCACCTTTTTCAAGCCAGGAATACTGCCGTAGCCAACGAAGGTCGGGCCCGGTTCATTCGAAGAGGTCACCTTTCGGCCGGCCATTTTGAAATCGAACACACTAACGCCGTAGCGCGATTGGCCTTTGTAAGTGCGACCGTCGCTAGCTCCGACCATGACCCTTTGGTTCGTCGCTTTTTCCCGGCCGAGATAAATCATCGTATGAGTAATCGCCGGATCTCGATCCACCTTGTAGGTGCCGGCCCAGAATAGCAGATCGCCCGGTTTCAACGCGTCCAGCTCGAAGGTGTCCGGGCTGCGCCCCAGCACCGCCTGGAATGTTCCGGCTTTCCGAACCCAGATATACTGTTCGCGAGCGTCGCGCGGCACGTCCTTCATCCCAACCTGCTGCAGCACGTAATTGATGAACCCCGAGCAATCCATTCCTCCGCTCGCGGGATCGGCTGATCCGTATTTGTAACCCAGATTACGAGTCGTTAGCTCGAGTGCCACATCGAGAATTTTGCGCACACGTGCCGGATACTTTTCGTAACCGATAATTTCCGATGGTTGGATGCTGACGGGCGCCGTTCCTCCTTTTGTGGGAGTAGCACTTGGGGAAGCAGTCTGGGATTTCTTGGACGTCGCTGATGGCGACGCGGAAGGTGTCAGTTCAGGCGCAGCAGATCGATCTGTGGCAGTCTCTTCCGGCTCGGTGGATGGCGATGGCGACTCCTTTTCGGCTGGTGATTGCTCCGGACTCTCCGACGGCGACGCCTCCGGCGTCTCAGAGGGATGAGGCGAAGGTTTAGACGAGGGCGTAGCGGTGGGCCGCGGCGAGCGCGATGATTTCGGCCGGGGCGATGCGGTGGAGCGCGGAGTGGGTGTCGGAGAACGTTTCCTGGCGGTGGTCGTAGAACTCGACTTCTTTTTCTTTTTCGGAGTCGGAGCCGGCGTTGGTGTGCCGGTTATGAAGTCCTTTACCTTGCCCATGAAGGTGTCGGACGCAGATCTGGCATCGCCGGATAGACCGACAAATAACGCCGACAGCAGGAATAGTTTCGCCAAACGAGTCATGTTGTTCAACCAGCCAGCGCCTGCAGGACGGCTTTGTTCATCCGCACGCCCGCTTCCAGATTTTCGACGGGAAAGTTCTCGTTAGGCGAGTGGGCGCGACAGTTTGGCAGCGCCAAACCGATGAGCAGAGTCTCGACCCCGAGAATATCCCGAAACTGCGAAACGATCGGAATACTTCCGCCTTCCCGGATTAAAGCGACATCCCGATCGAACGTTTTTCGCAAGGCGTTCTGCGCGGCCTCGGCCAGCGGCGACTTGGGATCGGTCAGGTACCACGGACCGCTGTGCCCACCGACCGCTTCGAGAGATACACCCGGTGGACATTTGCTCTGCAGATGTTTCTTGGCCAGCTCCACGATACGCTCGCCGTTTTGGTTAGGCACCAGGCGGAACGTCAGCTTGGCCATGGTGTAGCTCGGAATAACGGTTTTGGTGCCGGGTCCCTGATACCCGCCGCCTAACCCGTTGATTTCCGCAGTGGGCCTCCCCCACAGTCGCTCGAGCGTGCTGTATCCCGCTTCCCCAAACAGCGCCGATGCGCCGGTCTCTTTCAAGACCTCTTCGTCGGCATTAACCGGAAGCTTTCGCCATGCTTCACGCTCCCAGTCCTGCAAAGGAACCACGTCGTCATAAAAGCCGGGAATCAGGATTCGCCCCTGGTCGTCATGAATGCTCGCTAGCAGACGGGCCAAAGCCGCAGCCGGATTCGCAACCGCGCCGCCATAGATTCCGGAGTGCAGATCGATTTTGGGGCCGGTTACCTTCAGCTCCAATGCAACAACACCGCGCAAGCCGTAGCTCAAAGTCGGTGTGCGTTCCGCGATCATTCCGGTGTCCGATACCACCACGATGTCGCACTTCAGCTCTGACTGATGCTGTTTTAGAAACGGACCGAGATTTCCGCTGCCAATCTCCTCCTCGCCTTCAATCACAAAATGCAGGTTCACCGGCAAATCGCCGCGCTCCTTCATCGACTCTTCAACGCCGAGAATGTGAGCGAAAATCTGCCCCTTATTATCAGTTGCTCCGCGGGCGTAAACATAGCCGTCTTTCAGCACCGGCTCGAATGGGGGCGACGTCCAAAGATCGAGCGGATCGGGCGGTTGAACGTCGTAATGGCCGTAAATCAAAACCGTGCGACGACCTTCCTTATGCTTGTTCCTCCCCCAAACCACCGGATGGCCCGCCGTCGCTACTACCTCGGCTTCCAAGCCTATCGACTTCAGTTTTTGCGATACCCACTCAGCGCATTGTTTCACTTTCGGCGCATACGACCCGTCCGTGGAAACGCTCGGGAAACGGAGAAACGAGAAGTATTCGTCGAGGTAATTCTGGCGCATGAGCTGACGCTAAACCAAATCTGCGCGGTTCGCCTGTTCAAATGGTGTTGAACGCGGCGCAGTTGCAACGCAGTCTCCGAAACGGACGATGCGAGAAGGCATCGCGCTGTATTCTTGCCGCACCTTTCGCTGCGGTTGAGTTCGGTATCGACTCCCGGAGGTCTCGATCCACCTCGTCTCAGTTCGAATTTTCCATTCCGCGGTTGAATTTCCCGCTAGCCATCCGGGAACGATGTCACCGGCTGGTACAGCGGTGGAACGCGATCTCGGAGGCCGTTGTTAGCCACCAGCGCTGGAGGCGCTCACTTATGTCACGAGCCGCGACGATTCGCAGCCCCGACGAAGCTCCGAACGAAATACAGAGTCGAGGCGATCACGAGCGTCCAAAGGATGAGAACGAACTCACGTTGCGTGGAGTGCGCCAGAATCCACACACTCGCGACGATGGCCAGAATTGGCACCAGCCACGAACCGCGAAAGGTGAACGGCGGACCATCTCCCTGCACATTTCGATGCTGAAGCACAAGCGCGGCGGCACAGCACAGAATGTATAGCGACAACACTGCGATGTTCGAAAGCACCGCGAGTTTTTGAAAACTGGAACTGTAGGAAAGTGCGAACGCCGCGGCCGCATAGGTAATCAGCGCGACGACTGGTGTTCGAAATCGAGAATGGACGTGCGCAAACCATCTTGGAAGAAAGCCATCACGTCCGAAGGCAAAGATAATCCTGGGCGAACTCAGGATGTCGCTGGCAACCCAGCCAAATGCCGATACCGCCAGTGCTAAAAGCATTACGGTGCGGCCGGCATTGCCGATAATGCGAGCCGCGGCTTCGCCGAGCGCCACGTCTCCGGCAGCGGCAAGGTTGTTGCCTAACAAGCCTTGCGCTACCAGCTGAATGCCAAGGTAAAGAAGGGTCGTGATCGCCAGCGCACCGAAGATCGCCCGCGGAACAGTACGAGATGGGTTCTTCACCTCGCCGCTGGGAACGAGGGCCACTTCGACTCCGACGAACGCGAAGAGAAGTTGCAGCACACTGCGGCCCACCCTTTCGCCCGGCGGCCAGCCCTGCCAGCTGAACGCGTCCGCTCGCAGAAAGAACAGTCCGGCTACCACGAACAAAAGTAAGGGCGCTAATTTGATCAGGGTGACTGCTTCAACCGCGCGAGCGCCGACTCCCACGCCACGGATGTTGATGGCGACCAATAATGCCAGGAGGGCGAAAATAATAATGGAGCGGCCGATCGGAGTTCCCAGCGCCGGAATCAATCCTGCAACCGAGCTTGCGATCAGGTCCACAATTCCAGACACGGCGAGTATCGCGGTCAGAAAATAAAGCACACCCGCGATGAAGCCGGGATATCGGCCGAACGCCACTTCGACATAAGCATACAAACCGCCGGTGAGGGACACGCGGCTTCCGGCCATGGCGAACGAAGTCACGAACAGGCACATGGCGGCGGCGCAAATCAGATATGAGAGGGGCGACGCGGATCCCATCTGGGAGGCGACTGCCGCTGGAAGCGCGAAGATCCCCGCGCCGACTGTTGCGTTGACGATATTGGCGGTCAGGCCGGGAACGCCGATCCCGCGGACGAGTTGATTTTCCTCCCGTTGCGATTGTCCCGGCAACGATTTTCCCTCTGGCATGCGGGCGATGGTGCGTGAACGCCAAAAGTTGCACAAGGCCGCAAGCGACTCTGCCTGCGGATTTGCCGTAGGCCTGAAGGCGTGGTTTCGTCTCTCTATATAGACAGGGCTAAACAGAGCCTCCCCGACCTCCGGCCACAATATGGTGTAGGCGCGGCCGACCACCCCCACAATTTGTGGGTTTTGCCTTGTCAGTTTTAGCCAAACATCGTATTTAGCGCCAACGTCCATTCCTCATCGGACCCACCCGGCATGCACCTCCAATCTCTCGAGCTCTTCGGCTTCAAATCCTTCGCCGATAAAACCACCTTTCAGTTCGATGAAGGGATCACCGCGATCGTCGGTCCTAACGGGTGTGGAAAGTCGAATGTCCTGGACGCGCTGCGTTGGGTCCTCGGTGAACAGTCGGCCAAATCGCTCCGCGGGGGCGAAATGGCGGACGTGATTTTTAACGGGGCGGATACCCGGAAACCGTTAGGTTTCGCTGAAGTTTCACTCACCCTAACCGATTGCACCGCAGAACTCGGGACCGACTGGCATGATGTTCGGGTCACGCGCCGAGTGTATCGCGACGGTAATTCGGAATATTTCCTGAACAAAACTCTTTGCCGGCTGAAAGACATTCAGTCGCTCTTTGCCGACACCGGAGTTGCCCGCAGCGCCTACTCGATGATGGAACAGGGCAAGATCGATCTGATTCTTAGCTCGAAGCCGGAAGACCGGCGGGCCGTGTTCGAAGAGGCTGCCGGGATCACGAAGTATAAAACGCAGAAGCGGGAAGCGCTGCGCAAACTGGAAGCGACCGAAGCGAACCTGTTGCGCATCGGCGACATCATCAAAGAAGTAAAACGACAGATCGGTTCGTTGCAGCGTCAAGCGGGCAAAGCACGCCGCTACCAGGCTTTACTGGCGGATCTGCAAGTGCTCGATACTCATCATTCCCGCCGGAAGCTGGACACTCTCGAACGAGAGCTCACTCAGTGCCGGTCGGAACTAGAGCGGATTAACGAGACCGAACGCACGGCGCGCGAGAGCATCGAGCAGCGAGAAAACGCGCTCAAAGAAATGCGTTGCAGCGTTGAGGAGACCGACAACGAGATCGCCGAGGCGCGCGCGGAAAGCGAGCGGTTGCTCAGTGAAATCAGCGGGTTTCGCGGTCGCATCGAGCTGAACCGGCAGCGGACTGAAGAATTGAATGAGCTGATTGCGAGAGCGCGCGCTGAGATCGCTGGCGCTGAATCGAAACGGACGAAACACCAGGTTGAGATGGAACAGGTCACCGAACTGGTAACGAAGACCGCGACTCTGCTGGCGGCCAAGCGCGCGGAGCTGAGCGAATCAGAGGGTCGCGCCAGCGAGATGCGGGCCCGGCGGACAGCGTGCGAGAACGAGTTGCAGCAGCTCATCGTGGCGTTTTCGAAAAACGAAACGCGTATCTCCGCACTGGAATCGGAGATCTCCGGGATCAACGCGCGAACCGACTCGACACGGCATCATTTGAAGGAGCTCGAACAAGCAATCGCTAAGGCCCGAATCAGTTCCGACAGTGCGATCTCCGCGCTGAATCTCGTTCAGGCCGATGCGGAAGCTGCGCACGCGAATGTTCAACTGTTGTTGCGCGAGATGCAGTCGAAAGATGAGGCGGTTCACGAAGCTCGTCACAGTCTGGCCGAAATCGATCGCGAGTTGGCAGGTCTGGAGCGAAACCTAACGGAGAAGGAATCGAGGCTTGAGGTGCTCAAACAGCTACAGGCTGAAGGAGAAGGGCTGAGCCAGGGTTCTCAGGCCTTGTTGAAAGGTCTCGCGGACTCTGCCGAAATTCGATCGAACGTAGTCGGTGCTCTGGTCAGCCAAATTGACGTCGAGCCGAAATTCGTGCCGGCAATCGAGGCGATCCTCGGACGGGGACTGCACACGATTGTGCTCCAGGATGCGAGCGTTGTCGGCTCGATCCTGGATCGCCTGTATGACAGGAAACTTGGTCAGACCGCGCTGTTCGTTCCGGAATGGTGCACCGACCACGACGGATCAGAACGCCCGGGGTTACCGGTCGGAGCTTTAGCTTGGGCCAGCGATGTTGTGCGCGCGCCCGAGTCGCTCCTTCCATTGATGCGGCGTTTGCTTCAACACGTCGCAATTTTTTCGGACCTCGATGCTGCCATCACCTGCAAGAATGCAGCGCCGCAGCAAGCGGTCGCTACGCTGAGGGGGGAGTTTATTACCCGGAAAGGAATGCTGTTTGGCGGAAGCAGCATGGCCGAAAGCGAGTCGCTCCTTGCCCGAAAGAACCGAATCTCAGCGCTCACCGACGCCTGCGACGCTCTGCAAAAGGAGCGGACAACGGTACAGGGGAAGCGGGCCGAAGCGGCAGATTTGCTCATCCAAAGGACGCAGGCGTTCGAACAGGCTCAAATCGAGTATCGCGCTGCCGATACCGCGCACTCCGCTGCCACGTCCACGATTGTGGTTCGGCAACGGGAATCCGATGACGCCGCTCGAGACGTCGAGAAACTCGCGTCCGAACAACGAACGTTGCAACAGCAGATCACTTCGGCAGAGGAACGGATCGCGGCATTGACAACCGAGCTCGAAACCGCTCGAAAGTTACTGGCTGAACAACAGGCGAAGCGCGAAGCGCTCGATCGTACCCGCGCTGAATCCGCCGAGCAGGAAGAAGAGCTGGTTGGCCGAATTGGCGAATTACGGCTGGCGCTCGCAACCGAACAGCAGCGTCACGAAAATCTTATCGCGCAACGACAACCAATGTCGGCTCGCGAACTCGAATTAGTCGATGCTATTACCAGTCGTCGAACCGATATCGAAACTTTCGGGCGTCGTTTGGCAGCACAAGCGGAAGAATCGAAACAGGCAACGGCCGCTATCGAAGAGCATGGTCAGCGTCGTCAGGCGGTGCAGGATTCGATCGCTGTGCTTTCCGAAAAGCGAGCGAACCAGGTGGCTGGTCTGAGCGGGACCGAGGCCGAACTCCGCGACGCCCGCAATTCGTTAAACGAACTTCACGAAGACCGCGCGTCTCATCAGGTTCGGGAATCGCAGCTTCAGATGACCACTCAAAGCCTGGTGGAGAACGTCGAGCGGCGCTACCACCTCGATCTTCGGACTTTTGCGCCGGATCCGTACGCATTTCAGAAAACGCTGAAGGTGCAGTTGAAGCGCACCGACCAAGGTGACGATGACCCGGCCGCCGAACCGATGGACCGGGAAGACAGTGGCGTGTCGTCAGAGGCGGAACTGGAAAACTTGATCGCGCAATTGACCGAACGGCTCGACAACATGGGCCCGGTCAATCTCGATGCGGTCCAGGAATACGATGAGCTTGAGCAACGGCATCAGTTCCTGGAGACCCAGAATAACGACCTGACCGCGGCACGGCGTGAGTTGCTCGATCTGATCGGGCGGATCAATTCCACGACGCAGAAGTTATTCGCCGAGACGTTCACTCAGGTTCGACAGAACTTTCGGGAAATGTTCACCGAACTGTTCGGCGGCGGACGGGCTGATCTCTCGTTGATGGACGAAAACGATCCGCTGAATTGTGGAATCGAGATTTCCGCGAAACCGCCGGGCAAACAATTGCAGACGATCTCGCTGCTTTCGGGCGGCGAACGCACGATGACGGCGGTCGCATTGCTGTTCGCCATTTACATGGTCCGGCCGAGTCCGTTCTGCGTGCTGGACGAAATGGACGCGCCCTTGGACGAGAGCAACATCAACCGGTTTATCAAGATGCTCGATCGGTTCGTGGCGCAAAGTCAGTTTGTCATCATCACGCATAACAAACGGACCATCGCGAAGGCCGACGTGCTTTACGGCGTAACGATGGAAGAGCGCGGAGTAAGCAAGTTAGTCGGCATGAAGTTAACGGCGCGTCATCAGACTCCCGCCAGCGAGCCGCCGGCCGTAGTTCGGGAAGCGCCGAACCAGCGCCAGTTCGCACTCGCGGAAAACGGGCACACTGAGAACGCCAGTTACGCGGCCCGATAGGCGGGTGGGACGACGCGGTCTGACCTCCGTCTTGTCGGCCAGCCGCCAGCCACTTTACTCGGACGAGACAAGCTCGTCCCTCCGATCTACTACAACGCTGACGCCCATTCCGTAATCCCGAGCGACCCGGGTGGAGCGCCGACCTCACAAATGCGGTATGCGTTCCGCAAGTAGGAGAGGTCCTTCGACTGCGCTTAGGATGACAGAATCCGGGTGTATTGGCATTCCGGCCAGGTTGGTCCACCGCCCGGCTTTCGAGGAAAATATTTTGCGCGTCTTTCCCGATCTTAGGTAAAATCCTCGCATGCTTCCGGCGGCGGCGCGAAAAGGTAAGAAATCGACAGCGAAAACGTCGTCGCAATCCGAGGCAAATAAGTCGATGCACAAGCGATCACTCGAGGCATACCGCTGGATGCTGCTGGCACGCGTGCTGGAGGAAAAATTAGCCAGCCTTTACCGCGGCGGCATGATCACCGGTGGTGTCTACCTCGGTCGCGGACAAGAAGCAGTCAGCGCGGCATGCGGCATGTTTCTACAGAAGGGCGACGTCTTTGCTCCCCTGATTCGCGATCAGGCAGGCCGCTCCGCGTTCGGCGAGCCCCTGCTCGATGTTGTCCGCACTTACCTTGGCTCGCGCCAGGGTCCAATGCGCGGTCGCGACGGCAATATCCACCGGGGCCGGCCGCGCGATAATCAGCTGGCAATGATCAGTCACCTCGGCGCGATGATCCCGGTGCTTGTCGGAAAGTTGCTGGCGAAACGGATGAAAGGCGAGACCGGTTTCGTCGGCCTAACCACCATCGGCGAAGGCGGCATGCAGACTGGAGCGACCCACGAAGGCCTGAACATCGCGGCGGTCGAGCAGGTGCCGCTGGTGGTCGTCGCAACCAACAATCACTTCGCTTATTCCACGCCTAACGATCGTGAGTTCGCTTGTGATCATCTGGTTGATCGCGCCAAAGGTTACGGCTACGAAGGTCATACCGTGGATGGTACCGATCTTTCGGCCTGCCTCGAAGTCATTGAAACGGCAGTGAAACGCGCCCGGGCCGGCCGTCCACCGCAGCTGGTAGTCGCGACCGTTCTGCGACTCGCCGGGCACGGGGAACATGATGACGCCAGCTATGTGCCACCGGAAATGCGAAACGAGCCATTCGCTCAGGATCCGCTACTGCGGGCCGAACGAATGATCCTCGACCACAAATTATTGGATTCCGATGCCTTGAAAAAAATGCGCGCAGAGATCGCTGCGCAGGTCGACGAAGCTGTCGCCACCGCGCAGCAGGAGGACGCACCGGATGGACTCAATGAAGATTGGTGCGCGGTAACAAACCGCGATCTCATTGATCGGGTTGAATTGGATTGAAACTCGAAATCCGAATATTGAAGTTCGAAACAAATCCAAAATGAGCAAAACTCGAAACGCAAAACAACGTGTGTGCGTTCCGATTTTTCGCCGTTTCGATATTCGTGGTTGTTTCGGATTTCGGATTTCGGATTTCGGATTTTTTCCATGAGCGTCACCTACCTGGAAGCGATTCGGGCGGCGCAGACAAAATTGCTGCGCGAGGATGAGCGCGTCTTCATTTACGGACAGGACATCGGCGGGAAATTCGGCGGAGCGTTCAAGGCGACGAAAGGGTTGGCCGAGCAATTTCCGGGTCGGGTACTGAACACGCCGATCAGCGAAGATGCGATGGTCGGGACAGCAATCGGTGCGGCGATGGAAGGGATGCGACCGATCGTGGAGATGCAGTTCGCGGACTTCTCCAGCATTGCGTTGAATCAGATTCTGAACAATGCCGGCACCCTTTACTGGCGAACCCAGGTGCCATGTCCAATCACGGTGCGCCTGCCATCCGGTGGAACCAAAGGAAGCGGACCCTTTCACAGCCAGAGCATGGAAGGCCTCTACTCCCATTACCCCGGTCTGGTGGTGGTTACTCCGGCAACGGTGGAAGATGCCTACACCATGTTGCTCGATGCCGTAAACACCGAAGATCCGGTGATCTACTGCGAGCATAAGTATCTCTATTATCACCTCAAGGCTGACGCGCTGCCGGAAGACAAGTTGCCCATTGGCAAAGCGCGAATCGTTAGGCGTGGACGCGATCTTAGTATTGTCACCTACAGCGCGATGGTGCACGAAGCGCTGGCGGTGGCCAGCAAGCTCCAGGCTGAGGGATTCGAAATCGAAGTCGTTGATTTGCGCTCGGTGAAGCCGCTCGATACCGCCACGGTATTAGCATCGGTGGCACGTACCGGTCGGCTTCTCTGCGTGGGCGAAGCATTTCCATGGGGAGGCGTCACTGCCGAAGTGATCGCCCGTGTTACCAGTGAGGGCTTTCACCTGCTCGATGCCGCACCAGCGCGAGTGAACGCGAAGGATACCCCCATCCCTTACCATCCGAATCTTTGGAGCGAACATCGGCCTAACGCGCGCACGATTGCGGCCAAGGCTCGCCAGGTTCTCGCGGAATAATCATTATGCCTCAAGTTCCTATCACCATGCCGCAGCTCGGCGAATCGATGGCCGAAGCGACAATCGTCGCGATCAAGGTCCAACCCGGCGATAAAGTTTCCGCTGATCAGGAAATCATCGAAGTCGAGACGGACAAAGCGGTCATGGGTGTGACCACGCCGTGCGCCGGCGAGATAGCAAAGATCGATGCGCAGGTAAAAGGGACATATGCCGTCGGTACTGTCCTCGGCTATGTCGAAGCGAGCGAAGCGGACGCCGCTCGGTTTCAAAAGCGGGCGCCGGAACCGCCGAAAGGCGAGGTTGCCAAAGAAGTTCCTGGTCGCGAAGAGGAGAAGTCCGGGGCCGTCAAGACGCAGAACGGGAGCGGATCGCATTTCCAAATCGACGAAGCCGAGTTACCGCAGGTCGCAGCCGGATCGCATTTCCAAGTGGAACAGGGCGGCGTTTTGCCCGTACCCGCAGCGACGAAAGGCGCCGGTTATCTTTCTCCAAGAGTGCGCGCGCGCATGGCGGAAATGCAACTCACTCAGGCGGACCTCGCTGGTGTCGCAGGAACCGGCACGGCTGGCCGCGTGACGATCAAAGATTTGGAAAGTTTCCTTCGCGAACTTGAAGGACAACCTGCAGAAAAACCGAGTGCCATTCGTACCGGTGTGGCCGATGCCATGCGCCGGAGCTGGACGCGACCGCTCGCCACGGTGGGCGTATCGGTGAGTTTGGATCCAGTGCTTCAGGACCGCGCGAAGCGGGATCCAAAACCCGGTCCGGCGTTATATGTGTTGCGCGCGCTGGCGCTCGCTCTTTCGGAGCAACCGCAAGCCGCTGCCCGGTTGATTGGAGGACGGGTGGTCGGCTCGCAATCGATCGACATTGGAGTCGCGGTGGAAGCGCAGGACGGAATCATGGTGCCGGTGATCCGGCAGGCCGACAAGACGACGCTCGGGGAATTAACGACTCGTTATACCGAACTGGTGGATTTGGCCAGAAAACGCCGGCTCACTGCTGAGATGACGTCGGGCGGCATCGCGTCTGTTTCGAATTTCGGCACGTTCGGCCTGGATTGGGGAACACCAATTCCCCTGCCCGATCAAACGCTCTTGTTAGGAATGGGTGCCGGCAAAAAGAGCCCGGTGTGGAACGAGGAGAAACAACAGTTCGCCCCGATCACTCAGGCGGAGATGACCCTTAGCTTCGACCACCGGAGCCTGGACGGCGGTGGTGCGGGTCGTTTGCTCAAACGCGTGACCGAGCTTCTTCAGGATCCGGCGCAACTTTAGGGAGGGACGAGCTTCTCTCGTCCCAATAATGTCTGTGCCTCCGGGGCGGCGACCCGCGGGTACCAACTCCAAGCGCTGTCCTAGTCAAGACTAGGTAGCCAGCACCAGAACGTGGTCATCCAGCGCAGTCCAAGGACCTCTCCTACTTACATGATCAACACTGCACCGGCGAGGCCTCTCGACTGCGCTCGGGATGACATAGCTCTGCTTGGCAATTCGACGCGGCTCAGGGTGCCATCGCATCGGAATGCCGTCGATCGCAGCCACCGGCCGTTTGCGGTGCTGCCGGGGCGCCGGTATATTTACGGCGGATGAATCCAGCCGCGACAATCGACCCAAACACCACAATGCGAGAGCTGCTGGAGCATTATCCCGGTGCTCAGCGCGCGCTGTTCCAGAAGTATCACATTGGCGGTTGTTCAAGCTGCGGATTTTCGCCGGAGGAGACACTAGCTGGCGTTTGTGCGCGTAATGAGAATCTGGACGTCGGCGACGCGATCGAGCACATCGTGAGTAGCGACATAGCTGATCGGGCACTGCAAATTGAGCCCGAAGAGTTAAACGAGGTGATGAAGAAGGGCAGCCCAGTTCGCCTGCTCGACGTCCGTACCCGGGAAGAACATGAGGCCGTCAAGATAGACGGCGCTGAGCTGTTCACGCAGGACTTGATGCAAAAGATTCTAAGCAACTGGCCACGCCAGGATCTGCTGGTGATCTACGATCATGACGGATCGCGCAGTCTTGATGCGGCGGCTTACTTCCAAGGTCACGGATTCGATAACGTGAAGAGTCTTCGCGGCGGGATTGACGCGTGGAGTGTTGAAGTAGATCCGAAATTGCCGCGGTATCATG
>JBJMXE010000117.1:0-13726 GCA_045809745.1 Chthoniobacterales bacterium | reverse complement strand
GGGCGTCGATGACCGGAGTAACCGCACCAGTTCTCGCCCTAACCGATTCGAATATTTGCACCTGCTGAACAAAACCAAGATCATCGAGCGAAGGACCCTCGTTCTTTCGGATGTAAGAAGTAATGACCTGCGCCGGATCGCGAATCAGAAAACAATTGGTGACATCGTTGAGCCAACGCCGATCGATCTCACTCACAAGATGATGCGCCATTTGTTTCTGGTAAAAAATAACCTTACCGGCCGGCAGCGGGGCCAATAGCTGTTCGATGACTTTCGATTGGTCGGTTTCCGAGGCGGCTATGATTTCGGCAGCTCCGGGATGAGGCTTGCTCGTTCGCTTCAGATATAACGCGTAAAACGGCTCGTCGACGACGATCGTGTCAGGCCGATTTTCCCAAGATCGCATCAACGCGGTTGAAATGTTCCGAGGGCCGGACCACATGGCGATGCGAACGGGGCGGATCATACCAACAACCTACCTCTCACTCTTCCGCCGGCGAATGAATGCGCCGGGAGGGAAACACGGATTCAGCCTTGGCTTCGTAAATACCTGTAGCCGACTGGTTTTCATTTGTGGGACAATTCCGCTGGTCCCGTAAGATCTTTCCCCCCAGATGATCAATTCCGCCAGGCGGTTGTTGTTGGCAAAGGGTAGGCGCCGTTCGCTCGCCCGGCAGCTGATCTACCGCCGTATCTGCTACTACGCGCATAGCGTAAATACCACGGGCCAAAGAAATTCCGCCGCAAACGGGAACCGCCAGCCACGCCTGTTTCGAACTGTAACTGAGTGGCAAACCAGTGGGGATGTCGTTCGCAGTGCAGATTCATCGGCCTCAACGGGCTGAAGCCGAAACATTCAATGAAGGGATTACTCGTCGCTACCTTGCTGGCGTCCATGCCGAGTCCGGCAGGCGCCGCCTTCGTTGACCGCAAACCAGAATCGGTGCTGGCCCGCGTCACCGTCTATTGGGCTGGCGGGGGCAAAGGTGCCGACCCTTTCACTCGTCGTCACAAATGCGCCACCGGCCTGCGTTTGCGAGATGGCCATTGTGCCGTCGACCCGCAAAAAATTCCGTACGGCAGCAAGGTCATTCTGCCGGACGGGACCAGGTTAGCAGCGGTAGACACCGGCACAGCAGTCCGGAATCGGAAGGCTGCGCGGCTACTTGGGCGGACCGTGACTGAGAAGAATGCGTTAGTGGTCGATCGGTTTTTCGAAACGAAGCGACAGGCTCTGGCCTGGGCCAATTCGCATCCGCATTTCATTCCTGTCCGGATCGTGACCCCCAGACGCAACGATTCCAGCAGAACGGCAGATAGAAAAATGGGACCGTTGTTGGCAGCCTCTTCTCCGGCGGCAAGCGCTGCATCTCAGAACGTATCTGGGAGTAGGGGAGCGCTTCAGTTGCCGAGAATTCACTGAGCCGCCTGACCTAAGGGTGGGCACTGGGCCGGCTTTCACGCGGCTTGACTAATGTAAGTGACTGCCTGATTAGCAGTTGCCTCCAATCGCCGCTTGACATTGCGGTGAACCCGCCGATTTTACCCGCCTCCTAAAACCACCGGGTTGGGAACCACAGCCCGAGGCAGTTACGAATCAGGCAGGGAGCTTTTTCAGTGTCCCACTGAGCCTGCTAACCCATTGGTAACGCCGAGTTTGGCCCATTTATGAAGCGTTTACTGATCATCCCAAGTCTGCTCTGTCTGGCCTCGACGGCCACGGCAAAAGAGCAGGTGATCCTGGCACGAGTCACCGTCTACTGGCCAATCGGCTCCGGCGCGCAGCTCGCCTCTTCCAATGGGGCTACACTCCGCAGCGGTCATTGCGCCGTCGATCCAAAGAAAATCTGCTTTGGCAGCCGAGTGATCTTCCCCGACGCGGCTTGCATCGCGGTCGATAGCGGCCCCGCCGTGATTAGTCGCACCGCCGCGCGCAAATCGGGCAAAACACTCGAGCAATGCGCCGCGCTTGTAGTCGATCGGTTCTTCGAAACTAAAAAACAGGCACTCGCCTGGGCAGCATCTAATCCGCACTTCATGAAACTGCGAGTGCTGGATCCCTACCACAAAACCGCCGACCAGCCTGCTTCTTCGAACGTCCGCCGTGAAACTGGTGCGGAACCCGCTCAGGAAAAGTCGACGAAAACGTACTCACAGCAATCGAATATGGCGCCGGTAGATATGCACGGATCCTTGATTCCGCTTTCGTTTGGTGCTGCCTTACCCCGGTCCTAATTGTCCAATGATTGTCCCCCGGTTCCGATTCCTCTCCTGGATCCCGGGTTTCTTACTGCTGCTCGCGACTGAAATTGGACGACGCCGACACAAACGGCGGCTGCGCAAGGAGTCCAAGCAAGATCGCCGTTAGTTCACGGAAAACGTTCACCCGCAACCGTCTCAAGGTGGAACGCGACCTCTCCGGGCACGTTGTTAAATCATCGCAGCGGCAGCTGCTCATAGGGACCGCGGCGCGCTAACCAGTAGCAACGCTGAGCGGGAGAGAACGAACCAAATCGCGTTCCACCTCTCCTACGGGCATCGCTAAATCGTCCGCACGTAATCCACCATTCGTTGACGCATCCTCGCATCCGGCAGCTTCCCTACCCCGGCTCCGGCGTTGTCGATCAGATGCTGCGGCTTGTTAGTCGCAGGAATTGCACAGGTAACGGCGGAATGCGCCACGATCCACTTCAGGAGAAATTGAGCCCAGGAATGACAGTCAAACTCCGCCGTCCATTCCGGTAAAGACTTTGAGCGGAGGCGACTGAACAGATCGCCGCCACCAAAAGGACGGTTAACGACAACGGCAACCCCGCGTTCCGCAGCGAGCGGCAAAATGCGTTGCTCAGCTTCCGGTTCGGTCAGTGAATAATTGATCTGAACGAAATCGAGTTTCTCCGACCGGAGCACCTTCTCCAGATCCGCAAACGCGCTCTCATTATAATGAGTCACCCCGATATATTTGAAACGGCCCTGTGCCTTCCACTCGCGCATGGTTTGCAAATGCGTCGACACATCGACCAGATTGTGGACCTGCATCAGATCGATCCGCTTGGTTTGAAATCGGGCGAAGGATCGTTCCATTGATTCAATCCCCGCTTCGCGACCGTGCGTCCACACTTTGGTCGCCAGGAACAACTTCGGTTGGAGCTGCAATTTGGTCGCAAGATCACCGATCACCTGTTCCGATCGGCCATACATCGGTGACGAGTCTACTACCTTCCCACCCAGTCTAACGAGTTCAGCCAGGACTTGCTCGAGCGGTTTTCTTTCTGCCTCAGCCGGGCCGACATCGAACGTTTGCCAGGTGCCCAGGCCAATAACCGGCAAAGGTTCACCGGTCGCCGGAATGGCGCGCGTCAGCATCGTTGAGGATTCGGCTGCGGCGAAGCTGCGCGATGCACCAATCTGCATCAATAAACCGCCGGCACTCGCAGCGATCAGCTTCGCGGCGTCCCGGCGTGTGAGTTCGAGTCCTTCTGCCACAAGGGAATTGTACGGCGTTTTGGTGAAACACAACTCCGCGCCACAGAGGTCACTGGCGTATCTGGTTGGCGGTGCACCGCCCGCCACCCGCGGTCATCCCGAGCGAAGCGCAGCGAAGTCGAAGGACCTCGCATTCGCGCTGTTGATACCCAAATGTTAACAGCGTGCCGACACAACGAGATTGTGAGGTCGCTCGACTTCGCTCGAGATGACAACGTGTCAGGAATCACCTTAAGTGCTCATGCGCTTCCTGTCGGGAAGCAGCTTGCTTCCCATGGGACGCGAATGGTGTCCCGTTCAGCTCGACTAACGTTCAGAACCCGACAAACAGCGAGGCCATCCGCTGCCGCGTCCGTGCATCGGGCAATCGTCCGACCCCCGCCGCCATATTATCCTCCAGATGCTGCGGATTATTAGTGGCCGGGATCACGCAAGTCACAGCGGGATGCCCGATGATCCACTTCAGCAGGAACTGCGGCCAGGAATGACAGTCGAACTCTGCCGCCCATGCGGGTAGCGGTTTACTGGCAATGCTCCGAAAAATTCCGCCGCCGCCGAACGGCCGGTTAATAATCACGCCCATTCCCATCTGCTGAGCCAAAGGCAAAATTCGCTGATCGGCGCCGCGATCGACTAACGAATAGTTAATCTGCACAAAATCCGGTTTCTGGCTTTTCATGATCCGTTCGACCTCGCCAAAGCCCTGCCGCTCGGAATACGTGATTCCGGTATAACGAATTCGCCCTTTGGCCTTCCATTCCCGCAGCGTTCCCATATGGCTCTCCACATCGGCCAAATTGTGCACCTGCATCAGATCAATCTTTTTGGTATGGAAGCGGGCGAACGATCGCTCCATTTGAGCGATCCCTTCCTGCCGCCCGTTTGTCCAAACCTTCGTGGCGATAAATAGCGAATCGCGCAGGTGCCCGTTCGCCGCCAGATCGCCGATCACCCCTTCGGCGTTGCCATACATCGGCGATGAATCGATCAGCTTCCCGCCATGTTTCACGAAAAGTGAAAGTATGTCCGATAACGGCTGTAACTTGGCCGGTGTATCCGGAACGTTGAAAGTAACCGCGCTACCGAGCCCCATCACAGGAATCTTTTCACCGGTTTTCGGCACCGACCGCATCACCATTCCCGTGGTGCTCACTGCGCCCAGAGCGCGAGAAACCGTAACTGGCAACAGCACGCCGACCGTGCCCGCCGCCATCATTTGTATGGCGTCACGCCGACTGATCATGTTTTGTCCTCGTCATCCCGATTGAAAGAATCTCTTGCTCTTAATGACACGGTAAGGGATTTCTCAACTTCAATGTCGTCACTCACGCTAATATGAAACCTACGCGTCGCCAGTTCATCAAACTCTCCGCCACCGCTGGTGCCACTGTGGCATTCGGCGCAACTTCACGATTGTCGGGTGCCGCCGAAAATCCCAAGCCGTTAAGCATCCTGATTCTCGGAGGCACCGGATTCACCGGCCCATCTCAGATTCAGTTTGCTCTCGGGCGGGGTCACAAGATCACCACATTCAATCGCGGAAAGAGTCATCCCGGCGAGCTTCCGAAAGAAGTGGAGCAACTCGTTGGGGACCGCAACGGAAAGCTCGACGCGTTGAAAGGGCGGAGGTGGGACGTCGTCATTGACAATCCAACGTCCCTGCCGGTTTGGGTCCGCGATTCTGCGCAGGTCCTCAAAGGGAATGTCGACCGCTACGTCTTCATCTCCACGATTTCGGTTTACGCGGATACCAGCAAACCCGGGATGACCGAAGATGCGCCGCTGGCGAAGTACACCGGCCCAGATGCGATGAAAGAAACCCGGGAGAGTCTGATCGCATCCAAATTCGCTCTTTACGGACCTTTGAAGGCGCTGTCCGAAGCGGAAGCCCAAAAGTGGTTTCCTAACAAGACCCTGATCATACGGCCGGGTTTAATTGTCGGTCCGCGGGATGAAACCGATCGCTTCACCTACTGGCCGGTGCGGGTCGATCGCGGCGGCGAAGTGCTTGCCCCCGGCGATCCGACCGATCCGGTGCAGTTCATCGATGGCCGCGACCTTGCCGAATGGACGGTCCGAATGGTGGAGAACGGTGCCACCGGTATTTACAACGCCACCGGTCCCGCCAAGCGCCTCGGTGTCGGACAGATGCTCGACACCATGAAAACAGCGGAGAATTCGAAAGCGAATTTCACCTGGGTAAATGTGGACTTTCTCGAAAGCGAGAAAGTGTCGCCCTGGTCGGACATGCCGGTGTGGGTACCGCCGCGCGGCGAGGAGGCCGGCATGGGCCAGATCAGTATCCAACGTGCGCTCGATAAAGGCCTAACCTTCCGGCCATTGGCCGACACCGCGCGCGATACCCTGGCCTGGTTCAAATCGCAACCGCCCGAGCGCCAGGCCAAACTTCGCGCCGGCATCACTCCAGAGCGCGAAAAAGAGGTGCTTGCCGAGTGGCATAAGAAGCACAGTTAATTGCAGGGCGTCTGTGCCAGACGCCATTTATTTTGCCTCCCTGCCGTCATGAAGACGGACTGCCATGGCCGATTCGAACAAAAATTGGTTAAAACTGGTTGTCGACGTTAAGCCTAACGAGATCCGGGCTCTCTGGCTCGGATTTCTATTCTTCTTCCTGATTCTCGCCGGTTACTACGTGATCCGGCCGATACGCGACAATATCGGCGCGACCCAATTCGAAAACCTTTGGTGGATGTTCACCGTCGTGCTCGTGGTCATGATCATGGCGAACGCGTTGTTCTCCGCCATCGTCGCCCGAATGCCGCGGCGAAAGTTCATCCCCATCGCCTATCGTTTCTTCGCCTTAAATCTGATCATCTTCTTTGGGCTGATGCAGTATATGCCTCCGGGCAAGCAGCCCTGGGTGGACGGGTGCTTTTTTGTTTGGGTCAGTGTTTTTAACCTTTTCGCCACTGCGATTTTCTGGTCGTTCATGACCGACCTCTTCACCACCGAACAGGGCAAACGACTTTTTGGATTTATCGCCGTCGGCGGTTCGTTAGGCGGCATTCTGGGGCCCATCATTACCACCTCTCTGGTTCGCTATGTCAGCACCGGGGTGTTGCTATTGATCTGTGCGGCAACTTTGGAGATCGCCGCGCAGTCGGTCCGGTTCTTTCCGGCAGAATTTCGGCGAGACGGATCGACCACGGACGAGAGTGCCGGGGCCGAAAAGGCGATCGGAGGCAAATTTTGGGATGGCGTTACGCACATCTGCAAATCGCCCTACCTGTTCGGATTGTTGTTGTTCATCATGCTGTACACGTTGACGTCGACATGGGCCTACTTTCAACAGTCTGACCTGACCAGGGCGGGCATCACCGATAAGGCCGCGCGTACCGCGTTTTTCGCGAAACTCGATCTTTCGGTCAACACGCTCACGCTGCTGCTTCAGATATTTTTGACTGGCCGTCTCATGAAGTATCTCGGCGTGACCGTCACCCTTCTATTCATGCCGGCATTGAGCTTGTTTGGTTTTGCCGCAATGGGCCTGGTGCCTGTTCTTTCCGTACTGGCAGCATTTCAAATCGCGCGGCGCGCGAGCACCTTCGCCTTTATGCGACCCGCGCGTGAGGTGTTGTTCACCGTCCTCAGGCGCGAGGACAAATACAAGGCGAAGAGTTTTATCGATACATTTGGCTACCGCTGCGGCGATCAAATGGGGTCGTTATCCTACAAGGGATTACAGGAACTCGGGTTCGGGTTTAGCGGAATCAGTTACGTCGCGGTCGGCGTTGTGGCCGCCTGGTGCGGGCTCGGCGCCTGGCTGGGACGCAAACAAGCCCGCCTCGGCACTGCGAAATTAAATAAGTGAGGGCAAATTTCTGCGTTCGACTGGCTGCTGTTGAAGACGCCCCGATTATCGGCCGCCACCGGGCCCAAATGTTCAGGGACATGGGTCAGATCGCAACGCATTTGTTCGATTCTGACCCTTGAACTCGCGTCCAATTACGCTGATCGGATCCGTGCTCGCCCGATGTCGTTGGCATTTCCAACCTGGCGACGTTTTTGAAGAATACGGAGAGTTATCGGCGTGATCTCCGTCGCGCCAAATACGGCGACGAGCGCGAGCCTAAAATGGCTGAGTTCCTGGAGAAGATTGCGCCGCTCAATAATGCGACCAGGATCACCAAGCCATTGTTTGTGGTGCAGGGCGCAAACGATCCACGCGTACCGAAAACGGAGGCGGATCAGATCGTCGCGACGCTTAAGAAACAAGGCACACCGGTCTGGTATCTTTTGGCGAAGGACGAAGGACACGGGTTCGCCAAGAAGAAGAACGCTGACTACCAATTTTACGCCACCGTCCAGTTCATCCGCCAGTATCTGCTGAACTGAGCATTGTCGACGGCTCTGTGAGAGGGCGTTTGGAAAATGGCGTCTGACACAGACGCCCTGCAATTGGCCTCCTCATTGCTCGAGACTTCTCTGCACTTTCCTCCTGTTGCAACTCGGCACAAACGCACCACCTTGCCTGCCTATGGCAACAAGAACTGCATCCGCCGTTTGGGACGGCACACTGAAACAGGGAAAAGGCTCGATGAAACTCGGCAGCGGCGCATTCGAAGGCGCTTATTCATTTTCGTCACGCTTCGAAGAAGGCACCGGGACCAACCCGGAAGAATTGATCGGTGCGGCTGAGGCCGGCTGCTTTTCCATGGCGCTATCTTCCAACCTCGAGAAAGCCGGTCATCCGGCGAAGCACATCAGCACCCAGGCGACGGTGAAGCTCGAAATGGTCGGGGGCGGTCCAAAAATCACTACCATCGATCTGAAAACCGAGGCAGAGGTGCCTGGGATTGATCCCGCAAAATTTCAAGAGGTCGCCGAAGCAACCAAGAAAGGTTGTCCGGTTTCCGCCGCTCTCGCCGGAACGCAGATCAGTCTGAACGCGACCTTGCGCTAATCCCCTAACGGAGGGACGAGCTCGTCTCGTCCTATAATTCAGTTCCGCGAAACAAACAGTCGTTAACCGCTAAACCCGCGAAAAAAAGCAGCCTATCAACGCACTTTTTTTGAGCGTTCTTTCGCGTCTGTTAGCGGACTAATCCGTTGCTGCTGAGCACGTCGTTGGCGGCAGGGCTGCAGTAACCGAATTGTTGATGTGTTCGCCACGGCGAACATTTGTCGTTCAGTTCGGTGGTTGACACAACCACCGCTACAATGGCGGACGCCGCTTACGACTTGGCGTAGATGCCTAACAACGGCCGCGGAGATGGCGTCTTCGAGCGAAAGTCGCTGACGAAGCCCTCCTTAGTTCTGATCTCCACATGGCCGGCGGCTTTGCTCGCGCCGTAAACCAGCACCGATCCGACCGGAGCTTTGAACGGATCGCGCATCGAAAGCTTCTTAAAGCCGAAACTGCTCACCAGCTCCTGCCCTGCTTCTTTGGCATACGCACTTTTTGGGTAGGAAGTAACCGCCCCGGAGGCCAATAACGCCTCTTTCACGTATCGCCAGCAAAGTGACCGGGAATGCGCCCGCGCCCGTTCCTGGGCGATCGTGGCCGCCTTCATCAAAGTCGGGTTCAGGTGCCGGTCTACGTTAGCGACAGGATACGACTGCAGTTTTTTAGCGTAATAATTCGAGATTACCGACACCGACTCGTTCTTACCGTCGGCACCTTTGATACTAAAATGAGAGATTGCCGCAGCATGCAGTCCGGGGGGAAGGCAGAGCGCGCAGATGATCAGGCTGAGGAGGGGGGAGGTTTTTCGCATTTGGAAGCGCGCCATATCGAGCAAGACGGTTGCCTCTGCAACCATTTTTTCACATTTTTTCTGCTGCCGGATATAGTTTTTCCTGATAATTCTACAAAAGCCGCTCCAGTAAGGACAGATGCTTGCGTATCGGCTGCTTACGAACATGGTCTTTCCAGGCATGGAACCCGCTCTGTTTGGCTCCCGATGAGATCACCCTTTTCCGTCGAGTGCGACGCTCTGAATCCCGGAGCGGCTGCATAAGGCCAGGTGTTCTCAGACAACACTCACCCGACCGCCACCACAAGCTCGGCAGCCGGTTCCGTAAAGAAGCCAAATCCACACTCCATTATTTAACAAGCGATGAAAACAGCACCACAACTTGAGCCTCTCCCGACTGCCGACGCGGTCCCTGGCAACACTTATCATATCACCACGACAACCGTAACCGATTACGCTTACGCCTCGGCGTCGGCGCCCGCCGCAGCCGGCGAAGTGGTGCAACGCATCCTGACCAGCGAGTTGCCGGATTTCAGCACCCTTCGCGCGCTCGGCCGGCAGGTATTCGGCGCGGAAGCGGCTCGTGAATATCTGCACGAGGTGATTTTGTTCGCTTGTATGTTGGTCGTAGCCGCCTGGCCTTTGGGCGTTACGCTGAACCAGCTGGGCACGATGATGATCAGCCCGCCGCCCTGGGTGTCGTAGACATCGTAATCAGATCGGTCGCATCTCGTCGCAGGACAAACGCACCGGTTGCGGTAAGCGGCGCTTTCCGCAGGCGAAGCGCTGGCCTGCAATTCAACGGCGGCACGCGCCGCGATACCGATCAGCTATTTGCCTAACAAATACAGGTATTGAACGAACGACATCGTCGCGCCGTCGTATCCCTGAATCTTAGGACTCGTCGAGTCGATGACGTAGTACTCGTCCGGAGCATGTGCACCGCTTCCATGTCCCAATCCGTAATGTCCGGCGGGAAGTTTGAGCGGATCCCCAGTGAAGACATAGCCTGGCCATGACCCGGCGCTACGGGGCCACATGATCGGATCGATTCCGTAAGATTTCGTTACCGCGACCTGTTTCTTGATCAATTCAGAATCAGGCGACGTGCTGGTGGGATCGTATCCCCCGGTCACATTTACTTCGATGTCGCCGAAGCCGTGCTTGGCCAGATGCGCCTTGAGTGCAGAGACGGCGCCGTCAGCGGTCATGTCCGGCACCAGCCGCATATCGATTTTGGCCAGGGCTTTGTGCGGTAAAACCGTTTTGCCACCAGGACCGGTGTAACCACCGACCAGTCCTTCGATGTTCACCGTCGGTTGCGATTCCAGCCGCTCGTTAGCCTGTTGCCAGGAGAGATCGTTGATCCAATGCTGGGTGCTGAATTGTTTCTTCGCCTGTTCTTCACTGCGACGCTTTGACGCGTCGGCAATCATTGCTTTTTCCTGGGCAGAAAGCGGCCGCGGTTTCGGATAATTTTCAATCGTAATATCATTGCCATCATCGGACACCAGCGTGTCCAAAGCTTTCACCAGGTGCCATGCCGGACTGTCGATCATCGCTTTTAGGGAAGAGTGAACATCCTTCCCCGGCCCGCGGCCCCATTTTTCGCCGCTCGAGACCAGCTCGAGTTCTACGACGCCTTTTGCTCCGAGGCTGACCGACACCGCTCCATCAGGATCCTGTTCTGCGGAAGGAATGAAGACACCGACGCATTTCGACAGTGCGGCTTGTACTTCCGGGCGGCGAACAATCTGCGGGAAATGGGGCGAACCGATTTCTTCCTCACCTTCGGCAACCAGCACCAGGTTCACCGGCATCTTTTTGCCGGCGCTTTTGATCGCGTGGAGTGCAGCCAAAAAGGCAGATTCGGGCCCCTTTTGATTCACAGCTCCGCGACCTACGACAGCTTTTCCAAATCCGGGCTTGTCGATGATAGCAGCCTCAGTCGGGGGCGAGCTCCACTCAGCTGGATCGAACTGCTTCACGTCGTACATGAAATAGATTCCGACCGTCTTCGGAGCGCCGGCATCGAGAGTTGCAAATACGCCCGGTTTACCCTCCGTTTCGACGCGGGTTGCTTGCTGAAACCCCGCGTCCTTCGCCAGCTGTATCATGTAATCCGCGCCTTGTGGATACCCGCGGTTCTCGGCCGCGATCGAAATCTGATGGATCCACTCCTGAAGGCGCTTCACCGCCTCGTCGTGGCGCTTTCCTACTTCGGCTTTGATGGTTTCAATATCCGCATCCGCTGAGTAGCCGGTCACCGTTCCCGTAGCCAGCAGCGCAGCACCTACGAATGCCCCAACCAAGATTCGTGCTCGTGTCATACGTCTCGATGTATCGACGATGACCATTTTTCAACCAGAAAAATGTTTGAGGCGGTGGAGAAATCGAATACACCGGAGCGCGACTCATGCTGTTCAACTCGCTCACATTCATCGCCTTCTTCGCAATCGTGCTCAGTTTTTACTGGAGCATGCGATCATGGAACGGGCGTAAAAATTTGCTTCTGGTCGCCAGCTATCTGTTCTACGGCGCGTGGAACCCGCCATTTGCAGCACTGCTTTTCTCGACAACGGCTCTCGATTTTTATCTGGGTCGGAAAATGGGGCGCGTAAAGACACCGGCGGAACGCCGGGTGTGGCTGTGGATTAGCGTCGCCGTTAACCTGAGCATGCTCGGCTTTTTCAAATACGGAAATTTCCTGCTCGAAAATTTCCAGTGGGTCCTGGCTCGTGGCGGTATTCAATATAAGCCGCCCCACCTGGATGTGTTTCTGCCGATCGGCATCTCGTTCTACACCTTTCACTCGCTCTCCTACACTCTCGATATCTATCGCGGGGTCATGCAGCCGACGCGGTCGCTGCGCGATTTTACTCTGGCTGTCTCGTTCTTCCCGCAACTCGTGGCCGGGCCGATTGTCCGGGCCGGCGATTTCCTTCCTCAATTGGAGGCGCCGCCGCAGCCGCAGACCGGCCGTTTCCTTTGGGGATTGCTACTCATGACGCTTGGCCTGTTCGAGAAAGTGGTGCTGGCGGATTCGCTTCTCAGCGGATCGGCCGATCGCGTGTTTGGCTATGGCGGGCCGCTAATGGCGCTCGATTCCTGGACGGGGGTTGTGGCGTTCGCTGGGCAGATTTTCTGTGACTTCGCCGGTTACTCAACCTGCGCAATTGGCGCTGCGCTATGCCTGGGCTTTCATCTGAAGGATAACTTCCGGTTCCCCTACGCCGCCATTGGGTTCTCAGATTTTTGGCGGCGATGGCACATCTCCCTTTCAACCTTTCTGCGCGACTACCTTTACATCCCGCTCGGCGGAAATCGCCACGGCCCCGCCCGGGCGATGATTAACCTGATCATCGTGATGTTCATCGGCGGTCTCTGGCACGGAGCCGCGTGGACCTTTGTCGCCTGGGGACTGTTGCACGGGAGCTACCTGGCGATCGAGCGTCTGGTCAAGGCGTTCGTTAGGCCGGCGCCGTGGATGAATTCGTTTGGCGTCCAACTGCTGATCGGTGCCATTACTTACTTCGCGGTGCTGGTGGCATGGGTTTATTTCCGCGCTTCTGACTTTGGCACCGCCAGCCGGCTGATTGGAGGAATGTTCGGCGTGCATTCGCGACCCGATGCCATTCTCAGTACCCGTGAAATGCTCCAGGTGGCGCTGGTAACAATCGGACTTTTAATCGCGCACTGGAGCATGCGCGACACTTCGATCGAAGCCGTTGTCCAGCGGCTACCGCGGTGGGTAGTAGGCGCCACGTGGTTCCTCATGGCCGGTGCAATCATTCTCACTCAGGGGAGCAGCAATGCATTCATCTACTTCCAATTTTAGCCGCCCGATCCCGCGGCACCCCTGGCGGGGAATGACGGTCGCGGTGGCGGTAGCGATCCTCATTGCCGTGACCTGCTGGGAGGTCTATTGCCGATCGTTAGGCTACGAGCCAACGTTGAACGACACCAGCGACCTGTGGGCGGAAGCCCGACGCCGGGTTGAACCGGAATCGATCGTCATCGTCGGCGACTCGCGTCCCTGGTTCGATCTCGATCTCGATGAGCTTGAGCGCGGACTGATGAAGCGGCCGGTGCAACTGGCGCAGGCGGGTAGCTGTGCATTTCCGGTCCTGGAAGATCTCGCTAACGACCAACAATTCCACGGCACGATTATTTGCAGCATTGTGCCCCGGCTATTTTTCGCTCCGGCCGGGCCGCCTCTGGAAGAATCGCAAAAGGCAGTGCAACGTTTTCACGGCCAGACCTGGGCCCAGCGAGTCAGCCATGAACTTTCGGTTCCGCTCGAGCGCAGCTTTGCCTTTCTCAAGCAGCAAGAGCTGACGCTCCCCGATCTGTTAAAGCAGATCCCCATTCCAAACCGCCCCTACGCTTTGGTCCCGCCGCCGTTGCCTCCGTACTTTTGTTCGGTGGATCGGGAGCGACGAGCCCGGATGGTCGAACAATGCGTGCGACCAGGACGACTCCAGACCAGGGTTAAAAACGGCTGGGCGAAATTGTTTACTCCG
>JBJMXE010000116.1:0-55070 GCA_045809745.1 Chthoniobacterales bacterium | reverse complement strand
GATGGTGCGCGATGACGGCAGGCAGTTGAAGCCAATCGCCGGAGTGCACGTCGAAGGCCCTTTCATCTCGAAGGAGAAACCGGGCGCTCAGGCCGCGGCGCTGATGTGTAACCCGACGCCCAAAGCCTACGCTCCGTTACTGGAGCACGCTGACGTGGTCCGGCGAGTGACGCTGGCGCCGGAACTACCAGGTGCCATTGAATTCATCGACGCTCTGGCCAGGCATAATATCGGATCCAGTGCTGGGCACAGCGACGCCTGGGAGGAACAGGCACGACTCGCCTTTGAGCATGGCCTCCGCAGCGTTACGCACACGTTTAATTGCATGTCGATGTCGAGGCGGCGCGGCATCGATCGAGTGGCCGGTCTGGTCGAGTTTGCCATGAGCGAACCGTACATTGTGTGTGAATTGATCGCCGACGGCCACCACGTCTCACCTACGCTGATGAAGATGCTGTATCGAGCAAAAGGAGCACGCGGGATCTGTCTGGTAACTGACGCCACCGCGGGCGCCGGTCTGGCAGAGGGATCGAAGTTCTCGCTCTCGGGCAAGAAGTGCGTTGTGGAAAATGGAGTTTGTTTTCTGGAAGACCGCTCTGCCCTCGCCGGGAGCGCATCCCGAATGATCGATTTAGTCCGGACCATGGTAACTCGAGTTAACGTACCTCTTCATGAAGCAGTAGCCATGGCCACGGACACCCCCGCTCACACTGCGGGCCTAACGACGAAGGGCCAGTTCAAGATAGGAGGGGATGCCGATTTCGTGGTGATTTCTCCAGACCTGGAGGTGGTCAGGACAATTGTCGCAGGCGACGAAGTTTTCGCTCGTGACCGCGCTTCGAACGTCTAGACGGCTCGTTCGCGAGCCGCGCTACACCGCGTCGCGGGCCTCGCGCGGCTTCTAAAGAGCCAGTAAGAAGTCGGCGATATCCAGCGCGGCACGGGGCCGGCTCATCGCTGAGATGTTTTCTTTCCAGAGCCGCCACTGCCGTGCGTCATCCGCGAATGCGCGGTGAATTTCCGCGATCACCGCTTCGGAATTGAGCGCGAGCGCTCCGGCATTCCGCTGGACCAGCAGCCGGGCATTACCCTCTTCCTGGCCCGAGACGATGTGATTAATGACCATCGGACAGGCGGCAGCGATCGCTTCCTGAACGGTGGCGCCGCCGGCCTTCCCAATTAACAGATGACTGGATCTGAAAAGTCGCGGCAACTCATCGGTCCAACCGAAGATTTCTACCGGCCTTCCGGCGGCAACACCCCGAACCGCTTCATGCAACCGCTCGTTTCGTCCGACTGTGACGGTAAGATCAACGTCCAGTTCTAAAAGCATCTGAACCAGACTTAATGAGCGGGTGCTCGGAGGATTGATGACGTAGAGCAACTTCTTCTTGCCGGCAGGAGATTGTGGCGCGGCTTGCGTCGCCAGATCAGCAAATCGGGGGTTGACCGGAAAACCGAAAACCCGGGTCGATGCTTCCGGAACACCACCAGCTCGGATCACGACAGCGCTTTCGTCGTTAGGCACGAGGAAATAGTCTGCCTGGCAGCCGTACCAGATGGCATTGATCGTGATGGAATCGGTGACCACAACCACGCTCTTGAACGAACGATCGTTTCCCAGCAGCTCCGCCAAAAGATAGGGATAAGCTGGGAACACCGACACAACGACGTCAGGCTGGAAGCGCTCAAGCAATCGATGTAGCTGCTGTTTGAGCCGTCCGAATTTTTTGAAATCGCGCGAAAAATCCTTTTTCTGGTCGAGCCACCGATAAACATATCCCCAGGACTTCGGCCAGCGATTGATCAATCCGATGTAGCCTTTGCGGACTGCTTCGTTGAGCAGGCCGTAGGTTTCGATGAACAAATCGTGCATCTCAACCCCGGCTTCTGGTGCAACACGTGCTAATCCATCACGGACGCCCCGCGCTGCGCTGTTGTGTCCTTCGCCGTAGCCGGCGGTGAGAATGAGAACCCTCTTCACGACTCGTTAGGCTATCACCATAATCGCGCTGCCCGACTGTAATGGATATTTCCGCCAGACAAAGTAAACTTCCGTCCCGGTGAGACAGCTCGGATTTATATGGACGGTAACCCGTCGGCTCATATGGCAGACGGCGCTGGATAACACCACCGGTCTGGCGGCGCAGCTCGCCTACCTGTTGCTGGTCGCGCTCGCGCCCGGACTTCTGTTTCTTTGGCACCTTCTCGGCTTGTTTGGAACCGATCCGGCGAAGCTGCATAAGATTTTCCTGATCCTGAAAAGCTTCCTGCCACCGGATCAGAAAGTGCAGGATATTCTCGATGCCGCAGTGGCCAGCGTGGTCGTGACTGGTTCAAGCGGACTGCTGGCCAATGCCGGTATTATCGTCGGCATTTACTTCGGGACAGTCTTCATCGCCACCATCTCTCGTGCGCTCAGCCACACCCATGGTGTGCAGGAAGATCGGAACTGGTGGTCGAAGTACATCATCTCCTTTTTCATGCTGTTTTGGTTCGGGATCGCAATCTTCCTCTGCTTCAACGCTATCCTTTTCGGCGAAACCCTGGCCGGGATCGCCGAGGTTAACTTCCAGTTGAGCGTGCCCCTGCAGGAATGGATTAAGTTCCTCAATCTGCCGTTCACCGCTGTCGTGCTGATCTTGTTCGCTCTCGCGCTCTACTTACTCACCCCAGAAAATTATCTGACGGTGAAACAGGCGCTCCCCGGCGCGATCTTTTTCTCTTTGGGGTGGATCACGGTAACGAAACTGTTCCAGATCTATGTGGCGCGGTACGACCGCTATAACCCCACCTATCTCGCTCTCGCATCCATTATTGTCCTACTCACGTGGATGTATCTCACCTGTCTGTTCCTGCTGCTCGGCGGCAAATTGAATGCGGTCGTTCGCCGCGAACAGGAACGTGCGCGCGCGAAAGAATCGGCGCCGATTCCGCAGACAGCTTGAAGCTGCGACTAGCTCTGTTACGGTGCGCTGCCGTGGCGCGCTTCCGCCTTTGCATCGCGACCGCTCTGGCCGTGATCGCTCTGGTCGGTTCCGGCTTGTACGGGCAGGTCGACGACGAAGGCACGCCTAACGAAACGCCACACCGTCCGGTTCACCACGTTTCACCGTCCGCCGCGCCCACCGTTTCCCCGAAAAAGAAGAAGAACAACAACAGTCCGACTCCCGCGCCAAAGAAAACGCCGTCGAAAGAGGACTCGCGGGACGACCAGAATTCGCCCGCGCCAAAGCCCAAAACTTCGCCGACGAAAAACAAAAAGTCGTCGGTCAACGACGCAGACGACAACGTTCGAGCGAAGCCGGCTTCCAAACCAACGCCTAAACCGTCCAAAACGCCGTCGCCAGGATCAAACCAAAAGAAAAAGAAGAGCGGATCGGGTAACAAACCTGGGAAAGGCAAGTCACCGGCCAAAAAACCGGCCGACACTGAACCTGCCAAAACTCCCAAACCGTCCCCGTCGATGTCGAAGGGGGAAGAAGCTGCCGCATCAGCCACTCCGCGCGCGATCGCGGCGCCAAAACCAAGTGAGCACCCTACGCCGGCTCCTCCGTCGAGTTCGCCAACGGATACCGCGGCCCAGCTCACGATCGAGAAATCGGGATTTGAAGAGAGCCGAGGATTGCAACCAGCGCCGTCACCGCCGCCGCGCCGAATCTGGTTTTGGCCGTGGTCTCGTCCGCGTTCGGATAGCCGCCGATACACTTATTTATCGCGGTCAGTCATGGAAGAGATTCGACGCGCGCCAGTGGCCAGTAATCGGTGGAAGTTCATCGTCGTTCACAACAGCGGCACTCGGCAGGGGAACGCCAAGGTGTTCGATTATTACCACCGTCACGTTCGTCGCATGCAAAACGGCCTGGCCTATCATTTTGTAATCGGCAACGGCACATCGACCGGTAACGGTGAGATCGAGGTGGGCGATCGGTGGCGGCGCCAGATTAACGGCGGACATGTGCACAGCGATTACCTGAACAACATTGCGCTCGGGATCTGCCTGGTTGGTGACTTCAACCGGGATCAGCCCACGCGCGCTCAGCTCGATTCCTGCGAGGAACTAATTCGTTATCTACGGGACCGGTGCGGCAAAGCGGATGGCCGCCCAATTCCAGTGCGACCGCATCGAGAAGTAAATCCGCCGCGCTGGGCAACGGATTGTCCGGGTGACGACTTCCCTTACTCCTGGTTCCGCAAATTCTGACGCCGTGGACCCTCAGTTCCGTGTGGCTACGATCAAGTTGCTCTTGTGGTAGTCCCACTGATAACCAAACCCGATTCCGAACTCCGGCGGTTTAGTTTGTTCGAACAACTCAGCCAGCTTCGGTTGATAGCGCTGCTTGAACAATTCGATGGGCCCAACATAAGTGCCGAAGAAGCGCAGGTTCCATTTGTCAGTATTGAGGTACTGAATCGGGATCCCCGAGTCGTCCTGCACAATGAGCTTGCTGTGAGACAACAGGAAGTCGCGAATCCGCGAAAATCCGTCTTCGAACATCAAATAAGAGGACGACTTCAGGAAGGTGGCGCCCACTCCGTGCTGATCGCAGAACCTGATGAATCCGGGCGTCGAACCAATACCGCCATTCGAAATATCGGTGGTAAAGTAGAACAACGTTTGGTTCCGGCCGGTCCGGTCGTCCACGTACGAAATCCGGACGCCGGGGGTACCGCCCCGACCGGCCGCGCTCTCATGCACGCTCCCACTGGCGTCTAACGACACATAGGTTACATCTCGAATTGTTTTGCCGGCTCGCGCGATAAACACATAAAGAATTGGCACCGTTCCGTTGAGCTCCTGACGCTGGAGATCGACCTTCATGTCCTGAGTGATGAAATAAGTCGCGGTAAGGGCCGATTTCATGGCGTTTTGAAGGTTTTGCAAGGCAGCCGGCACATTGCCGAGATCCATCTTGAGCGGATCCGGCGGCGGCCCCATCGATTCCTTTCCGCACATCACGTAAGTGGCGGCGTTAGGAAGAAATTGATCCATGTACATGAAGTCGGGACCGCTAAACATGTAGTAGACTACGGGAATCGTTTCGGTGGACTCGGGGAGATAAGCAGCCTGCCAGTTATGCAGTCTGGCGAATTTGCCACGAACGAGTTTCGCGAACGCCGCTTCGAAGAACTCGGCATGTTGTTGCCAGGCGGGCGTCTGGGTGAGCGGAAAAAGGGGAGACTTCAGGTCGACTGGCATTCCAGCAAGAAAACGGGCGGTATCGTTTGGCGACGAGCCAATGGATTGCGCCGGCTCGGCCACGGGAGAGGCTGCTCGCTCGCTAGGCGGGGAGGATCGCGGCCGGCCGTGTGCATTCGCTATAAACGAAACTGCCACCAGGAACGTAGCGACAACCCCAGCGGTGATCCGTTTCATGCGACTAACGGGCGGCGATCGGCGGCCCGATAAACAATTAATCCCAGAACCATCGTGCCAAGCCCGAGTATCGATTCGGCAGGATGCGAGTACAACAGGTAGATCATCATCCAAAGCGTCGCCACACAAAACACAACGACGGGCAGCGGATACGCCCAAACACAACTTGGCCTTGGCAGGTCAGGCCGTGTTCGACGCAACACAATCACGCCCGCCACGGTCAGAAGCGAACAGAGTAAAAGGCTGAACTGAATGTAAATCACCACCAATTCAAAGCTGCGGGTGAGCAACAGCAAAGTTACGATCACGGTTTGACCTAGAATCGCATTGGCCGGTATTCCGCGGCTGTTTCGCCGGCCAAGAAAGCGCAGCAGCCAGTGATCTTCACCCATCGACATGGTGACCCTTGGTCCAATCCAGGTCATCGAGCTAATTGCCGACAGCAGTCCCAGGCAGATAATTCCGCCGACGACGCGGCCGCCTTCCTCGCCGAAAATGTGCTTGCCCGCGATCAAGCCGACCTCCACCTGACCGCGCAGCTCGGCCATAGGCGTGGCCAGCAGAAACACCGCGTTCAACGCCGTGTAGAGGACCATAACAACACCGGTCCCGAGAAGAAGCGCGCGGGGCACGTTGACTTCGGGCCGCTTTATTTCGCCGGCTATATAGGCAGCGGCATTCCAACCAGAGTAGGAATACATCACGTAGGTCAGCGCGACAGCGAAGGCCGAACCGACCAAAACAGACGCATCGCCCGCCGCCGGCACAAATTGGACCGGCTGCTTGTGCGGAATTAGCAGACCGGCGCCGATCAAAAGCGCGATGACGACGATCTTTGCGCAAGTCGAAAGGTTTTGAAATGCCGCTCCCGGCCTAACGCCGAGCAGATGGAAGGCCGTGACGATCCAGACCACTACGAACGAGGCAACCAACGCGAGCTCCGTACCAAAGATTCCGTCGAGATATTTTCCAAACGCCATTGCCGCGAGCGCGACTGGCGCCGCAAAACCGACTGTAGCCGAGACGAATCCGGCCATAAACCCGACGGCCGGGTGATAGATCACGGAAAGAAAATGGTATTCGCCGCCGGACCGTGGCAGCGCTGCGCTAAGCTCTCCGTAACAGACTGCGCCACATAACGACAGGACGCCGCCGATTACCCACACCAGGAGCAGCGCGAACCCCGACTGAATCGCAGCTACCTGGAATCCCAGGCTGGTAAAGATTCCGAACCCGATGATGTTTGCGACCACAATTCCAGTGGCGGTCGCGAGGCCAACGGTCCGCGGCTCGTCTTGTTTGGTGGCCGGCTGACGGGAGATCGACTGATCGATAACGACTGACACAATAACAATGGACCTGGAGATGCGCTGGTTTATTCGGATGTCGACGGGACATTGGCGGTAGAAGGAGGTTTTCTTCCCTTTGGGACGACCGCGAAGGACCGCCAAATTCGAGCTGCGCCACCGGCCAGCCACCGCGGCTCAAGACTTAGTACACAAACGGGACTAACCGTTTAGTCCGGTCGGCATACCCGTGGTAATCTCCGCCAAGCGCGTTTCGGAGCGCCGCTTCTTCAACGTGGATCCGCCACAAAAATGCAGCAGTTATCGGGAGCAACACGACGAAGAACGCAATCCAGTTGTGGAGGCATAGGGCGAATCCAACGAATGCCAATAACGCGCCGGTATAGGATGGGTGGCGAACGAATCGATAGGGCCCGGATTCAACCAGCTTGTGGTCCGCGGCAATCGCGACATCAACGGTGAACAAGGCGCCGAGGTGAATGATTGAGTACCAGCGCAGGACGATACCGATTGTGAAAAGCATAATGCCGATAGTCGTTAGGTGTGGAAACGGCAACGTCGCGAACCGGCACAGGTTTGCGACGAAGATGCCGCCGGCGATGCCGCCGATGATCGCAATCCAAAGAATATGCAAGGAATGACGGTCATGCGATCCATCACCCGATTTTGAACGGCGAAGGAATCTGAGAAGTACCTCAGAACACATGTACAACCCGCCCAGCATCCAGGGCTCAATCACGGGCACACTTTAACAGCTGAATCAGCGGACGTAAATCGCCGTCGCCGAAGCTGTCTTGTGCAGAATCGGGCCGCCGAACGCGCCGCCGCCGCCGACTTCATATCCATTATGATATCCGCCACCGCCGCCGAAACCGCCCACCCCAATCCCGAGATTGCCACTTGATCTGGTGCCGGTCGCTTCGATAAGAACTCCGTTTGCGCCGACTTTCGCTGCTTCTTCCCGCAACTTCGAGATTGCATCTTCCATCTGTCCGCGGGTGGTAAATGCCCAGGTGGGGCCGCTCTGCGAATTAATAAGGGCGATCCGCTCGTAATGACGGGGCGGCGTGTAGTAAACACGAACCATGTCTGCCGTCGTGGCCGGACGAGACTGACCGACCATGATGGTGTTGGTCGACCCACAGCCGGAAAGCGCCAGCAATCCGGTGAACACCCACAGCCTCATTACAGCTTTCATAGCAGTACTCCTATTTCTCTATCGTGCCCCGCGAATCGACTGGGCGCAGATCACTGGTCGTCAAAGCCAGAGAAAACCTGCCGCGCTTTCGAACACCGCACCTGAAAACCGGAGGGACGAGCTGGTCTCGTCCCATTAATTTGCTGGTGTTGCGGCCAACAGCAGTCGTTCTGACGCAGTTTGTGAACCCAGTTCGCTCACACAATCAGGAGAGACAGGTGGGACGAGACAAGCTCGCCCCTCCGCTAGTGGCGCCTGCCGGACGACGCAGACCAGATCGTGTGGGAGCGCAGGTCCAAAATTTGCATCCTGCTCTTCTTACGGCCGTATCTCAATCGCCGTTCCGTCCGGTGCGATCCGCCACAACTCCTCGATCTCTTCGTCGGTGACGGCAATGCACCCGGCAGTCCAATCTTTCTGCCGATAAACTGCACTCATGGAGCTGTGTCCGTTAGGCAGGCCGTGAATCATAATGTCGGACCCAGCGGAAACGCCCCGGGCCGCCGCTCGGGCGACATCATTCGGGCTTGGGTAAGAAATATGCAAAGCGAGGTGGTAGTCACTGTGCGGATTTCGATAGTCGATCTGGTAAACACCTTCAGGTGTTCTCATATCCCCCTCCTGTTGCTTGGCTCCGCCTGGTTGTTCCCCTAAGGCTACGTGATACGACTTGAGCATCTGGCCATTGCGGAAAACCAAAAGGCGGCGCGCTGCCTTGTCGACGACGATCCGGTCAATCACTGCGCCTCGCGGAAATAGCGGATGCGCGCGCTGCCTCGAGTAACTGACTACCGTTGCGACGATTAAAACTGCGGCACTAAAAATGACGAGCGCCACGACGCTCGCGCGCGATGCAAACGCTGTAGTTCGTCTTGTTTGTTGGCGCTGGGTGTTCATCGGTTGCGCGCTTTGCCGCCGTGGCCGATAAGAACGGCTCCTTTATGACACCGCTCAAAATCTGGCTTGGCCACCCCTATCCTTTGGGAGCGACATGGACGGGCAACGGTGTGAATTTCGCTGTTTTTTCCGCGCACGCTACTTCGGTCGACGTGTGTTTGTTTGCCGATCTCGATGCAGTTCAGGAAACGTTGCGTATTCCGATGAGCGAGCAGACGGATCAGGTGTGGCACGTCTTCCTTCCGGACGTGCGGCCGGGACAGCTTTATGGCTTTCGCGTGTCCGGTCCTTACGATCCGGCGCATGGTCTGCGATTTAACAGTTCGAAATTGTTGCTGGATCCATACGCGAAGGCGATCGCGGGCGAGATCATGTGGGCAGACGAAATGTTTGGCTACGTGGTTGGGGACAAACTCCAAGATATGGCGCGCGATTTTCGCGATGACGCGTGGGGGATGCCGAAGTGCGTGGTGGTTGATCAATCCTTCGAGTGGCAGGGAGATCGGCGCCCCAATATCCCCCTGCCTGAGTCCGTCATCTACGAAGTGCACGTGAAGGGCTTCACAAAATTGTTCGATGCGGTTCCGGAAAATATCCGCGGCACATATGCGGGATTGGGCAGTGAGCCGGCCATCCAATACCTGAAAAATCTGGGAGTCACTGCGGTGGAGCTGTTACCGGTGCACGCTCACGTTGACGACAAGCTGCTACTGGACAAGAGCCTAACGAATTACTGGGGCTATAACACGATCGGCTTCTTTGCGCCGCATGCCGACTACAGCAGCAGCGGACACCTGGGCGAACAGGTGATCGAGTTCAAGGAGATGGTGCGAAAACTTCATGTAGCTGGAATCGAAGTGATCCTCGATGTCGTGTACAACCACACTGCGGAGGGCAATCATCTTGGTCCCACCTTATGTTTCCGCGGCATCGACAATATCGCGAGCTATCGGCTCTCGCCCGAAAACCCGCGGTTCTACATGGACTACACCGGGACCGGTAACACGGTTGAGACCATGCATCCCCGGACATTGCAGATGGTGCTGGATAGTCTGCGCTACTGGGTGGAGGAGATGCACGTGGACGGGTTCCGGTTCGATCTGGCATCCACGCTGGCTCGTGACTTCAATGGGGTTAATCGTCAGCACCCTTTTTTGGAAGCGATTCATCAGGACCCGGTTCTTTCGAAGGTGAAGTTGATTGCCGAGCCATGGGATGTGGGCGAGGGCGGATACCAGGTCGGTGGGTTCCCGACCGGCTGGTCGGAATGGAATGGCAAATATCGCGATGCCACCCGTAGTTATTGGAAGGGAGACGAGGGCCGGATCGGCGAAATTGCATATCGCCTAACCGGCAGCCCTGATCTGTACCAGCACGATGGGCGCCGGCCCTACGCCAGCGTTAACTTCATTACGTCGCATGATGGTTTTACGCTGAATGACCTTGTCAGCTACAACGACAAGCACAACGAAGCGAACGGCGAAAATAACCAGGACGGCGACAACAATAACCATTCCTGGAACTGCGGCGTGGAAGGGCCGACCGAGGATGAAAAGATCGCAGCGCTCCGCCGCCGGCAGCGTCGCAATCTGCTAACCACATTGTTCCTTTCGCAGGGCGTGCCAATGTTGTTAGGTGGCGACGAATTCGGCCGGACTCAAAACGGCAACAACAACGCATACTGCCAGGATAACGAGATCAGCTGGTTCAGCTGGCAGCGCGATGCACATCGCGACACACTGTTTGAGTTCACCCGCCGCCTGATTCAGCTGCGAAAAGAGCACCCGGTATTTCGACGGCCGAAATTCCTTCAAGGCCGCCGCATTCGCGGCGCGGAAGTGAAAGACGTGATGTGGTTCAATCCCGGCGGCAACGAAATGAGCGATGAAGAATGGGGTTCGCCGTTTGTCCGCTGCCTCGGAATGTTACTCAGCGGCGATACATCCGACATTCTGAGCTTCGAAGGCGAACCGGTCAGGGACCAAACCTTTTTGCTTCTGATCAATGCTCACTACGAGCCGATTCAATTTTTGCTCCCGGGCAGAGAGCATCTGGAGTGGGAGTTAATACTCAATACCACCGAAGAAAGCGGGTTCTCGAATAATGTCCGCAAGTTTGCTTCGGGCGATGATTTTGATCTGACCGACCGCAGCACGGCACTGTTCCGCCTCACCGGAGGTGAGCAGGCACAGGCTCGCGAGGAATCGTGGAGAAAACGGCCGGTCAATCTGCCGGAACAAATCCCGGGCGAACAAGAACGCACCGGGACGCGGAAATCCACCAGGCGCAAACCCTCGGAAAAATAGCCCCGCGCTCTTGTCGCGAGCAACGAAATGACTATAGAAATGCGAAGTCAGATGTGCGCCCGTTCGGCGCAGGCATCGCCGGGAATAAACTGCTTATGACACCGACTTCACTTGTCATCGTAACCGATCGCGGAAGTTTGAAAGCCTATCGAGTCGATGAAACTCCCACCCGCGGGCCGAGTTTGCACCTGATTCAGGCTTTCGACATTACCGATGCCCATGGCCGAATGATTGACAAAGTCACGGATATGGCCGGACGCTTTCCGGTCGGCGATGGCGGCAGTGGCCGGCACATGAATGCGATCGCGGAACGGACGCAGTTCGAGAATGAAACGCATCGGCGCATTTACAAAGAGCTGGCCGACCAAATCGCGAAGGTGGTGAAAAGCGACGGCGTCGAAGGCTGGTCATTTGCCGCTCCGGCGGAGTTTCATTCTGCCATCGTGGATCTTTTACCGAACGAAGTTCGAGATCGCATCGTCGAACACGTGAAATCGGATCTGGTTAAGGTGGAGCCGGCGAAACTTGGCAGTCATTTTCGATCGCTCCGCCCGATTTGATGTCGCGAGAACACCGAAAATATTCTCCAACCCGGCACGCCCGACGCTGCCAAATGTTCGGCTTCCGTTCCTGAGTCGCCTCACATAAGATCATCCAACCATGCAACTGCCCGTAAACATCACCTACCGCGGCCTGGAAAAGTCAGAAGAAATCGACAACCTCATTTTGGAGTATTCAGCGCGACTCGAAAAATTTTGCGACCACATCAATCGCTGTGATGTGGCCATCGAACAACCGAATCACGGTCATCAAAAGGGCAATCCGTTTCGCGTTCGAATCGATGTCACCGTGGCCCCCCGACACGAGCTGGTGGCGGAGGAACAGCAGACAGACAACGGCTCGCATCAGCCGTTAAACAAAGCCATTCACGATGCATTCAAAACGATGGAGCGCGAACTGCGGCGGGTTGTGGACAAGCAGCGCCACGAAGTAAAGACGCACGCGAATACGCGGTCCCCGAAGTAGGGTCAAAGGCCGCTATCTTTCTGAGCAATTTCGCGTCGATATTCTGTTTCGATTGCTACCGCCAGCCGCGCTCAGGCGCGTCGGTTCGCAGCTATCTCGGTCGGCGCTAATCGAAATCGCGACGTGAGTGGAGCGACGACCTCGCAGATGCACTTCGCCCAGAACCTGTATTTCACCGACTGACGGTGGATTCGGCGCGTGGCGCTCCGCAGCTATGTCATCCCCGAGCTTGTGGAGGGCCCTCACCCATGCGGAACACGTCACCCAGTAGGAGAGGTCCTTCAACTTCGCTCAGGATGACAATTCTGAGGCGCATCGTTACCGGAAATTTACTCAAGCGAGCTGAATGGAATGCTCACCTGATAGACGGGAACGGCTAGGGAATTGACCTGACCCTAAGCGGGCGCGCCGCCTAACGCGCCTGGCAATGGCGGCGTTACGTCGGGAGCAATCACCACTTGTTTCGGCGGTTTCTCCGGAGGCATTTTCTCGCCCGTCTGCGGCGGAATACCGGCCGGCGGATTCAACAATCGGCCGTGTTCGATGATCTCGCCGATCTGGACGCCGTCCAAAGTTTCGTACTCGAGCAACGCCTTTGCGATCACATCCAGGGTATGCCGGTTGGTAACCAGTGTACTTTTCGCCTGTTGATAGGCGTCATCAAGCAATCGCCTAACTTCGCGGTCGATCTCTTCGGCGGTGGCTTCGCTGTAATCGCGTGCGCGGGAGATGTCACGTCCGAGGAACACATAATCTTCGTGCTCACCGTATTCGACCATTCCCATTTTCTCACTCATGCCCCATTCGCAAACCATCTTCCTGGCCACAGCCGTCGCCATCTTGATGTCGCCTGCGGCACCATTGGTGACATCGCCGAAAACAATTTCCTCTGCCACGCGTCCTCCCATCTTCACCGCCAGGCTGGCCAGAAGTTCGTTTTTCCGATTGGTGTATTTGTCCTCTTCCGGCAGCCACATGGTCGAGCCTAACGACGGCCCTCGAGGAATGATGGTTACCTTATGCAGCGGCTCGGTATGCGGCAGGAGCTCGAGCAAGAGCGCATGACCGGCCTCGTGGTAGGCCGTGTTCTGCTTTTCCTTTTCGCTCAACGCCAGGCTGCGCCGTTCTTTGCCCCAGCGCACTTTATCCCGCGCTTCCTCCAACTCAGACAAGGTGATGCCTTTGAGGCCTCGCCGAGCAGCCAGTAGCGCTGCTTCGTTGATCACGTTGGCCAACTCCGCGCCGGAATAGCCCGGGGTGCCACGCGCGACCACGGCCAGATCGACTCCTTCGGCCAGTTTCACTTTCTTGGCGTGCACTCGCAGGATCTCTTCGCGACCTTTCACGTCCGGCAGGTTCACCGTGATCTGGCGGTCGAAACGTCCGGGACGCAATAGCGCCGGATCAAGAACATCCGGCCGGTTAGTCGCGGCGATGATGATCACGCCTTCCTGCGTATCAAATCCGTCCATCTCAACGAGCAGCGCATTCAGCGTTTGCTCGCGCTCGTCATGACCGCCCCCGACTCCGTGGCCACGATGACGGCCCACCGCGTCGATTTCGTCGATGAAAATGATGCAAGGCGCAGACTTCTTGCCCTGTTCGAACATATCCCGAACACGCGATGCGCCGACGCCGACAAACATTTCGACGAAGTCGGAGCCGCTGATCGAGAAAAACGGGACGTCGGCCTCGCCGGCAATAGCACGGGCCAGCAAAGTTTTGCCGGTTCCAGGCGGGCCGACTAACAATACCCCTTTCGGGATACGGCCGCCAAGTTTCTGAAACTTCTTCGGGTCGCGCAAAAATTCGACCAGCTCCTGCACTTCGTCCTTCGCTTCCTCAACGCCGGCTACGTCGCGAAATGTGATTTTGTTTTTATCGCGCGCAAGCATTCGCGCCTTCGATTTTCCGAAATTCAACGCGCCTTTGCCTGCCATCCGAATCTGCTGACGAAACAAAAAATAAAGGACGAGTAGAAACAGCGCGATCGGAGCGAAACCGAGGACGGTCTGAGCCAAAACATTTGACTCTGTTTTAATGGCGGGCTGAATGCCACTGGCAGCCAGTTTTTGCTGCAGGTCGTTTGTGAAGTTTAGATAGACCGTCGTCCGGAACTTCACCGGCTGGGCCGGCTGAGCGCCCGCACCCTGCTTAATATAATAGCCGACCAAAGCCTGGGTCGGTCGTCCTTCCTCCACCACCAGCGAGAGCTGGGAGTTCTTGTCGATCTGCTTGTTCTCCAGCAGTTCCAGGAATCGGTTGTATGGGACTTCTTCAAGTCCTTGATAGCCGCCGCCGCGGAAGACAATGGCGAGCGCGATCAGCGCAAACGCGATAGCGATTAGAATCACTCCGCGCCAGTTAAAGTTGGGCTCGTTACCCCGCGGCTTGTTGTCCCGCTGGTTGCGATCAGATTGAGGCATAATTAACAGGAAGGTCCGGTAGAAGGCAGGCTAACATGGCTGAAAAGCCAATGCAAAAGAGCAGGTGCCATTCCGATAGCTCCCCATCCTTGCCTGTCATAACACATTGTTGGGTTGGACCGTTGATAGCCCGGACCGTTCAACGCCCTTTCGGTCGCCGGCAAAAGCTCGATGGATTGGAGGTTCGTGCTTGGATTTTGGAGCTTCCGCGGACGGCATCAGCCGTCTGCGGTGCGTTGCGTGGCTCGCTGATTGCAGTAACCTTGTAGCCCGACCGCCCAAATGACCGAGCTGGTTACATCAGTCGCGGACAGAATCGACCGCGCCGCCCAACGAGTCACACCGTTTGCCTATCGCATGCAGCGCAAAGGCAAGCGCTGGATTCGTCGCGCCATGCGCAAGCCGCGCAGCGTCTCGGAAGGCCCGAACCTGTTGCCGTTGCTGATCCAGGTTTTGGCCAGTTTTTCCAAAGCTGACGGTGTCCTTCTGGAGGAGGAGATCGACTCGAGCCTTGGTTTTCTGCGCTACGACTATCCGGAGGCGGTTTATTCGGAGCTGCGCCAGCTTTTCCGCCAGGCCTTGTATGAGCAGCAGGACCTGTCAGCGATGGCGCAGAAACTGAGCACGCAGCTGAGCGCAGACCGCAAGATCATGCTCGGTGTGCAGCTTTACGACCTGATTTCACAAGCCGGGCTGAAGCAGGAACAGGTTGTCGCCTTCTACTCGTTCATGTCGCAGCTCGGAATGGCGGCGCAGGCGATCGACATTGTTTACCAACTGAACGCCTCGGAGGACTCCGACCCGTCAATTTACCAGCGAGGCGCTTCGCCCTTGGAGTCCGTTTCATTCGGTTCCAACGGTAAGGCCGACGTGACGCTGAAGAGCCTTAGCGGGAACGATCGGCTGCTCGCTTTTCGATATCACGACCTGATTCTGCTGAAGAACTACAGCGGACAGAACGTCTCCGTCCGCGGCCGGCCGCTGGTTCGCGGCGGCTTTTGTCGCATTTATCCGGGCCAACGAATCCTGGTCGGCGATCAGGTTCTCACCTATCAGGACCTCGCCACCTACTTCAATGCCAAGAAGAATGTGTCGCTTCCGCAAATCTTCGTGCGGGTCAATAAAGACGCGGACGAAGTATCTCTCGAACGCTCACGCACACGTGAAAGTGCGCTGGAAGTCACATTCGGGCTGAAGGTGCGAGTGAAAGCGTTGCGCGATGTCGACGCGGTGCTGAACAACATTCGAATGAAGTCTGGCACTCAGGTGGAGGCGACTCTCGAAGACCGCATCATCTTCCATAACAACAGCGAGATGGATCTCGCCGATCTGCGGCGCCGGGCCCGGGCACTCGGTGGCCGGTTCCAGCTGAAGGCGTCCAAATCGGAATATCTGGTATCAAATAATCCGAGTTTGCTGGAGGCCGACGATATCCTGCTGTCCCCGGGCACCAGCGGTGACGTGTTGCTGAAAATCTTCTGCGATTACGACAAACGTATTGGCCAACTGGAAGTCATCGAAGCCGATCGACCGATCCTGGTCGGTGAAACGGCAGTGCGAACAACTGCGCCGCTGCGCGACGGCGACACGATTCGGATCGATATCGGCCAATTCCTGCGGTGCAACTTCTCGGAGCGAATCATCGAGGAAGAGCGAAACATCATTCGGAGCCTCGATGTCAGCGAAGTCACTCACCGGTTCAGCAACGGCGAAGTCGGCCTGGAGGGAATTTCATTCACGATCAACCGCGGGGAACTGGTGTGCGTCATGGGTGCCAGCGGTTCGGGAAAGAGCACTCTGCTCAAGGTGTTGGCAGGTCAGCTGCAACCTTCCAGTGGCCAGATTTTCCTGAACGGCCAGTCGTTATATCCAAACCTGGACGAGCTCAAACGGTATGTCAGTTACATTCCGCAGGAAGACGCATTTGATGAGCACTTAACGATTGGCGAAAACCTCCAGTTTGCCGCGGCTATTCGATCGCCCCATCTCTCACGGCGCGATCGCATGCGCCGGCTCGAAGGCAAGCTGATCGAGCTCGGATTGGGCGAACGGCGGGATGCTGTGGTTGGCAGTGCCGTTAAGAAGACGCTTAGTGGCGGCGAACGGAAGCGCCTCAATATCGGCCTCGATATGATCGGCATGTCTGACGTCTACCTGTTCGACGAGCCGACATCAGGCCTCTCGTCCAAGGATTCCGAGCACGTCATCGAGATCATTCGCTCGATGGCGCATAACAAGATCATCATGGTGACGATTCACCAGCCGAGCTCGAAACTTTTCCAGATGTTTCACAAGGCCATCCTGCTCGATAAGGGCGGACGGCTGGTCTTCTTCGGGACACCCTCAGAGATGCTTCGTTATTTCGCGGAGGCGGAACATCAACACCAGTTTGGCGCTGAGCTGGGCGCGTGTCCTTCCTGCGGCACCACCCGCCCGGAGTTCATTTTCGACGTGCTCGAGACGCCACTGCGCGATCTCAGTGGCGATATTATCTATGAGGAGAACAGCCGCGGACAGCTGGTGGCGGCGCGTCGTTATTCTCCTGAATTCTGGCGGGACAAATATGAAGCGTTCCGGCTGATCCAGGACGTGAAGCAGGTCTCGCTACGCAAGGAACCAGCCAGTCTGCTGCCGGCTACGCCTGCTGACCGAAAACGTCCGCCGATCCGTTGGCGAGATGAATGGACTCAGTTTCGAACCGTCCTTCGGCGGGCATTTACCAGTAAACTGCGCAATCGCGGCAACGTCATCATCACCCTTGGCGTGGCGCCGGTGCTTGCCTTGCTGATCGCCACGATTTTGCGTTACTCGGACAGCGGGGAGTACGATTTCGCATCGGCATATCACATTCCGACATTCCTTTTCCTCTCCCTGATTGTGGCGATGTTTCTCGGCCTAACGAACAGCGCCGACGATGTTATTCGCGATCGCGCCGTGCTGCAACGAGAGCGGAATCTAAATGTGCGGCTCTCGTATTATGTGACCGCAAAGACCGTCACCCTCGGGGTGTTCGCGCTGGTGCAATGCATCCTGTTCGTTTTGATCGGTAATTATCTTCTGCAGATCCGGGGCATGTTCTGGATCTATCTCGGCATTGTGTTCATGACGGCGATGGGCGGAGTCACCCTTGGTTTGGTGATCTCGTCGTTAGTTGGCGATCCGAAAACAGCGGCGAACATCGTGCCGCTGGTTCTGATTCCGCAGATCATCATGGGTGGCGCCTTGATTAAGTACGAGGACATGAACCGGAACCTGGCCCTGGTCTATGCGCTGACCCACTGGTTCAAGGAACATCCGAATAAGGAACAGAATAAAAAGATGGACAGTAAGCTGCAGGTGCCCTTCGTCTGCCAGTTCGTCGCCATGCGTTGGTCCTACGAAGAGCTGGTGGCGGCGCAAGCCAAGCTGAACCCGCTGGCCAGCCGGCAGGAACGGGTAAATCGCGAAATACACCGCATCGTAGATCGCAAGGACCAAAGCCCGAACGCGATGAAACGGCTAACCGTACTCAAAGACGTACTGGCAATGCTGTCAGGGCTCGAAGCTAAAACGCCGGATGATCTGGATCGGTATCTCCGCATCATCGACGGCGTTCTCGACGGAAGGCGCCCGTTCCGGCGCGAAGTCTTCAAAGATGCCTCGGGCCCGGTAACGGCCGAACAACTCTACACGAACCAGAAGATCTCAGACCTGATCTCGAATGCCGAGATGGAACAAAGCGATTATCGGCGCGGCTCCCGGCCTAACGTGTTCTTCGGGGTCGAGAAACGCTATCTCGGGATGAAATCGACCGTGTTCCTTTGGAACACCCTGGTGTTGATCGCTTCGTCGATCGGTCTCCTGTTCGTTCTCCAATGGATCCTCGGCCGCCAGCTCGAGGTCCGCAGAAGCTGACCTGGCCAAGTGCCGGGAGGGGCGACCTCCCCCCGAGCCCGCTCAGTGCCTTGCCACGGAGCGTCCGCTGCAACCTTGTTTCGCCTTCGCTTCATGGCATTCTAAATAGTCGTCTTCGAATCTTCCCATGAAAAAAACGCGCCAGCCTAACGGTCAGACTCGCCTAATCGTCGCCACCAGTGAAAGTGATGCCGATCTCCTTTACGCCACAAGGTTTTGGGCGCCGGATCCATTCATCTTTCTGCAGCAAAACGGAAAAAGAACTCTGGTATTGAGCGATCTCGAGATCGACCGCGCCCGGAGGCAGGCGAAGGCGAACGAGTTCGTTGCCTACAGCGATCTCGAACGAGAATTGCAGGGCAAATCGCGGACCGTTCCAGGCTACGAAAAAGTGCTCGTCCACTTTTTGCGCGGCCGCGGCGTTCGATCGGCCATCGTGCCGTCCAGTTTTCCACTCGGCTATGCGCGGGAGGTGACCGCAAACAAGATCAAACTACAGCCGACTAACGGGCAGTTCTGGCCGGAACGAGCCAGAAAATCGACTGACGAAGTCCGTAAGATGGAACAGGCGATGCGGATCACGGAGGCTGGTATGGCGCAGGGTATTGAGGTGTTGCGACGCGCTCGCCGCGGACCAGGAAATAAGCTGCGGTGGAACGGCAAGCCTCTCACATCTGAAATCCTGCGCGCCGAGATAGACTCCGCAGTTCTGCGCGCTGGTGGAACCCCGCACGGCACGATTGTCGCCGGCGGGGATCAGGCGTGTGATCCGCACGAGCGCGGATCGGGGCCGCTTCTGGCGGATTCATTGATCATTATTGATATCTTCCCGCGTGATTCGCATACCGGTTATTTTGGCGACATGACCCGGACGGTGATCCGGGGTCGCGCGAGCGGAGCTCAGCGGAAACTTTGGGAAACGGTTAGGGCGGGTCAAGCCCTTGCCCTTCGCCGGATCAAAGCCGGAGTTGACGGCGCGGCCATCCACAAGGCAATTCAGGACCTGTTCTCAGACCGCGGTTTCCCTACCGAGGTGCGCAAAGGTCGCCGGGTTGGGTTCTTCCACGGGACCGGCCACGGGCTCGGATTGGAGATCCATGAATATCCGAGACTGCAGAAGGTGGTTCTCAATGCTGGCGAAGTGGTGACGGTAGAACCTGGTCTTTATTATCCCGGCCTTGGCGGTGTTCGGATCGAAGACGTGGTTGTGGTCACGGGGACAGGCTCCAAAATGATCTCCCGGTTCCCGAAGCAGCTGGAGATCTGAACATTCTGAAGAGCGCCAGCGTTCATGCTTTTGCGTCGTGGCTAAGGATCTTAACTGCTTGTGAAGTCGACTGCGTGGGCGGGATCAGCGTTCCGCCCGGTCGCGGACCGGGTTCGGTTGGGATGATAAGCTGTGCTTGGGCGCTGCCTCGCCGTGGCCGAGACCGACGTTTGTCGGGTTTGGACCTACGCTATGAACGAATAGCTGTTACCGCGGTCTAATAGACAGACACACTTAAGACAGAGATGTTTTACCCAGGCGGCGGATCTTTCCTTGGCGGAAATTGGTTACTTTATATCGGTGTTCCTCTGATCATCGGTATCTGGGCGCAAATTCGCGTAAGCGGCGCATTCAAGAAATGGGGGGCCGTGCGCGCGAGCTCAAATATTACCGGTGCCGAAGCTGCCCGCGAGATCTTGCAAGCCGCCCAGATTAACGACGTTGAGGTGGTTCAAACCGACGGTTTCCTCGGGGACCACTACGATCCGGCGAATAAGCGCCTTTGCCTTTCCACCAGCGTGTTCAACACGCCCTCAGTAGCGGCCCTGGGCGTGGCTGCCCACGAAACCGGTCACGCCATCCAGCACGCCAAGGCCTACGCGCCGCTCAAGGCCCGAACGGCTATCGTGCCGGTCACAATGATCGCCTCGCAGATGCTGCCGTTCGTGATCTTCGGTGGATTGTTCTTTCGAATTAGCGGGCTGATTACGGTGGGCATTTACTGCTACATGGTCCTGCTCGCGTTCCAGTTGATCACTCTTCCAGTAGAATTCGATGCGTCCCGCCGCGCCAAGATAATTTTGCAGCAGATGCGGATCATCCAGCCGGGTGAGGAAGCGGCTGGGGTAAACAAGGTCCTTAACGCCGCCGCGTTGACCTATGTGGCCGCGTTCATCGCTGCTTTGGGCAACCTTCTCTGGTTGCTCTCCGTCCGTGATCGCCGCAACTAGTCGTTGCGGGATCGAAGATTGATATGGCTCCCTCCGTTGCCTTACCCGCTGTCGCTCGCCGATTATCGGATTTGTTATCGCCCGGTATCGGCGCGAATGATAAGCCAAAGCGCAAAGCGATGGACCGGTCCCGCACTGATGAAGACCAGGAACTGGTCGCCCGCACTCAGGCAGGCGACGCGGGAGCATTTGACCAGCTGGTCGTGAAGTACAGCCCCAGGTTGTACGGCTTGGTCTATAACATGACGTCCAACCACGAGGATACCAACGACCTGCTGCAGGACATCTTCTCCAAAGCGTATAAGGCCATTCGCGGTTTCCGGGGTAAGTCGTCCTTTTACACCTGGATTCACTCCATTGCCGTGAACATGACCCTCAACTTCCTGAAGAAGCGGGGTCGCCGGTTCAACCTGAGTTTGGACGACGTAGACGCCAGCATTCAGAACGACAAGGAATTCCTCGAACTCACCGCCACCAGCAGCCCGGTCCGGGAAGCCGACCTCTCTGAGCTCCAGCGAAGATTGAACGAGGCTATGATGAAACTGTCAGATGAACACAGAGCCGTGGTCACCATGTTTCATATTCAAGGAATGCCCCACGCTGAGATTAGTAAAATCTTGCGTGTCTCCGAGGGAACGGTACGTTCCCGGCTCTTCTACGCGAACCGGCAATTGCAGAATTACTTGGAAGAATTTCGGAAAAACCCTGTTTCTTAACGATTCTGCGCATGGACCAATTTGACGACACGGAAATCACTGCCCTGCTTCGGCTGAAGCGTCACGAGCAACCGCCTCCAGGATATTTCGAGGATTTCCTGCACGAATTTCATCGTCGCCAACGTGATGAACTACTCAAGCAGCCATTGTGGCGGATCTGCTTGGATCGCGCGCATGACTTCATGCTGCGGTTGAATGTTCCGGCGTTAGGATCATATCCCGCTGCCGTTACCGCCGCGCTCGCTTGTGCCGCTGTGATTTCCCTGAAAGTGTATCAAACGCCGGTACCCGAGCGTCTTTCGGCTCACGCCGGACCTGCTTTGACCGCGCCGGCTAATGCCACCTCCGAACTGACATTAGCGTCACCGGTCGCGCAACGTTTCTTCAGCACCCAACCGCTTCGTCGCCTCGATCAACGTGCCCGCGCTCACCGGGCGGCGACTCCCCCGCGCTATGTGCTGGACAGTGTTCCCGTGAGTTATGAGTCGACCTTCCGATTCTAAATCGAGCGGGGCAGTCGAAGCGATGTTTGGCGGTGCGAGTGGCGGACTCGTGCTCATCCTAACCGGTCTGGCAGTCGTCCAGCCGTTACCCGCTCAAATTCAGCGCAACCCGTGTCCGGTTAATCTACCGCAGCCGTCAGCAGAAGTTCGCTCCGTGACTACTGCCAGCCGCGAAGTCAAAGATGTTTTTGCCCGAGCGGCCCATGCTGTGGTTAAAATTCACGGCGTCGATGAACACAGTGACATTTATGGAACCGGATTTTTCATCGATCCGACGGGCACGCTCTACACCTCATACAGTGTTGGCGGTGAGGCGGAAAATTTCACGGTAGAATTCGACGGTAAAAAATATCCGGCGCGACAAATCGTGGCTGACGATCGCAGCGGCATTGCGATGCTCAAGATCGATGCCGCTACACCAGCGCTGCCAATTGGAAAATCTCAACAGTTAGAAGTCGCTACCCCGGTCGTTAGCATCGGCTTCCCTCTTGATCTCCCTCAGACTCCGGCTTTCGGCATGATCGCCGGATTCGACCGAAAATATCTTGGCCGCTTTTTCTCCACGACTCACCTGCGCGTGAACCTGCCGGTGCAGCGGGGTGAAGCAGGGGCGCCTTTGCTCAACTTGGATGGCGAAGTAATCGGAATATTAACCAACAGCTTGGAGAACAATTCCGGCTGCCACGCATTGCCAATTGAGGCCGCGGAAAAGATTCGCGGCGACTTTGTCCGGTTCGGTGAACCACGTCACGGATGGGTGGGGGCGAACGTTGCCGAGGCGAGTGATTCGGTTCAGGGATCGCGTGCTGAAGTTACAGAAGTCCTCGACACCCCGGCCTCGGATGCGGGGATAAAGCCGGGGGACATTCTGCTTCAGGTCGGTAAGACGAAGGTGAAGGAGCCGGAGGACATTCTGGACGCCTCGTTTTTTATCACGGCGGGGGACACGGTCCCGATCACGGTGGCTCGCGGTAACCAAAAACTGACGTTCAACGTTCAGGCTGAACTGCATCCCAACGCGAAACATGTACCGTTATACCCTGACGGAACACGCGTGCCAATGTCTGCCGGCATGATGCCTAACCGCGCCATCCCGCTGAATTTGCAGGCGCCTCCGCCCCCGCCCAAGCAGTAGCCGCGCGTTTGCGCATGCGTCCTCTTCTGATAGCGGCGGCCTCTGACCGTCGCATTAATATCTGCGGACCCGCTTCGCTCTGCCGAATTTTTTCCGACGATCAGAGACTGCGGCCACAACGAAACTATTAGAACGGCTGCAGATTAGTTGGTAGCCACGCGATCAGCGCGAAGCTTAGCGCGTCAAAGCAGCCGTGTGCGATGACTGCCGGCCAAACCGACCGGTGCAGCACCAGTATCACGCCGAGAAAAACTCCAAGCACTCCCGCGACCACTGCCGCCATCAAGCCCATCCGCAGATGGCCTGCTCCAAATGCAATCGCGATAAGTAGAATTGCACCCAATTCGCCTGCGCGTGAGCCGAACGCTTTCGGCCACAATGCACGCATCGCCGCCAATGTGCCGGTGCGCCAAAGCTCTTCTCGGAGTCCGGCGACTACGAAGCTGACCACCGTGATCAAAAGCCAGGCATAAATCGAATTACCCCGCGCCGCGGAAACACTGACTACTTGCCGAATATTAGGCTGACTGGCCCGCCAAAACTCTGCCAGCTGGTGTTGGTCGAATACCGTGGCAAGCAAGATCGCGCTAACCCCCAGCGCCAGGACGAAAACGGCTATGCGGATCGCGATAGAATACGCAAATCCGAGTGGAACGACCCACCAGCCCGGCCGCCAAGGCAGCAACATCTGTTCGCTGGTGGCACGAGACGACCACCAACCCAAACCGAACATCACACCGAACACCGCCATCTGCATCGCGCACACCGTCAGTAACCCGGCGCTGGTCTGGCTGAGGACGGGATGGGGGTTTGCGCGGCTAAACAGAATCGACGGGACAAAGTAGCCGCCGATCAGGATAAGATGAACCCACCATCGAATGCGTCGCAGCGGCTCAAGCGCAACTGGGATCGAAATTGTATTGGCGATACTCTCCGACTCGATAACGGCGCTCGGCTCGTCAGTGTTCATAGCAATTTCCGAAAATCAGTTTCGGTTAAGATTCGCACGCCGAGTTGCTTCGCTTTCTCGAGCTTGCTACCCGCTTCTTCGCCCGCCAACAGGTAAGTGGTCTTCTTGCTGATGCTGCCGCTGACTTTCCCACCGCGTTCTATGATCTGTTCCGCGATCTCTTCACGAGGTCTGCTCAAGGTGCCGGTAATGACCCAGGTGGATCCCGCGATCTTCGACTCGCCAATTTCCCTCTTCGGCTCAACGTGCGGCCTTAGCCCGAGTTTCTGCAGCCGTATCATCATCGCGCGGTTTCGCGGCTCTTGGAAAAACGCGTAAATGCTTTCAGCCACGACTTCGCCGACATCGGGAATCCGCTGCAGCTCGTCCACTGACGCTTTAGCCAGACTCTCTAAGCTACCGAAGTGATCAGCCAATGCGCGCGATGCGGTCACCCCGACGTGGAGAATACCGAGACCAAAGACAAGCCGCCAGAGTGGTCGCGTTTTGCTTTGCTCGATAGCGCCTAACAGGTTCGAAATGCTCTTGTCGCCGGTGCGCTCGATTGTCCCAATTTTGGACGCGGTCAATTCGTAGAGATCACCGGGGTCATGAACCAAATCGCGGCTAACCAGCTGCTCGACCATGACCTCACCAAGTCCTTCGATGTCCATTGCGCCTCGAGACGCGAAGTGCTCGATTCGCCGTTTCAGTTGGGCAGGGCATTGCAGGTTCACGCATCGCAGCGCGACCTGGCCCTCATCTCTGACGACTTTGCCGCCGCACACCGGACAGGTCGTCGGCATGCGGAATTTTCTTTCCTTACCTGTCCGGGCGGCGGTCTTCACTTCGACCACGGCTGGAATCACTTCGCCCGCTTTCTCAATGACCACCGTATCGCCGATCCGAATGTCTTTGCGCTTAATCTCTTCCTCGTTGTGCAAAGTGGCCCGGCCGACCGTGCTCCCGCTGACCAGGACCGGTTCAAGCATTGCCACCGGCGTCAACGTTCCGGTGCGACCCACCTGGATCACAATATCAAGCAGGCGAGTCTCGACCCGTTCCGCTTCATACTTGTAGGCAATTGCCCAGCGGGGAGATTTGGCCGTGAACCCGAGCCGCTGTCGCTGTACTAACGAGTCAATTTTTACCACTGCCCCATCAGTCTGATAGGCGAAGTCGTGACGGACCTGATCCAGCTCGCGGATGGCTTGCAGAATTTCGTCCACCGAATCGGCAACCCACCATTTTTCGGTAGCCGGTAATCCCAGCTTCTTCAGGAATGGAAAAACTTTCGAATGCCGGTCGATAGCCGCTCCCTCCATTAACCCCGTGCCATGACAAACGATGCCTAACGGACGACGAGCGACGATGGTGGAGTCGAGCTGCTTCAGCGAACCGGCGGCCGCGTTGCGCGGATTGGCAAACAGCGGCAAGTCATCCTGTTTCCGCTCCTCGTTCAATTTTTCGAACCCGTGTTTGTCCATGTAAACTTCGGCACGCACTTCAAGAACGTCGGGCGCGTTTCCACGAAGCTTGATCGGCACCTGCCGGATCGTCCGAATATTTTTAGTGATATCGTCACCGCTAGCGCCATCGCCGCGCGTCGCCGCGTAGCGAAGTTCACCTCGTTCGTAAACCAGTGAAACCGCAACGCCGTCCACCTTTGGTTCCACTACAACCGGAACTTTCTGTTTCGGTAAAAGCCGCTCGACCCGAGCATAGAAGCTGGCCACCTCATCCTCTGAGTAGGTGTTGTCGAGGCTGAGCATAGGTGAGCGGTGCCGGATCTGAGCAAACGCTTGCAGCGGATTCCCGCCCACCCTGTTGGTCGGCGAATCTGATGAAGCCAGATTGGGAAACTCAGCCTCGAGGTCCAAAAGTTCTCGGTACAAGCGGTCGTATTCCCGGTCGGAAATGGTTGGAGACGCCTCCTGATAATAGCGGCGATCGTGTTCTGAAATCTCCTTCCGCAGCGCCGAGACGCGCTTTGCCGCCTCTTTTTGGTCTACAGCCATGCCCTAGCATAGAAGGAGTGTTCCTGCGAGCAACGCGGGTATAGCAGCCGAAGGCGAAGGAACCGGGCGGTTGCCCTGCCCCACTACAGCGGCTACCTGAATTTATTGCAGCTACAACGCCCCGTCCCGCAGCTCGTTAACCGCCCTTCCAAATGGCCTAAAATCAGCTAAACATACGCAATCGTGAACCCAGCCGAACGAATTCTCGGCGTGGAAGGTGGGGGCACCAAAACCGCGTGGGCTCTGGTGGAACGCGACGGTAACGAGCTGCGGATCCTGGAGCAGGGTAAGTTGCCGCCTTCCAATTTCCGTCTCGCTACGCTCGAGCGGCTCCGCGGTATTTTTCAGCAACTGCCGCAGCAATTCGATCGCGCTGGCATCTTCCTCGCCGGCTGCGTGACAGAAGAGGATCGCCACAATTTATCGCGAATTTGCTCCGAGGTTTGGCCTTCTGCGAAAATTCTTACCGGCAGCGATCGCGAGTCAGGGATGGCCGCTGCCCTCGGAAATGGGGAAGGAATCGTCGTCAACGCCGGTAGCGGGTCGTCGGTGACCGGACGCCGCGGTGATCGCATCGAAAAAGCGGGTGGGTGGGGTCACATTCTTGGCGATGCGGGAGGCGCCTACGCCCTTTCGATTCAGGCATTACGTTTGATCCTTCGCGAGTACGATCTCCACCGGGATGAGCTCGAGTTCTCGGCAAAGGTGCTGCGAGCACTCTCGCTTAACAACCTTGACGAGCTCGTCCGTTGGGCGCAGGTCGCCGATAAGATGGAGATCGCGACGCTGGCACCCGTCGTTTTCGAAGCGGCCATGGCCGGTGACGGGAGAGTGTGTGAGATTTTGGAGGAAGGCGCCCGGGTCTTGTGCGAGTACACCGAGGCCGTCGCCACCCGGCTCCATCTTCTCGCACCGAAAGTAATGTTGTTAGGCGGTTTGTTTCACCGCGATTCCATTTACGCTCACACATTTCGACGGCGACTTAAGAAGAACCTGCCGGATGCACGGGTTGCTGCGGTCGAGCAACCCCCGGAGTTGGGAGCGGCCTGGTTAGCGGCAGAGATGAACGAACAACCGGCAATTCGTCAGCAGCCTCCAGCCGGCGATATCGAAGCTCTTTCCGCGGCCCTGACGGAACAGAGTAATCCCCGCTCCGAACATCTGGAGAAAATGAGCACCCGCGACCTGGTGGAGCTGTTCATCGATGAAGAAAAATTTGTCCAGGAAGGGTTACGCGCCGCAACTGACAGCTTATCTGCGGCCACCGAATCGGTTGCTACCGCGCTTCGCAACGGCGGCAGGTTATTCTATGTCGGTGCTGGAACGAGCGGACGTTTGGGCGTGCTCGATGCCAGTGAAATCCCGCCGACGTTCGGTGCCGCCCCTGATCTGGTCCAGGGTATCATTGCTGGCGGCATGAGTGCCTTGCATCGGAGCGTCGAGGGGGCCGAAGATGAATCCGCCGCAGGAGCGGTGGCGCTGGACCAACGCGGGGTCAAAAGCGGCGATGTAGTAATTGGGATCACCGCCAGCGGTCGCACACCCTTTGTCCAAGGCGCATTGGCTCACGCCAGATCGTTAGGCGCGCGGACGATCCTGATTTCCAGCAACCCTTCGCCGGATTCAGGTCAGACTGCCGACCTGTCGATCGCTCTCGCAGTCGGCCCGGAAATCGTAACCGGCTCCACCAGGCTCAAGGCCGGCACAGCCACCAAGGTCGCGCTCAATATCATCAGCACGGGGGCAATGGTTGCGTTGGGCCGAGTACGAGGCAATCTGATGATCGACCTGCACGCGTCCAATACGAAACTGCGGGATCGCGCGGTACGAGTCGTCGCCCAGTTGGCGGGATGCGATTATCAGCAGGCCTGGCAGCGGCTGGCCGACAATGGCTGGAATCTGCGAGCGGTGGTTAGCAGTTTGCAGTGACTCGCTGGGCAGAACAATTCCGTTGCGACCGTAAATACCATCGGGCGCCGGTCAGAAATGCTTGTCTTCGGATAAGCGCACCTGTCCGCTTGCACACGATTTGTATTAGAACCTCAACCCGAAAGGAATATCGATATGCTGTGGACAATATTTGTCATTCTGCTCGTGCTGTGGCTGCTGGGACTGGTCAGTTCGTATACGCTCGGCGGCTTCATTCACATCCTGCTGGTCATCGCTGTAGTAGTGCTGATCATCAATCTCGTTCAAGGTCGCCGTAGCCTGTAGCGTTCATGAAACCTGCCGGCATTTTCGGTCTTATCCTTATCCTGGTCGGAATCGTCGTCCTCGCCTACGGAGGCTTTGCCAGCTTCACTACGAAGGAAAACGTAGCGAAACTTGGGCCTCTGGAGGTCAACAAGGAGAAGGAGCATCCGATACCGGTGGGACCAATCGTCGGCGGCATTTGCATTGTGGGCGGCGCGGTGATGCTGTTGACCGGCCGGAATTCCGCCTAACGAGACTCGGACTTATCTGACGGATCGGCGATCCACCCCCGTGACCGCCGATCCGATCAGCTGAGACAGCGGGCGGTGCCCGGCTGGTGGCGCATCACCCTCGGGCAACCGGGGAGACCGCCGCGCCCCCCGCGGGTGACACTATGGCCGCGGGAAGAAGTGGCGGATGATTCGCCGCGCATCGTCGTCGTTCGTCTGCTGCCGGCGCGGATGTTTGTTGCGGTGGCCGGAGCTTTGATGCTCGGCGGTGTCGTCTGCCGGGCTCGCGCTGCTCGCTGCTTCGGAAGCACTGCCTTCTGCGCCGTCGGTTTGGATCACGGCACCGCTTTCACGGTGGACATTCGTTTTGCCGTTCGCCTCAAACGTCACGCTGTTCAGAATGAGCTGACTTTTTGCGGCCGCACCAACGCCAAATACGTGGTTGTTGGCGACGCGACATCGTTCCAGCACGACCGTGCCACCGGGGACTGCCCCTTTTCGTTCGGCGCCGCTTTGGGCTCCTCGCGCGTTGCCTTGGATGGTTGAATCGGCGGCATCGGCCTCAGCTTCTCCATAAACGTACAGACCATGATCCCGATTGCCGGTTAACGAGGTCTTGGTAAGGGTGGCGCGCGAGCCTTTGTCCATGACCACCATTCCCTCGTTATTCTCGCGGCACTCGGAGTCAGAAATCTCGGCAGAACTCCCGCCAAACACACCAATGCCCACGGCACTCCGGCTAAAATGACTTTGCTTGATCTGCGCCTTGGCCGGGGAACCATTCTGTTCCCCGATGGCGACAGCGGCCGTCCGCGCGCCGGATACGTCCGTATTCTCCATCACCAGTGTGGCGGCGGACATCACGTTAACGGCGTACGGGATTCCGTCGGTGAATGAGCTATCGCGCAGTTCTCCGTGCGCGCCGTTGCGGAGCACGAAAACGCCTCCGGTCGGCCCCCCCCTGGAAAGCTTCGCGTTATCTTTGAAGGTGCATTTGCCAAGTACAATCGAAGCGTTGTCACTCGCGCTAACGCCTCCGCCATTGCCATTGAAGTGGCAATCCTCGCCCGTAACCTGGGTTTTATCTCCGGCGATGGTGATGATCGCGCCGCTGGTATCACTGTCGCCGAGCCGCTCGAATGCGCAGGCGTGAAGGTCTGCAACTCCGGCATTCGAAACTGCGAGGCCGGTCTTCGCATCAGAGAACGTGCATTGGGTGAGGCTTGCATGCGCCTGCTGACTGATCCGCAAGCCGGCCCCGTTAGTCGCATTGAAGGTACATCCCAACGCCTTGAAGGAAGAGTTGCCCGCAACCGATACTCCGACTGCGCTACCAGATGCGATCTTTACTGTATCCATCTCCAACTCCGCACCGTCCGCCACGGAAACGGCCGGCAGTTCACCAATGCCGTTAGACATGAATAAAACGTTCTGCACGAACACGCCTTTGCTGCGAACGGACAGACCCTCTTTTCCTTCGCTTTGAATCATGACCTGGCCTAACGGTCCATCGCCGACGATCCGGACTGCTTTGTTGATCACCGCACCGCCCTGATAAATTCCCGGACCGAGGCGGACCGTTCCGCCCGATGCCTTGTTCACCAACTCGGCTAGATTCCCGACGGAAATCCCGGTGACGGAGCCGGGCGGAAAGGTGGGCGCGCCAGGCCCGACGGTTTGACTCCCGGCCTGTCCACCCGATGGGGACGCTGTCTCTGCGGGTGACGCTGCGGGCGAGGTTTCATTTGCGGGAGCGGCCTGTTGGCCTCGATCATTAGAAGTTTGTGAAGCATCGGAGTGCGGGCGTCGTAGGACTAGAAAAAGCACGAGCACGATCAAAGCACCGGCACCGATGAGCACCGGAAGTGGGAGGGACCGGAAAAAACTGCCAGGTGACGAAGGCACCGCAGGTGCGGAGTGCGGCACGGCGCCAGGCGTTTCCGGCGGCGAGGGCGGCTTTACCTTTTCAGCGACAACTACGGACTCGACGGCGGACTCCGCGCCACAATCCGGACATGCCGCATGCTTCACCGGATCGTAAACACGACCACAACTGCATCGAACGCGGCTAGTCATGGCGATGTTCCAGCGGTCGGCGACGCGGCGTTACCGGGTCGCGCCGGCAGGCGCTTCAATAATTCCTGGCGAAGTTTTTCCGCCTCGTCTTTGGACAGCGGTGTCTGCTGCGCTGTGGGCAAAATTTTCCGTTGCACCGCCGGGCTCGCGGTGGTTAGGGGCGGAGGCGGCGCTTTCGCGAGCTTCGTCCATTCGGCGTCCCGTTCGGCCTCGGTCGCCTCGGTGAAGCTAATCTTGTTGTCCTTATCGACAATGATCGTGCCTATCAACGTCCAGTATCTGGCTGCGGTAAGCGGTACCACCGGCATGGCGATATTCAGGCCCGGCGCCTTGATGTTTCCGGTCAGGCTCGCGTCGGTGCGGTTCGCCGGGTCGGCGAGCTTGGCATAAATTTTGAAGTGGGAGTTCGCCGGTGCGTCTCGAGTCAACCAAACGGTTACTCCATGCGAAGGCCACCAGGTCACGGTGTCCCCGGCCCAGAATTCGTCGTTATGTGGTTTGATCGGATCGAACGGCGGATTGTTAGTCTTCTTTTCACTAACCGTATCGCTGGCCAGATAAACATCCACATCCTGGAGCGGCATGCATCCCATCATCACGATGAACGGATTTCGCATCGTCAGTGTATCCGCCTGTTTCTTGTTATTCTCGGTGAGTTGCTTGTTCTCATCTTGAAGCCGCTCGTTCTCGCTCGAGTAACTATTTACCTGTCCCTGGAGCTGTTTGATCTGCGCCTGCAACTTGTCGACCAAATCATCCAGTTCCTTGGCCATCGCGGAATCCTTGGCGCCCTCTCTCAGCTTTTGAAGCTCCTTTAGCAGATCGTCAGTCGTCGCTTCCTGTTGCCGAAGCTCACTCTGGCTAACCGCCGGTTTATAATACGGAAGCAGCACCAGCGTCATAAAGCAGAACGCGCCTAACGCTCCGCACAAAATGTCGAGCAACGACATGTTGAAAATATTGACCTCGCGGGTGCGTGCCCTCATCCCTATTCGTTCTCTCCGGGAGCGGCAAACAACCGATTGATCAAGTTGCGCAAAGTGTAGTCTCCGGCGCTGTTCAACGCGCCTTCCTCCCGCTCCTGCACCAAATGCAGCAGGAACACCAGGATCGCGCTCTCAATCAGCGCCACCATGGTGCAGTCGAATCCGACCCCCAGCGTGCTGGCCACATCGCGGATGTCGAAAACCTTGCTCTTGTTGCCGGCGTCGGAAAGCGACGCGCCTAACGAAAATACTGTGCCGATAAATCCCAGAGTCGGAACAACCCAGGCCACGAATCGAACCAGCCCATATCGCAAATCAACCCGGTGACTCATTAGCTCGAGTTGTTGACTCATTACCCCGGCGGCCTGTTCCACCGATGAACTCGATTGAAACTGGAGGATCGCCAGGTTGATCAAAGATGGCAGGAATCCGTTCTCGCGATCGAACAGATTCGCCACGCGTTTGCGAATCGGGCCGAGGTCGCGCGACAACAGGACCGTCCGATCGTCTTCCGGCAAAAATTTGGCACCGAGGAAAGCGTTCTCACGCACCGCAATTCGCCACCGGACGAACAATTCGCCAAGCCCGACGAAAAAGACCACGTGCATGATGTTCTGGATGGTGAATGGATACAGGAAGTGCCGGGACGGATTATCGAGGAGCAAAGTCGCCGAGCGGCCAGACAGAGCGAAGGACAAAAGGCCGATGAAGACAACGGCGCCGCCCAACGCCAGGATTAACGCAGTAGTTCGGTTCGGTTGTGCCCAAAGCGCATTTAGCCATGGCTTCAAGGTCCCGGCGGCGCAGCCGAGAGCCGGCTGGTTACGCCGGTTCAGATTGGCTTCTTCTTCCGCACCTACTGAGCTCATTGCATATCGGGGCCACGCTGGCGCGCGCCTTCGCCGCCATCCGGATGGGGCGCCGATAACACCCTGTTGGTCGCTGCATCCGGCTCTCCGCGAGGAAAGGCACCTGCCGCTCAACTGTCTAGAGGGTAAAAGAACGCAATCTGCCGAAGCAAGGTATTTTGGCCCCAGGGTGGCGGATCTAGCGCGTCTCTCCGGTTGGGCGTCCCTTGCCACCTTTCACTTCTTTGGCGTATTGGTGAATTTTTCCGCTAAAGAAGAGTCTAAATAGAGGCGGCTCTTTTCGCCGCCGCGATCCCCAAAATGCGACCCGACGTTTTTCTCGACCAGTACCGGATCACCGGTGCCGATGATTCAGCTCCTCGTGAAATCGCCCGGAACGGTCCGGCTGTCAGTTATAGGGCTTCAGATCTGAAATCGGGCGCGCCAGTCGCGCTCACTCTGATCCCGATCAACAGTGTTGATCCGGCCGAGCGAGAGCGGTTTGAAGAGAAAGCGCGGACCGCCATGCTGTTGGATCATCTCAACATCGCGCGGACCGTCGCGTTTGGGACCGCCGGTGACTCCTTCGTTTACGTTTCAGAATATCCGAGCGGCGAAACGCTCCAATCATGGGTTAAATCGAATGGACCGATGCCGCCTGACGCCGTCCTTCGGGTCGGACTGCAAGTGGTCGCCGCAGTGGCTGCAGCCAGCTTTCACGGGTTAACGCACCCCGCGATCCAGCCCAGCAATCTCATCATCGTTCCAGGAAAAACGACTGAAGGCGGGTGGCCATTCGTGAAGCTGACTCATTTTGCTTTAGCAGGGCTGAAAAGCGCCCCTGGTCATGCCGACCCCGACGTCAGTGCTTCTGACTTCGCCAGCCCGGAACAGATGCTGCAAGGCAAGGCCGATTTTCGTTCTGAAATTTACTCGTTAGGCGCAACGATGTGCTATTTGCTGACGGGCATGTTCTACTCGGCATACCCTCGCTCTCCTCAGACGCGGCGGTTCGCACGGCCGTTGCGTCACCTGATCGCCCGGACCCTGGAAGACGACCCGGATATGCGCCCTCAGGATCCGGTCCTGTTCACGGAAGACCTGCGAAATTGCCTGGTGGCAGTTGAGCGCAGGCAAACGCTGCAACAACGGTTCGGAATTCCTTTTCGACCGATTGTGGCCAGACCGCCGCGGCTAAAAATTCGGCGCCGAAAGGCCCAGCCGACTCCGCTTTTGGCAAGCATCGGCCCAACACCCACTACTCCCGTCGCTGAGGTGGTACCCACGCGCTCCCGTTGGCGGCCGGCATTGGCCATCGCTGCCTGCCTGCTGGTCATCGGCCTGATCAGCGCCCTGTTTTTGCCGGCAGATATCGTTACCACTGCCCTGCATCGCAACAAATCGTCCAAAGATGTAGGTATTCCAGTTGGCGTGCCGGATGCCGCGCTGGTGAATGCTGGGCCTAATCCGTCGGCGGCGGCAATGCTCCCGCCCAACCAGCAGCCAGGCAACCGGGGGCTCGTAACGACGACGGTCACCACCCCGACGAAAGGCTCCTCCGCAACCGCATCGGCTTCCCCAGCTGCTGTGACGGTGCCGAGTGCTGCCGCAGGCGCGGCTGTGGTGGCACAGCAACCAAATGTCCTTCCACCTTCGCAGAGCCCGCATTCCGATGCAGCCGCGAGTTCCACCACCGCCGCCGCTCCATCTCCGATTACGCCGGCCGCGAATAATATGCAGGCTGGAACGAGCAACTCAGGTCAGCAGCCGGCTGACAACGAAGGTAGTTCAGCGGCTGCAGCACCCACAGCCGCCATCTCTACGACGACTCCCGCCGTCGAGTCAGCGCCTGCGAGCGTCGCGGCTAACAATGCCGTGTCTGAGCCGGCACCCCCAGCCGAATCCTCAAATGACGCGAAATCGGAGCCGCCCCTGATGCCGCCCGAAACAGATCAAGGCGGCGCAGCCAACAATGAGGATACCCGCGACACGGAATCGGTGGGGCCGCGGTCAGCGCCACGGAAAGCGTCATCGTCGACTGCCCGAACCCGAAGAGCGGCGATAAAAAAATCTGAATCGCTCGCCCAGAGCAGAACGCACACTCGTGCACGCAGGGCAGTTGCGGCCGAGTCCGATACGGCACGAGCACATCCCGGAACAATCCGCGCGCGGGTGCTGAGTATCACTCCCAATGGCAACGTCGTCCTTGTGTTGCCATCCGGCGAACGGGCGATCGTTGCGCCGCAGGATGCGGATCATTATTCCAGAAACGAAACCATTCACCGGCGGCCGCGGCGGGTAATCATCGAGCAGCGCACGATCCCGGCGCCGGCCGAATATCCGCCGCCATATCAACCATTCATCCCTTCTGAGTAACAGGTGTAACTCACGAGGCCAGGTCCGCGGAGATCCCGACCATTCTATTCTTTTTTGTCGGGATCGACTTTACTCGGAAGGTTCAGGTCCTGGCTCTCGAGCTTTCCTTCAAACGCCTTGACGAATGCGTTTCGGAACACGTTGAACACTGTGGTCAGAATGGCCGGCTGCGGCTGATCGAAAGATCCGGAAATCGGCACCCGGGTACCAAATCGGTTTTTGGGCTGGTTACGGATTAGCTTGGTTAGGCCGTTGACCACCGATGCCCACAAACCGCTCAGCGGATTCGATTTCTCGTCCTGAGCCGTGCCGATGGTCATGTTATCGAATACCGGCTCAACGTATCCCGTAAACGAACCGCTCTTTGAGCTCAACTGAGTCGCCAGCCGCAGCGTGCCGCTCTTGAAATCGAAGTGTCCGTAAGCCCGAGCGAAGTCGTTCAGCTTAGGCAATGGAATGTCGCGAAGTTCCAGATTCAACGCGAAGGTCGGTTTGGAGGCGTATGGGTCTAACGACATTTGGACCCGGGCCTGGCCATCGCGCAATGGCCGGCCGGTGCCTTGAATCTCCGCAATCAGCGTTTTCGACAGTTTTTTGCTGTTGGTCAGGTTCGTGGCCACCATTTGGACCCGATCGATAACGATGTCTACATTCGGATCGCTGCTGAAGTCGCGATAGTGAACCTCGCCGTTATGCACGGCGAACCGGTTAAATTTCAGAGGAAAAAGTTGTTTGATCTTCTCCGTCCAGGGTTCGTCGACAGCGGCCTGCTGTTCCGCCTTGCTTCGGCCGTTTACGAAGTTCAGCTGCGGCCGATGAAAGTCGATTTCACCGACGAAACTACCTTGGAAAAGAGCTTTCCACTCGACTGATAGGTCGACCAACGGCGCTACGAAAAAAGGCACCGGCACATGGTGGCTGACCTTTTCAATCTTAATGTTATGGATCTGATAAGCCCCCCGCCAGAGATGCAGGGTTACATCATCGACATGGGCCCGGTAATCAGGGATTTCGGAGAGCTTCCGATTGACGTAATCCCGGACCCAGGTCGCCAGGTACACGTGTAAAATGACTGCGGTGGCGGCGATAACCACCAGCACCCAGAACCACCATCGTCTGACTAACCTTTTCATCCCTTTTATACACGACAGCCCAATGACCAGTTTGTTCGAAAACCCTGGTGCGCTGCTTGTGGCTGCCCGGCGCGCACCACAACGCCGTTTTACCCGTCGAGAGAAACGGCGCGGGTGTATTTGTTATAACGCTCAGCGACCGGGTGTTGGACTTGCCAAAGGAAAAGCGAACGTCGACCCGGGCGAAGGGGCGGAAGCCGGCGGACCGGCAGGGGTTGGCGACGGCGTAGCAAACTCCGGGGCCAGCGACAGGCTCGGGCTAACGGGTGACGCGGTAGCGCTCGCAGTTGCGCTGGGGGTCGGCGTTGGCAATGGCGGGATGATATTTTCCCAGTGATGCAACGGAGCTGTGGCGCCACCGATGTCATCGACCAAGGCCTGGCAGCGACCTTGAATCTTATCCAAATCCGGTGGCCCAAACGGCGTGTCGGCTGTGCCCGGAAAAATGAGATAGGTCACTTTGAGATCGCTGACCGGCCGATTGTAGGGCGTCGCCAGATTATTGATTTCCTTCGCGATGCGCAGCGATGCCTCACCCGTTTTGTCGTTAGGCCCAACGTCTCCTACGATAGCCGGGTAAATCTTATCGCCAAAGACGACCACTGCATAATCTCCGACCCTGGCCTCATGGGAGCGGGCGAACATGCCGGGAATCACAATGTAGGGATCGGTTGCGCCGATCAGAAAGCTGAACTTCTTCAGCGTATTCACTTCATCGCGCAATTGCGTAATCGCAGTGCGTAGCTCCCGCTTGCGGTCAGCCGTCGTGGTCTTCGCCGCAGCATCGTCTTCGGCGCGGCGTAGTTTTTCTTCAATGGCAGGTTGGTACGGATTCGTGGCGGGCGTCTTCTTTGCCCAGCGATAGCTGGTGAACGGTTTGAAGTTAGTGGTGACTGCCGGTCCGCTTGGCATTCGATCCGAATCGGAACCGTCGGCGTCTACGTCCATGTCCGCCTGTAGTAACAGCGCCTTCCGGTGGGTTTGCGGATGTTGCAGCTGCAAGATGGTCTGACAATCGTAAAAGTTGTGCCGGGAAAGCAATTGATCGAGCCGGCCAAGATTCTCGCGCAGCATCTTCGCTTTGGTTGCATAAAGATCTTGGTAGAGCGGCGACACGGAATCGGGATGGATCATGGTTGTTAGGCCGGGAAGCAGTGTGCCCAGCTGTGGCGTGACCCGAGAAAGCTCCTCGATTGATTTATTAGCGATAGGAAGCCGCGCCCGTAATTTCAAGTCGAGGACGTAGCTCTCCGGATCGCCCCGTTCAGTACTCGCATCAGCGCCTTCCGGCGTTTCAACGGTCGAATGAACCGTGATGCCGTTAAATATTTTACCGGTATCGATTTTGCCCGTGATCACCGGCGGCCGCGTGGGCGTGGGCTCAGGCGGGGTTGGCGTCGCCGTCGGCGCTACGTCCGCTGGCAGCACGCGGTGCAAACGTTCCAGCGATATCCAGCGATAAATGATTACCGCCAGAATCACTATCGCCACGGTTAGCACCAGGCGACGCCACGTCCGAACGCGAGACATCTATTTTCCGATCCAGGCAGCGATGGCGATGGCGATGCCAATCACACTGAGAAGCGACATCACTCCGGCAGGCACCAGTCGGCGCGTCCGAAACGCCCGGGGGATAAACTGGCCGGCGAGCACGGCAGAGGTAAGCAGTGCGAGGGCGAGCCCTATTTCGCGGTGCATCGGCAAAATCCAGGCGGATACGAGCAGCAGGATTCCGGTGATGGCTCCGGCGATAACAGACACGACGCTGCCAGCCTTGACATAGCCGATCACCCCGCCCGCGATGGTCAGGATTCCGAACACTAGAAAATAAATTCGCGCCGGTTCCAGCATGGTAGCGCGATTGGTAATCCACGGAGGCGTTGCTGTCCAGTTAGACAAAGCCAAGAAAACGGTTGCGCCTGCTAACGAACAGCGAGACTGTCGGCGGCGATGAGACGGAGGCGGGTATCCGAATGCCTAGTTGCTCTTGCCGGGGCGGCCTTCATCTGGAGCCTTGTCCTCAGCGTCTGCCCAAGCTGGCACGAACGCATCCATACCAGCGCCGGCGGTGCCGATCACAGCTGCGCAGTCACCTTTGTCCGCGCCAGCAGCATGCATCATGCACCGCCCGCGGCACCGGCGATCTCCGGCGTTTTTGCTGCTTCTTTTACCAAACTCCCTGAGCTCACCGAATCGTGGGTTCAATCTTCGTTCCAGACAGCCGCGATCTTCGAGCACGCGCCGCCATCGCTCTCCTGACTGCTTGATCTTCCCCGCCCGGTGCGGGTGACGACATCAACGCGTTCCTGAGTCGTCAGATCAACGCTGCACCGAACGCGCACTCCCGTTTTACGGGAGATTTGCAGTTCAGTTCTTGATCAGGAGTTCCATGAAAACTTTAGTATTCACAGCAACGGCAATCGCTCTTTGCCACGTCGCACAGGCGTTAGGCCAGGACAACAGCCCTGGGCCAAATAGTTCGCAATCGCCGCCCGCGTCGGCAGCCGAAGTTGAATCTTTGCGGCAGCAGGTGCAGTCGCTAACTGAGCTGGTAAAATCCCTTCAGCAGCAGATGGCGGAGCAACACGGCGGGGCAGCAACAACAAACCCTGCTGCCACGCCCGAGCTTCCACAGACTGCCGAATCGTCGCCGGGCCCAAACCCATCTGCCAGTCCGGGCGGCGCGGCGCCGGCGCTGTTCCCAACGGACGATACTTCAGTTGTGTCCGGGTCAGCCTCAGCTGCTCGACCGCCCAGTGCGCAAGTGAGTCCTGAAGGAACGGCCACAACCGGAACTTTTTCCACCACCGATTCGTCGGTCGTAGCGTCAAACGACTCCACCTCGGTGGTAAATGGCGGTAGTTCTTTAACCGCTCCGATTACAATTGGCGGCGGCAAGAACTACATGAACATCTCGCTGGATGGGGTGTTCGCAGCAGCATATTCGAGTGCGCGGGATTTGGACCGAATTGAAGTCGGCGATCACGACCCGCAACAGCGCGGTTTCAATGCGCGGAACATCGAGCTGGCATTCGATGGCGCGGTAGACCCGTACTTTCAAGGCTTCGCCAACATCGTGTTCAAACTGGATAACGACAATGAAACCGAAGTCGAACTCGAAGAAGCATTCCTTCAAACGACGTCGCTGCCCTTCGGCCTTCAGGTGAAAGCCGGCCAATTCTTTGCCCCTTTCGGTCGGATCAATCCGACGCATCCGCATACCTGGGACTTTGCCGACGCTCCGTTAGTCCATGGTCGACTGCTGGGACCAGACGGACTGCGCGGAGTGGGAGCCCAAATCTCCTGGACGATGCCAACGCCATGGTACTCGCAAATATTAGTCGCAGTCCAAAACGGTCGTGGCGGAACCGGCTATTCGTTCCGTAATCCAGGTGACGACGGCGTGTTCTTCGGCCGCATGACTACTGATCGCGAGATCCGCGGGCTGGGCGATCTGCTGTGGGTTCCGCGATGGGAAAGTTCGGTCGACTTGAGTCCGACCCAGGTGGTTCTCGGCGGCGTGTCGGGCGCTTTTGCCTCTAATGACACGGGGCCGCATACCCGCACCCAAATCTACGGCGCCGATCTACTCTACAAATGGAAAAGCTCCAGAGCAGAAGGCGGCTTTCCGTTCGTGAAATGGCAAACCGAATTCATGTACCGGCGCTTCGAAGCCGGTCGTGGCGTCGACGATACGTTTCCGGTGGCCGAAACGTTTCACGACTGGGGGATGTATTCGCAGGTGCTGTGGGGATTCAAAAAGGGCTGGGTCGCCGGAATCCGCGGAGATTATCTCCACGTCACCGACTCTCATTTCACCGACGATCCCGAGCGCCAGACGCGCTCGCGGGTTAGCGCCGACCTAACCTGGTTTCCTACTGAGTTCTCCAAACTCCGGCTTCAGTACAACCACGACTTTTTGGCTGACACATTTTTCATGGCTGGCCGGGACGTCGATTCGGTGTTCCTCCAGTTCGAATTCATTCTCGGCGCGCACGGCGCTCACAAATTCTGATTAGCCTAACAACGAATATGAAACCATATCTCATCCGACTATTTGCCTTGCTTCTCGTTATCCCGGCGGCGCAGGCAAAGCTAAATGTGGTGGCAACGCTGCCGGACTTCGGCGCGCTCACCCGCGAAATCGGCGGAAACAATGTCGTGGTCACCGTGCTGGCGAAGCCGACTGAAGATCCGCATTTTGTCGATGCCCGGCCCAGCTTTGTGGTCGCCTTACGGAATGCCGACGTCCTGGTTGAGGGAGGCGCCGAGCTGGAGATCGGGTGGCTGCCACCGCTCCTCCAGAACGCGCGCAATCCGAAGATCGATACGGGCAAGCCCGGTCGAGTCGTCGCCTCTCAGGGAATCAAACTGATGAACGTGCCGACGGAGGTGACTCGAGCGGCCGGCGACGTTCACGTTTTGGGCAATCCACATTTCGCCACGGACCCGATCATCGCGAAGGCGATTGCGCTGCACATTTCCCAGGCGTTATCGGCCTTGGACGCAGCCAACGCCGCAGCTTACCAGGCCAACTACAAAACTTTCGAGACTACGATCAATGCGAAGTTGCAACAGTGGGGCGCGGCAATGCTCCCGTTTAAGGGCCGACCTGTGGTGGCCTATCACGATTCGTGGCCCTACTTTGCCCATCGGTTCGGCATAAGTATCGATATCTTTCTCGAGCCTAAACCCGGTATCCCACCCTCGCCTTCGCATCTGGCAGAAGTGATCGCTCAGATGAAGGCGCAGCACATCAAAGCGATAATCGTTGAGCCTTTCCATGACCGAAAGATCGCAGAGAAAGTGGCCGCCGAGACCGGCGCCAAGGTCGTCGATTTCGCGCAATTCCCCGGCGGCTTACCGGGCACCGACACTTATGTGCAGCTGATCGACAAACTCGTTAACGGATTGACTGCCGCGATGCGCTAGAAGGAAGGAATCGATCATGTGGGAAGTAATGTTCTGGCCAATCATGGCATCCGTTCTATTGCCATGGCTACTGGTCTACCTCGGATTACATGTGGTTCAGCGCGGAATTATTTTCGTGGATATTGCTATGGCGCAAATGGCCTCGCTAGGCATCTGCCTCGCGGTTCTGTTACAGTTCGAACCGGAGAGCCTTGCCGCCTACGCGATCGGATTGGGAGTGACACTCCTCGGTGCCGCTCTTTTTGCCCTAACCGGCAAACGCGCGAGCCGTGTCCCGCAGGAGGCAATTATCGGCATTAGCTACGTAATCGCTGCGGCCGCGGCCGTGTTGCTACTTAGCCGCTCAGCTCACGGGAACGAAGAAATCCGTAACATGCTGGTCGGAGATATCACCGTCGTCAGCGCCGCTGAAGTCTGGAAATGCTTCGCCGTATTCCTGATGGTCGGAGTCATTCACTTTCTGCTGCGGAAAAAGTTTTTACTGGCCTCTTTCCGGCGTGACGAAGCCATCGACCTCGGGCTGCGTGTGGCGTGGTGGGATTTCTTGTTCTACGCCACATTCGGACTCGTCGTTACCGCGTTCGTCCGCATCGCCGGTGTCCTGTTGGTGTTCAGTTATTTAATCGGGCCCGCGGTATGCGCCGTTAGCGTCGCTCGATCGATTCCGATGCGGTTGTTGATCGGTTGGGGTGTATCGTTGCTAGGCAGTATCGCAGGGCTGTTGTTATCGTTCTGGTGGGATCTCCCTTCCGGCGCGGCCATCGTTTGCACGCTGGGCGCGATTCTGGCCCTAACGTCGCTGACTTCGCTCCTCCGGCCCGGGCCGCAAGCTTAAGATCAGCTGGATCGTTGCTCGAATCCATTGTCGCGATAGGTTGATCACACAAAGGTAACAGTTTTTCTGAACCGTGAAGCGCACCGATCACTCGCATCTCCAGCATTCGCACAATTTCGCGGTGGACTCGTCCGTAGCCGAGCGACGAACGCGCATCGTAATCGTGATCACGGCCGGGATGATGATCCTCGAGATCGTCGTCGGCATTGCGTCCAACTCGATGGCGTTGCTGGCAGACGGATGGCACATGGGAACACATGTGACGGCGTTCGCGATTGCCGCGCTCGCTTACTACTTCAGCCGGCGGCATTCCACCGATCCACTACACAGCTTCGGTACCGCGAAGATCGGAGTGCTCGGGGGCTTCGGCAGCGCAGTGGTACTGGCGGTCGTGGCACTATTGATGGCGGCCGAATCGGTTCACCGGTTCTTCGCGCCTTTATCAATTCAGTTCAACGAGGCCATCGGCATCGCGGTGCTCGGCCTGTTTGTGAATATCTTATGCGCGATTGTGTTGGTGCATCATGGACACGATCACCATCACGATCACGATGGCCACGGGCCACATCACCACCACGACCTGAACCTGCGAGCTGCCTACCTTCATGTGCTGGCGGACGCCTTCACGTCTTTCACCGCGATCGGCGCGCTGTTCGGCGGGAAATTATTCGGATGGACGCTGCTGGATCCGATAATTGGTATCGTAGGCAGTGCAGTCGTGATGTCGTGGTCTTACACTTTGATCCGGGACACCAGCGGTATTCTGCTCGACCGCACCCCAGCCTCTTCGGATCTTCCCGACGCGATCCGCCGCGCAGTGGAGAGCGACGGAGATTCGCTGGTCACAGACCTGCACGTCTGGCAGGTGGGCGTCGGGAAGTTTGCTGCCATTGTTTCGATCGTCGCCCACGAACCAAAAACAGCGGACGATTACCGTGATTTGTTGCGCGACTATAAGGAACTAGTTCACGTCACGATTGAAACACAGCACTGCCGCCAGGATCATCGCACATTTGCGGGCTCATAAATGACGGCAAATAATCGCGGCCGCGGGGCCCAATGAATGGATCTGCCTGTGATCCTTTGGCAGGTAATTGCCGCCTACATTTTTGCCCTAACCGGTGGGGCAGTCAGCGTCGCAGTTAAGTTGTCGCATCAGGTGCTGTGCGCGCTAATCAGTCTTGCCGCCGGCACTTTACTCGGGGTGACGATGTTTACGTTGATACCGGAGGCGTGGCAGATCGGCGCGCCGTGGTGGTGGATCGCAGTCGCCGCCGCTTCCGGCTATCTCCTGTTTTTTCTGGTCAGCAAACATGTTCACCATGTCTGCCCGGCCTGCGCCGCCAGTCACTTCGATGCTGACGCCACTCGCCACTTCAGCGAGATCGCTGTCGCAATGATCGCCGCCCTGGCAATTCACAGCACCAGCGATGGCATCGCACTGGGAGTCGGCCGGGAGATCCATGGAGGCGAGACTGGCGCGTGGTCGCTGTTCGTGGCCTTATGCATTCATAAATTCCCCGAAGGTTTGGCGCTGGGAAGCCTGCTGATAGGCGCTGGTTTCGGGCGAACAGCCACCTTCGGCTGGGTGGCTGCTACGGAGGCGACTACCTTGGTGGGCGGCGCGATCGGCTACTACTGGTTAGGGCAGTCGTCGATGTTCTGGTTAGCGCTGCTCATGGCACACGTCGGCGGCGGATTCGTTTATCTCGCAGCTCACGCACTCCTTGGCGAACTGCTGCGCCACGGCAAACAACTGGTTTTAACCAGTTTCCTGATTGGCGTGGCGATCATCGGACTTCTGAATCTCTGGCTGAGAATGGTCGGGTTGGGCTAAACACCCGCGTGCAGCATTCGGTCGGTGAAGCTACACTGCGCTGTGCACGCGTTTCATTACCGACGTGGAGAACTCCATTGCGAACAGGTTCGACTGAGCGACCTCGCCGAACGGTTCGACACGCCTCTCTTTGTTTACAGCGCGGGCACGATCCTGGACCATTACCACCGCCTCGATTCCGCCCTAACCGCGCTCGATCACATGATCTGTTATGCGGTGAAGGCGAATTCGAATCTTTCCATTCTTCGCCTCCTCGGAACTGCCGGAGCCGGGTTCGATGTCGTTTCCGGAGGCGAACTTTTTCGTGTCATCGCTGCGGGCGGTGATCCCAGAAAGTGCACATTCGCCGGGGTCGGCAAATCGGCCGAAGAAATTGAGTATGCACTCGATCAACGACTGTTCAGTTTCAATGTTGAGAGCGAAGCAGAGCTTGATTTCATTGAGCGAATCGCCCGCCGCAAGAACCGGCGAGCCCCGATCGCATTACGCATTAACCCCGATGTCGATCCACACACCCACAAATACATTTCGACTGGCTCGCATGAGAATAAGTTTGGGATTGCGTTACAACAGGCGACCGACGTCTACGCTCGCGCTTCGCACCTGCCTAACATCGAAATTGTCGGTGTCCAAATGCACATCGGTTCACAAATCACCGATGCGGAGCCGTTCGCGGCGGCAGTCGCAAAAGTGGCGCCGTTCGCGCGTGAGCTAAAAACGAAATACGACATTCGATTTTTTAGTGTCGGCGGCGGACTCGGTATCGTTTATGAATCGTCGGTCGCGAGCGGCCACAGAAGCTGGTGGAACGATGAAGGGATAAACACCGCCGGCCGCGGCGAACGCCGTGCCTTATCCATCCAACAGTATGCGGAGGCGATCACACCCTCTCTGCGTGAACTTGGACTCCGCATCCTGCTTGAACCTGGACGCCTGCTGGTCGGCAACGCCGGAGTGCTGCTCGCCCGCGTTCGTTACCTCAAACGCACCGGCTCGAAGCAGTTCGCCATCGTCGACGCAGGAATGAACGATCTGATCCGGCCAGCGTTATATCACAGTTATCATGAGATCGTGCCGGCGAACGAGCCAGCCGCAGGCACAGCGGCTGAACCGATCGATGTGGTCGGCCCAGTTTGCGAATCCGGTGATTTCTTCGCAGTCGATCGCCCAATGCCTCCGTTGAAAGAGGGTGATCTGGTAGCGGTTATGAGCGCTGGCGCCTACGGAATGGCCATGGCCTCGAACTACAACTCTCGTCCTCTGCCGGCCGAGGTGTTGGTTCAAGGCACCCGCTGTGCCTTGGTTCGGGAACGGCAAACTTGGGAAGATCTGGTGCGCGGCGAACGGGCGGAGCTGGACTGGGTGGATCCGCAGCAGTCTGCATGAGTTGGCTGCTACATGTCTGGCGGCACAGCCTCAGTAGTTGCGCCGGTCCAGAGTTTGCATAAATAGTGCTCCCTCTTATCCCTCCTATATGCGTCGTTTCTTGTTGTTGTTTTTGGCGCTGGTCTGCCTGACCGCGCCTAGCGCCTTCGCCATCCAGCCGAAGACCGAGTGGATCATCCTCGTCGGCGGACCTTCCATGTACCAGTGGGAGAAGTATAAAGCCCAGCCTCACGATCATTGGTGGGCCAATTTTGTTCGGGCCGCCCGGATTCGCACCGAACAAATACGGGCCCAATATGGCGATGACCAGATGATCACCTGGTTGGTCTACCGTCAGGGTTACGTCGATCGAGCAGCTCAGGAGAAGCAGGACTTGCTCAGTCACATCGAAACCGTACGCGACAAGTTCAATATCCACCTGGTCTGGTTTAACGCCGGTCCCGAGGTGATGGGCTACATCAACTCCGGACAAAACCGCGATCTGGTTAAAATTGGCGGCTTCGAATATTTCGGCCACTCGAACAAGGCATGTTTCATGTTCGACTACAGCAACTTCATCGATAGCGCGTGCAAATCATGGCTGCACGAAAACGAGCTCCGAAAAATCGACCGGCGGGTTTTCGCGCGTAAGGCGTACATCAAAAGCTGGGGCTGCCACACCGGCGAAAGCATGTCGCAAAAGTGGTACACCGCTACCGGAACGAAAATGATCGGGGCAGTTGGCCGGACCCAATTCATGATGGAAGAATTGCCGATCCTGAGTTCGCCGAACGGCAAGTGGGTGAACTAACGAGTCCCGGCTGTTTTGCGATTAGCGCAACTGTAGTAGCGGTCTATGACCGCCGACAGCCGACGCAATTCCGCTTCAGAGTTACTGATCGGCAGCAGTATCCCCCGAACCCAGCGCCGGGAAAAAAATTCGCTCGCGCTCGATTTGCGCGCCGCTTCTCACGAAAAACGCGCGGAGCTCCTCGTCGTAGTACTGACCGCCGCGTCCTTCCGGATTCAGAGCGAAGAATACCTTGCCGCCCGGGAGCAGGTGCTTCTGTAGATCGTCCAGGAAAAATTTCCATTCCGGAACTCGCCACGGCTTCTTTTTCACGCGGTTGAACCCAGTGGAAAACGCGGTGATCCAGTTGAACTTCCGGCCCAGGTCAGGCAGCGGCTCGAATGCCTTTATCTCCCACACCTTGCGTTCGACCTTCATTAGGTTCAGCAGATCGGTGAACACGGGAAACCATTCCAAGTCGAGTCCCTGGCAGCGGTGACCGTGCTGCTGGCAAATATAAAGAAAGAAGCCGCCGCCACACCCGAGGTCGAGAATCTCCTTCGGGGTCGATCGATGTAACTGAAGATCCTGGACCCGTTCGATGTTGAGCTTCATGTAACGGTCGACGTCGGCATATTTGGCGATCTGAACCGGCGAAGAAGCGTATCGCTCCTGAATTTCTTGTAATTGTGCGGGATCAAGTTTCTCCAGCAGCGGTTGTAATGCGATTGGACGAAGGCGCCGGCGCAATCGTCGCCAGCTACGTTTGTAAGATTCGGAGCGCCCGAGCTTGGCAATTTTGTGAGAGACTTTCACTGCGCGGCCACTCTAACCGCGGATCGGCATCTGGACCAAACCGATCGTGGGTATCGAAGCGATCGCCCCGAACGACCGCCGCCGCTAAACAGACGCGGTGGCGATCGTTTCACAATCGCCACCGCCCTACCTGAACCCGCCGCCGATCAGGCGGCTTTAGCTACCTACTCGTCTTTGACGTCGTGCATGCGCTTCATGGCGTTGCGCATGTCCTCGTGAGCCTGACGCATGTCATCAGCTTTCTTTTGCTGTTCTGGCGTCAGAATCGGTCGAATTTGCGTCATCGCATTATCCATTACCGCTTTCGACTTCTGCATTGCGTCCTTGTGAATCGCGATCAACTGGGGTTTCGCCTGATCGAGGATCGGCTGAACCTTGGCCTGTTGATCAGGGGTAAGTTTTAGCGTTTCGGTCATATGATCGAGCGCATTGTGACCGTGCCATCCGCCGTGACCACCATGACCGCCTTGAGCAACGGCAAAGCCGCCGCTGGCGATCACTCCCGCCGCTAACATTGCAATCAACGTGTATTTCATTTTGTTTGGTTTTTGTTGTGAGCGTTATTGTTGCTCTTCAAGACTCATGACAATTCGCGCCGAAGGCGGTTACAAAAATTTTCGTCCGCACCTTGGAATGTCTGAGTCCCAGCCGGCCGCCATGGCATACTGACGCCGCACCACCCAAAAAATGTAACCATGTTCCCCTCCGGCCGGTCATTAGCTACGGTGTGGAATCCCTTCCCCTTACATGCCCGAATCCGATGTTACTGGGCTCATCAACGCGGCTCTCGCTCATGACGACGGGGCCGCTCGTGAACTCGTGCGGCATCTATACCCGCTGGTCACCAAGATCGTGCGTGCCCATCGTCCGCGCCGCACCTCCGAAGAAGACCTTTCCCAGATGATCTTCATTAAAGTCTTCCAAAATCTCTCGAAATTCTCGGCGCAGGTTCCACTGGAACACTGGGTGTCACGGATTGCCGTTAATACGTGTCTGAATCAGATCGCCTTCGAGAAAGTTCGGCCGGAAATCAGGCACGCAGATTTAACCGAAGAGGAGAGCGCCGTTATTTCGCAACTGGCTGCTTCAGCCGAGGACTTGGCGCCGGACAAGCGGTTTGCCGCTCGCGAACTTGTCGAACATCTTATGGAGCGGCTGAAACCGGCCGAACGTCTAGTGATTGATCTTCTCCATCTGAAGGGACACTCCGTCGAGGAGGTCAGGCAAATCACCGGCTGGTCTGGGCCTTTGGTTAAAGTGCGCGCGTTCCGCGCCCGCCAGAAAATGAAGCAATATTTCGAGGCAATCTCGAAGGAGTCGCATCCATGAAGCCGAGCGAATCGTCATTACAACGATTATTGCGGTCGGCTGCGCAAGTTCCAGATGACACCACTCTCTCGGTCCCGTTTGGTTTCGATACTCGCGTCGTTGCCTTGTGGCGGGCGAACGGCGGCCTTAACGGCACCGGCATCGTTCGGCTCGTCCGGCGAGTTGCTCTAATCGCTGCCGTTATTTTGGTCGGCTCGGGCGTTGCTTCTTTCCGCGAAATGCGCAGCGCCCAAAATGTGATTGAGCCCAGCTCGAATGAATTCGCCATCGCTGATACGGCGATCGAAAATGAGTTCGACCAATGAACACAGCGTTGAAGTGGAAATTGATCGCAGGGTTTTTGCTGGTATTCGTTGCTGGCGGCGTAACCGGCGGCTTCATCGCGGCAGCGACTACACGGCATTTCCTGTTTTCAGCGCACCACGGAATCGCGGCACAGCGGATGCGTGATCGGCTCCAGTCGCAACTGAATCTTACCCCGGAACAAGTGACAAAAATTTCACCGGTGTTGGACAAAGCGGCGGCGAAGCTGGAAGACATTCGGAAAGATACCGCCCGCCGCGTACACGAAACCTTTGCTGAGGCGCATCGCCAAATCGCCGATGACCTTACGCCGGAACAACGGACCAAGCTGGAGCAGCTGCACGAAGGTCATCAACGACACCTCCGCCCATTTCACCATCGAGAGGAAACTCGGGTGCCGGCGTCACCGGCACCGTAGTTGTTTCCTACTGCGCAGATGTTCCGCGCGAGAGATGCCGGCGCCTATCTGGTGACTTTCCGACCGACGGACATGCCGACGATAAACAGGATCAGGCACACCGCGAGGAATAGGAAGAATAGAAACTTCGCAATACCCGCCGCCGCCGTTGCCATTCCGGTGAATCCCAGCAACCCTGCTACCAACGCGATCACGAGAAAAATAACAGCCCACCGTAACATTTTCATCACCCCCTTTACCGTAGTTCGGACGTGCCACGCCTATTGCGTGTCCGGCAGGTCCGCAAATGCGGCGGCGATCTCGCGCAAAAGGCCGGGGCCGCGGTAAACGAGCCCAGTATAAATCTGCACCAGCGAAGCGCCGGCTTCGATTTTTTCGCGCGCGGAAATTCCGTCGATGATCCCGCCGCAGCCAATCACCGGGATTTCGCACGAAGAGGTAATTCTGCGGATTACCTCAGTCGACTTCGCACGCAAGGGGGCGCCACTCAATCCTCCGGCCTGATCTCGATCAAGGGGAATCGGCCCATGATCGGTGGTGGTGTTCGTCGCAATAATCGCGGCCACACTGTTGTTCACACACACCGCTATGATCTCGTTCAGCGCGGCGGCGGTTAAATCCGGTGCAATCTTCACTACGATCGGCTTCTGCATTCGATTCTCTTCCTGCACCGCCTGAAGCAGGTTCGCCAGGAGTTCTGCATCCTGAAGCGCGCGCAAACCGGGCGTATTTGGCGAGCTCACGTTCAGGACGACGTAATCCGCATACCGCTGCAGTCGGCGAAAGGAGTGCAGGTAATCGCTGGCCGCTTCGCTTATCTCAACCACTTTCGATTTCCCGATGTTGATCCCAACGGGCACTTCTGGCCAGCCGCCGGACTCCTGACACTGCCTCAGCCGATTCGCCACCACGTCGGCTCCATCGTTATTGAATCCGAGCCGGTTGATCAGCGCCTTCTGTTCGGGGTATCGGAAAATTCTGGGTCGCGCATTTCCGGGTTGCGGCTTCGCGGTCACGGTTCCGATTTCGATGAACCCAAATCCCATTGCACACCAGGCGGGCAGGGCCAATCCGTTCTTGTCGAAGCCGGCCGCCAAGCCGATGCGATTCGGGAAGGTTAGGCCAAACACCGTCATGGGCGTCGGGGGCGGTTGAAATCGCCGCAGCGTCCTTAACATCAGAGGAGTCCTGCCGGCGGAACCGAGCGCGCTCATCGCCAGGTGGTGCGCTGTTTCAGGATCCAGCTGGAAAAGGAGCGGCCGAAGGAGAGTCCGATAGACGCCGCGATCCTTCATTTACCGATGCAGAACTGGCTAAACACCGAATCAAGCACCTGCTCGGCATCTACCGTGCCGATGATCTCGCCCAATGCCTGCAGCGCACTGTGCAAGTCAACCGTGGCGTATTCTGCCGTCATCCGCTGGTCGAGAGATTCGACAGCGCGGCGGCAGGAATCGAGCACCCGGCTAAGACATGCACGATGCCGGGCGTTGATCGCCACCGGACTTTCCGCATGCAATTGTCCAAGCCTGACCCGCTCTAGAATTCGCTGTTCGAGTCGGGCAAAACCTTGCCCAGTCAGACATGAAACCCGCGGCGCGTCAAAACCAAGCCAGTCGGCATGTTCGATCAAATCGCTCTTATTCAACACCAACTGCGTCGAACCACAATCGTTAGGGGAATTTGATTCAGCGGTGCGCGGCAGGCTGGCATCTACCACATGCAAGCGCAGATCGGCTTGTTCCAACGCTTTTTCGGCCCTGAGAATCCCTTCGCGCTCGATTGCATCCGATGCCTGCCGGAGTCCAGCTGTATCGATCAACCTGATCGGCAATCCCCGCAGATTGACCGACTCCTCAATCGTGTCACGAGTGGTTCCGGGCAGTTCACTGACGATAACCCGCTCATGGCCCAACAATCGGTTCAGCAGGCTCGATTTCCCGGCGTTAGTCGCCCCGTAAATAACGACTCTCACTCCTTCGCGAAGCACTCTTCCCTGGTCAGCGGTCTCCAGAAGGTCCGACACTTTCTGGCAGACCGATTCCAGTCCGGTAGCGAGCGCCTGCTGGTCGACCATTTCAATCCCTTCCTCCGGAAAATCGATCGACGCTTCGGCCCGGGCCACAACGGCAACAAGCTCGTTTCGGATGTTCCGGATTTGTTGGCCAAGACGTCCCTCCAACTGTTCTGTTGCTGACCGCAGCGCCAAATCGGTTTTCGCGCGGATAAGATCGATCACCGCTTCGGCCTGGGTAAGGTCCATCTTCCCGTTGAGGAACGCTCGTTCGGTGAACTCGCCCGGACGTGCAGCCCGCGCGCCACTGCGCAAACAACATTCCAGCACTCGCGCCGTCACCAGCACACCGCCATGGCAGGTGATCTCCACCAAATCTTCTCCGGTATAACTTGCCGGCGCGCGGTGCACCGACAGCACGACCTGGTCGATCAACACTTCGAGGTCACGAATCTGGCCAAGATGCTGAGTATGCGAGGCAAAAGTTGATGGCTTGGCGGCTCCAACAAATACATTGTCGGCGACGGTAATCGCCCCCGGACCCGAAATCCGAACCAGAGAAATTGCCCCTTCTCCAGCCGGCGTTGATATCGCGGCGATTGTTTCAGCACTGATCGAACCGGGCGAGTCGCTCTTCAGGCTGCGGTGGTTTTCGTCAGAATGTGGTTCAACGCTGAAATGCATTGCTGATTTTGCTCCATTGTGCCGATCGAGATGCGCAGCCATTCGCCCAGCCCGTAGCCCACCAGCGGCCTAACGATTACTTTTTGGCGAAGCATCTCGCGGAAGATCGCCGGCCCGTCGCCTACCTTGACCATGAGGAAGTTGCCGGCACCGGGCAAATATTCCAAACGAAGGCGGTCGAACTCCGCCTGGAAATATTTCCGGCCGGCATCAACCGTCCCTTTCGTCCGTTGTTGATGCTTGGTATCGTGCAACGCCGCAAGTGCGCCCACCTGACCAACGGTATTGACGTTAAATGGCTCGCGGGTTTTCTGCAGAATTGCGATCACGGCCGCTGGCGCAATCCCATATCCGACGCGCAGACCGGCCAGCCCGTGGATCTTCGAAAATGTCCTCAGCACAATGACATTCCGCTCCTCCCGGACGTACCGGATGGTATCCGGCGGTCGGTCGAGAAATTCGTAATACGCTTCATCAAACACCGTGACCACGTGATCGGGCACGTTTTCCATGAATCGATCGATGTCCGCCTGTGAAACGATCGTACCCGTTGGGTTGTTAGGGTTGGGCACGAAGACTAACCGCGTCGAAGGTGTAATCGCCTCCAGCATGGAGTCGAGGTGCTGATGATAATCCGGACTGGGAACCTCGAGCACGGTGGCATCGAACAGCGTGGCGATTATTTTGTAAGCGATAAAGGCATACTGCGAAGCCACCACACTGTCACCGCGGTTTAAAAAGGCATGAGCGGCGAATTCGATGACCTCATTGGATCCGTTTCCAAGGATGATGTTGTCTGGGCCTAACTTCAGCCGGGCGGCGATCTCGCGAATCAGATAGAACGCGCTGCCATCCGGATATAGTTGCGCGTTGGCCAGGGCGTCGGTCATTGCCGCAACCGCCGCCGGTGATGGGCCGAGGGGATTTTCGTTGGAGGCCAGCTTTACGATTGAATGAGCATCAACCTGCAACTCGCGGGCGGTTTCCTCGATGGGCTTACCGGGTTCATAAACCTTTAGATTTTTCAGCTGAGGATTGGCCAGTTCCCAGATCGATCGCATCCGGCCCAATCTAGTCAGAAGTCACGTGATGGTCTATTGCTGTCGGCCGACTTCGTGGTCGATAGTCGCACCGAATAAAAAGCTGTTCAGCGCGCGCCCTCTGCTCAACGTTGGCCGCATGCTTTGCACCCAACTCTATGCCGACGCGGAATTCTTTGGAATCACTTGGAACGCGTGGAAGATCGTCGGCTTCACCGGCAGCCTCGTCTTCGGGCTACGTTTCCTGATCCAATGGCTGGCGTCGGAGCGCGCCCGCAAAAGTGTCATCCCGGTTGGCTTTTGGGAATGCAGCGCAATCGGATCTCTGCTTACGCTGCTCTATTTCGCGGTGTACAGGCACGATTCAGTGGGAGTTCTTCAAACTGCGCTGCCGCTACCGATCTACCTTCGGAACTTGTATTTTCGATACAGTCATCACCAGGCGAAGCACCCAGGCGCCAGCCTCGCGTTGAGGAGTAATCGTTATCGCTTCACGCCAACTTGCCTACCCGGGGAGAACGGAAGAAAGCAAACGGCCCGGGCAAAGAACCTCCGGGCCGTTGTCAATCAAGTTGCTGAGCAGCTTACTTCCGCGATGGAACGCAGAGCTTGCCCTCGTTGTACTTTACCAGCGTGTTGAACGTGCTGCTGATCTGCTGCCAGGCTCTCGCGCTGGCCGTGACTTTGCTGGCGACAGGGTGTGAGCACAGGAACGCGTCCGCATCAGCGATCGCTGAGCTGACGCAGCTCGGATCGGTGTTCCCACACGAGATGTTCAACTTGGCGGCGGCGAGATGAGCACCCATCTGGTAAGTCATGTCTCCGGATGTTGGGTTCTGGAGAATCCTGACCACCTGACTTTTCAGGTAGTTGGTGCAGCCCAGTGTTAGTGAACCCGAACAGATTGCGCTCGGATGATTCTGCCAGTACCCCGGTGTGCCGACGCCAAGGCTGACGCCGGTGGGTGTTGGTGTCGGCGTCGGGGTGGGTGTGGGTGTCGGCGTGGGTGTGGGTGTCGGTGTGGGTGTCGGCACCGGCGTTGGCTTCGGACGCGCGTTGAGACAGTTCACATTGAAGTCAGCGTTTCGGCCAGGAGCCGGATTTTGCAGGCAGAACGCTTCATCTGTCGGCTGCTGAACGACCAGCCAATTGAACCAACCTGACGAACCGGGCAGGGTGTTCTTGCCGCTGGCGCCGACGCCGGACTGGAAGTAATGCATCACGCCGTTCACTTGAACGATCGCACCGGCGTAGTTCCCGGTGCCGATTAATGTGCCGCTCGAGTTGGCGTAAAAGTACCACGTCGAAGGATCGATCGATCCGTCGCCGTCCACATAGCAGCCGGGGTCTAGTTCGAGGTGAGGCCCCATTCCACCAGTCGAGTCAGTGGTTCGGCCGCTGAACGTCAGAGTGACGTCGAAACCGTAGCCGGGATGGAGGGTGCTTTCGAGGTGTCCCGTGATGGTGGCTGTGCCAGCGTCCGGATCTTCAGTGAACAATCCAGCCGGGCTAAACACATACTTGAACCCGTCGGTCCCAGCAGCCGGATCCACTCCGGGGTTGATGCAATCCACTCCCGGAATTTGGCAGTCGGCATTCGGGAACCAGAATGCCTGTCCGGATGTGCACGGCGCCGGAGCAAGCTGGTAACAGCCGTTAGCTTCTGCTGCCACTACGTCACATTCCATCGGCGTCGGCCGAGGCGGCGCGGTCGGGGTCGGTGTGGGACTTGCGGTCGGGGTCGGTGTGGGCGTCGCCGTTGGCGTCGGGGTTGGTACCGCATCCGGATTGAGCACCAGGGCCCATTCCTCAAATCCACCGCCTGTCGTAACGTCGGCGGTCGTGCGCGCTCCGAAGAAAACATACATGTAAACGTAATCCGTCGGCAGAGCGCCGGTGAACGCACTCGCCGGAATGTAGGCGTACATGTCGCCCGATCCGCTGCCGCTGTTGCGCGCCGCGTCCAGCAACACGTAATCACCGGCCTTGAAGCTGAACCGCAAAGTGCCGAGAGCACTGATTGTCACCGTGGTCTTGCTCGGGACTGGCGAGGTATAAAACTGAAGTTGGTCGAGAGTGACTAACGATTTCTTTCCGCCTGGCTCGTTGGCATCGAGCAGCAGTTTGAAATAGGTGACGCCGTCGATATTGACGGCACTCGCCGCCAGGTCCGAGACCCTCAGGTCGTGCGTCCACGGGCCAGCCTTATCATCGAAAGGCGTCCCGCCGGATGTATTGTAGCCTTGTTCGTTAGGCGTATTCTGCACCCGTAGAAATGGCTTAATCACGCCGGTGCCGGTCGGCTGCTGGGTCATGAAGTCGAACCGGGCAGTGCCACCTGGCACTCCGGAAATGGTCCCGGTATTGCCGTGAGCGAGATCGACCGTCTCGGCCCTCGCGGTGATCGCACTAACGGCCAGCGCGAGGGAAGCCATCGCGGCCAGTAACTTTCCTGAAGTCTTTGTGATCATAAGCATTTTCTGGTTGGGAAGAGGTTGGTCCGACCGGCTCACTGCAATCGCAGTGGCTGAGATCGAACTTCTGTCTTCTTCCTATAAAGCCAGAAAATGCACGTGTTTGTCAATAATTATGGTAAATACTAAAGATATTCTCTCGGCGAGAGTCGTCGCGGGGCAGCGGGTGCGTGCCAGCGAGCAGTTCCGGTTATGTTGCGGCCCCGGCGACTAACCGGGGAGATTGACCGTACAACAAACGGGCGGACGACTCTCGCCGCCCGCCCGCTCGTAATTCTACTGCGTTAGGTTACTTGCCCCTCTTCTTCGGAGTTGCGGTCGGCGTTGCCGTGGGAGTCGCCGTTGGTGTAGGCGTCGGATGCGCATCGGTGCAGTTGCCGCAGTTGAGATTAAAGTCAGCAGTGGTGTGCGCTTCTGCGCTG
>JBJMXE010000115.1:0-31579 GCA_045809745.1 Chthoniobacterales bacterium | reverse complement strand
GTGGGGCGGGACTAACGGTTCGGAGTTGATTTCCATCGGCATCAAACCTCTCAGTGCCGGCCAGTTCGGGAACAACGTTCTCGTGGTCAACGGCGGCGTCCAAACGATCAATCTTGGGTCCACCATCCCGGGGCAAATCGTCGATCTTGTCCTGAATTACGACTGCACAGCCGGAACTTACCAGTTAGGCGCGAAATTTCGGACGAGCACCACATTCGTTACCACGACCGGAGCGCTGAAGATTGTAGGACAGCCCGCCACTTATCTGGGGTTCGGCAATTTCAACGGCGGCTCCGCTAATCAGAATTTGATCGTCGACAGCATTCAACTGGTGGATTCCCAATCAGCCGGCAACGGAAGCGCAGCGGTGCCGAAAGAGTACATCGTGGCCGGGTTGACGCCTAACACCACCTACCATTACCGCGCAGCCGCCCAAAATAGCCGGGGCATTACCTACGGGGCCGATCAGACATTTGGTTTCCCGTTGGTGCCGGCTGCCGCCGCGTCTTATCACTCAGTGGATTCAAGCTCCGGCACGTTCCAGGCCCGAATTTATGATGCAACCGGTCACCTTGCGATTGCCGAGCCTGACCTCAGCGGGACGGCGCTGGGCAACCTGATTACATTCGCGCCCCCTTCCGCCAGGATCAATGGATCGTCCTGGAACTTCGGACCGGTGCAATCAGTCACGGCCATTCCCAATGGTCTGCAACTTGTGCAGTCCCTAGCGGGCACGACTGTCACCGCCCAGCTCACGTTCCCGAGCGACGGTATCATGCGTTACGAAGTCACCGACTGGAACGGACTCAGCCCAACCGAAACTGATATTTCCGCTTCGTCCGATGCGACGGAGCATTTCTACGGGTTCGGGGAAAAGTTCAACTCACTCGATCAAGCAGGCAATAAAGTCCACATCATGTTGTCGGATATTGGCGGAGACAAAAATGATTTCTCCTACAAATCATCGTCATGGTTTATGAGCAACCGCGGGTATGGATTTCATCTTGATTCGACCGCAGAAAGCTTTTTCGACATGCGCAACGGCGCCGCTGATCGTTATACCATCCAGAACTTGCTCGGTAGCCTCAAATTCAACATCGTTGCCGGTCCGAAGCTGACTGACGTTCTCTCTCGTTACACCAGCATCGTTGGTCGGCCATATCTTCCGCCGCCATGGGTATTTGGCACATGGGTCTCGTCGGATATCTGGCGCACGGGCGGCGAGGTGCGGTACGCGATTACCAAACACCTCGAAAGGGGAATTCCGATCTCGGTGTTCGTTTTCGATTCGCCGTGGGAACGGAGTTATAACGACTTTAAGTGGAACATCGGAACAGGGGGCACTCCCGACGCTTCGACTCAATTCGGGAGCAGCGGAACGTACGAGAACCAGCTTTATCCCGGCTTCTCGAACATAACCGAAATGATGACATTTCTCCAGCAACACGGCGTCAAAGTGGTCTGCTGGATGACCCCATTCATCAATACCGGCTCAAATAACGAAGGCGTTCCGGGGCAGAATCAGAGTAAATCCCCCAACTACGATTTCGCCGCCAACAATGGATACTTCGTCCGCACTTCGACAACGAATTCGGCGCCGCTCAGCGTCGGATGGTGGAAAGGCACCGGGAGTCCAGTTGATTTCACCAATCCTGCCGCCAAAAACTGGTTTACCAGCACGCAACTTGAGCCGTTGCTGACCGAGAGCAACGTCGTCACCCTAACCGGCCAGGAACCTGCCATCGGCGGATTTAAAACCGATGACGGTGAAAATATCAATAATGGCGCTCCCTACATTCCGCTAACGGCGTCATATTTTGACGGACGGACCGGCAGCGAGATGCAGAACGGCTACTGCGTTGAATATCACAAAGCCGTTTCAAGCGTTCTGGGAATGAATGGCATCCTTTTCGCGAGAAGTGGATTCAACGGCACCGGTGCGTTCCCGGCCGGCTGGCCCGGCGACAATCAGCCGAGCTACACCCAGACTAACGGGCTACAGAGTGTGATCACTGCCGGGGATTCTGCGGCGATGAGCGGCTTTTCCATTTGGGGCAGTGACATCGGCGGTTATCAAACGGGGAACGCAGCCCCGAATCAACTCGATCTGTTCATGCGATGGGCACAGTACGGCGCGTTTACGCCAATCATGCAGATGCATCGTCAGATTAGCACCAATCAGCAGTATCCATGGAACTATGACAGTTCGCCGTCGACAACCGGTCTCGACAACTATCGCACCTACGCGAAGCTCCATTCGCAGTTGTTCCCCTACATTTACACCTACGCCAAAGAGGCGAGCACGACGGGTTTGCCGATCATTCGGCCGGTGGTGTTGCTGAACCAGACTGATCCGGCGCTACTCAGCGTTCAGCACACCTACTATTTTGGTAACGAGCTGCTCGTCGCACCGATGAACGCGCCGACCTCGACCTCGCGCAATATCCAACTGCCCGCCGGAAATTGGTACGACTATTGGACGAACGCGAAATACGCCGGGGCACAGAATTTGGCGTGGTCGAACGGCGACACGAGCAAAATTCCATTACTGGTTCGAGAAGGCTCGGTGATTCCCATGCTGAACAATGTCCCGCAAACATTATGCGACGCGAATTACGTCAACAACCCGGCAATTAGCACGATCGACAGCAGCATCCAGTTTCTTGTGTATCCCGCGCCCTCCTTCCCGGCTTCGTTCACCATGTATGACAACACCAGCGTCCAGTGTTCTGTCGCTGGAACGGCAACGACGCTCAACCTGTCGTCGAATGCGCGTGCGGTGAAGTTTAAGGTCTTCCAGAGCAGTTCCCCTGCGGGCGTGGAACGGAATGGCCTGCGGCTGCCGCATCTGATGAGTCAGAGCGAATTCGACGCGGCCTCATTAGGCTGGTTTTACGATGGAGCCGCGAGCTTCCTGTTCGTGAAGTTCCAGCACCCGGCCGGCAGCGCCACCGTTACCTTTGGGCCCGATACAATCGGGGACGGAGTGACCGATTCCTGGCGGCAGTATTACGGAATCAGCGATGACACGGCCGACAATGACGGAGACGGCGCAACGAATGGCCAGGAGTATCTGGCCGGCACCAGTCCTAACGACGCGACGAGCGTATTCACAATCGGCTCTTTGAGCGGTCAGGCCGGTAATGGCTTCACGGTGACGTGGCTATCGCAACCCGGTATCATTTACCGGGTGCAATGGACGAGCTCGCTCGGTGATCCAGATTGGCAATCCGTTACGCCAGATTTCACCGGGACCGGTTCCTCATTGAACTGGTTGGATGACGGCACTCAAACTTCCGGCTTATCGCTCCAACGATTTTACCGCGTCGCGATCCCGTAGGCCCAGCTGCGGATTTCACGGATCAAAAGGCAGGGATCCGCGAAACACGCTAAAAACGCTAATCGAGCCATGGATATCTGAGCGACGCCGCAGCCGTTCTGCCGGTTTTTTTTCCCGTTATTTCGCGTGTTTAGCGGATCCTCTTTAAATGCGCTATCGGCTTAACCCGCGGTTTCCTACTTCTGGACGGTCACTTCGGTCTTCACCGAGTTGGCGATGAAACACTGGTCGTGTGCGAGGTGATGCATCTTGTCCAGCTCTTCGGGGGTTGGCTCCTTGTCGCCGGAAAATTTTAATTTGGGATGCAACTCCACTCGCGTAATGGCGAGTCGCCCTTCGGCATTCTTTTCCATGTGACCGACTGCATCGTCACTGTATTCTTCCAAAACAAACTTCTGTTTACAGGCGATCGCCAGAAACGTAAGCATGTGACAACTCGACAGCGAAGCAACGAACGCTTCCTCTGGATCTACGTTCTTCGGATCCCCTAAATAAACCGGGGCCGCAGTCGCGGTCATTTCGTGGCCACCGTCAAATCTCCACGTATGGTTACGGGGATATTTCTGATACTCGAACGGAGCTCCGCCCCGCTGCCAGGTGAGAGTAACTTTGTGTTCGGACATGCGTTTACATAGGAGCGGCGGGTTCAAATCGCAAGCGGCTCAGCGGAGAAGAATTTGCCCACGAAATACACGAAAAAATTGTAGGCGGCGGTGTCAGACGCCGACTGGTCAGATGCGTCTCATAGAAATGGAGCCGGCAGAAGCCGAGTGGCATAGACGGGAAGCCCAGGGTGAGCGTTCGAAAAAAAAGCGGCCGACAGGAAAGCGCGGTCGTAGGGCAAAGCGCACCGCTTGCCAGCTCTTCTGTAGCGGCGGTCTACGACCGCCGACGGCGCCGCCCCGCACTTGTAATTTCTAATTTCTACCTTCTAATTTCTACTTCTCTTCCGCGCGGTTAGCTCAGTGGTAGAGCGCTTGCTTCACACGCAAGAAGTCGCAGGTTCGAACCCTGCACCGCGCAAGGATTCCGCTAATTCGGATACATGGTAAAATCCATGTTTTCCCAGTCGAGATAATCCAGACCCAACTCCTGGCGGACGGAAGCAGGTATGGATGGAAATTTCGACTCCATCACCGCTTGAACGCAAATCTGAGAAAACGTTTCGTTTGAGGTGTTTGATAGGATTTTAAGGTTGGTAACGCTTCCATTTTCCAGAATTCGAAAACGCAAGCGAACCCTACCGACAGCGATAGTATCGAGCTTCGCTTTGGTTAAAGCGTACCAACGACTCGCAATGAGATCTGTGATTTGTTTTTGATAAGCCGCCAGGGCCGTTTTCGGAACGGTCTTCTTCTGCGGTTGCTTTGAACCGCCCTTCTCTCCCGCACTCGCTCGGTCGGCACCGACAAGGCCCAGCCCAATCAATGCCGCAAAAAGCACGATCCGCCGAACGAAAGCCATCGGTGTCAGTTCCCCGTAACCAGCTCCAGCACCTTCATCGCGGCGTTGTGCCCCGGGATGCCGCTGACCGCGCCGCCGCGCAGCGCGCTGGAACCGCAGAGAAAGACGTTGTCGTAATCGGTCTCCACGCCCCAGCAGCCGACCTGTTCCTTTTTTGTGGCAAAGGGGAAGGTGGGCGCGTCCTGAAAGATATTACCGTGATACATGCCTAACGAATCCTCGATGTCGACCGGGCTTTTGCTTTCGATGCACGGTTCACCATTTCGGGCGACGGCAAGACAATCTTGGAGCGGTTCGTCGAACCATTGATTCAGGCTCGCCAGGAATCTCTCTTCCGCGAGTTTTCTCATCATCGTGTTATCCCGGGCAAACAGACTCCACGGCGCGTCCAACCCGAACAGCGTCATCGTGTGATAACCTCCGGCCCGTAATTCCGGACCAAGAATGCTGTCATCGGTTAACGTGTGGCAGTAGACCTCGCACGGTGTTTTCTCCGGCAAGGTGCCGCGAGCGGCCTGTTCGTAGCTCGTGTTCATCGCGTCGTAGCCCTCGTCGCTGTGAAACGTCCCGGCAAAAGCTGATGCGGGATCGACCCGACTCGCCTTCAGCTTCGGCAATCGGCGCAGCAGCATATTGATCTTGAACACCGAGCCTTCATCGGTCGCATCCGGCTGATACGGCGGTCCGAGGAATCGGCCGAGCACGTTGCGTCCGAAATTCACCAGCAAAAATCGCGCGCCAACAATCTGCTTCGCGCCTTCGATGTCGAATTCGACCGCCCGATCATTCCCGATAAGATTCAGCGCCCGGACCTTAACGTTCATGGCGATATCAGCGCCATACCGCCGAGCGGCGTTCTCCAGTTCGCGGGCGACGTTTCCCATCCCGCCCACTGGCACTTTCCATTCGCCGGTCTTGTTCCCGATCAGGTGATACAGGAAACAACGATTTTGCAGAAGTGATGGGTCATGCGGATGAGTGAACACGCCGATCTTGGCATCCGTTAGGACCAGCCCGCGGACTAGGTCGTTCTGCAGGTAACGTTCAATCGAACGACCCAATGGCTCGATCGCCAGACTGCGCCAGGCTTCCTGCGACACGGCATCGGTCTGAAACCTTTTGGCCAATTCGTTTTTCGACACCAAAGGCTTGAGCATCGAATCCCACACCTGGTCGGCAAACACCCGCGATAGATTGTAAAAATTCTTCAGCGCGTCGTATTCGGTTTTGTTGCCAGTCAGCTCGTACATGGACTGGCGGTTTTGATCCTCTGCCACATTACTCAGCAGCAACCCGTTGTGATGGCCATCTTTAAGGTAAGGTGTAAATGAGCCGATCGCTCGGCGACGCAGCTCGATCTTCAGTCCGAGCTCGTTGATAATCTTTTCCGGAAATAGACTTACCAAATAGGAGTATCGGGAGAGATGTGCGTCATAGTCCGGGAAGACCTTCTGTGATGTCGTCGCGCCGCCGATGTAATCATTCTTCTCCAGGACCAGGACGCTCAGTCCGGCCCGTCCCAGATATGATGCTGCGACTAATCCGTTATGTCCGGCACCGAGAATAACTACGTCGTACTTCGCCTTCACTACGGCTCTCTTATAGCACCGATGCCACCTTAACGATAACTCTCCTCCCACCGAGGATCGCAGGCGCCTCCCCTGCAGTAGCCGGCACCCTCGCGGACTACTTCTCCGTTTTTGGGGAACGCGGGATGTCTAGACGATCGGGTTAGCGGACCGCGCGGGAAATAAACGTCCGCTGCCTCTCAACCTGGCCAGTCGATAGGCCACGGCGGTGGCGATGCAGCCGAAGCCGTAACGCACGCTGCGCCGGAAATTAATCGATGAAGCTTCGGGCATGTATTTAGCAGGGCAGGTCACTTCGCCGATAGCGAAATCGAACCAAAGAACCTGCGCCAGCACCTGATTATCGAAGACGAAGTCATCGGAATTCTGCTCCAGCGGCAACTTCTCAATCACTGATCGCGCAAACGCTCGGTAGCCGGTGTGATATTCGGACAGCTTGGCACCGAGCAGGAAGTTCTCGGTCAGCGTCAGCACACGGTTCGCGATGTACTTCCACAGCGGCATACCGCCGCGAAGCGCGCCACCTCCGAGGATTCGCGAAGCGAGGACACAGGGGTAAAGCCCATTGCGAATGATCGACGCCATAGCTGGCATGAGGAGAGGCGTGTACTGATAGTCCGGGTGAATCATGACGATGATGTCGGCGCCGGCAGCCAACGCCAGGCGGTAACAAGTTTTCTGGTTACCCCCATAACCGCGATTTTCCGGATGCACCTCCACTTGCACGCGGTCGAGCGTACGAGCGATGGCGACCGTCTCATCGCGACTGGCATCATCGACCAGAATGATCAGATCAACGACCCCCTGGGCCATGACTTCATCGTAAGTGCGTCGCAGTGTTTTCGCGGCGTTATAGGCCGGCATTACCACGACGATTTTTTGACCATCGATCATGACGATTTTGCTGTTCGGGAATGAGGCGTCGCGATGATATAAGCAATTTCCGCGCTGTGAAGATGCTTCGTGCTGTTCCGCTTGTCTTTTTTTCGTTAGCGCTAGCTACCTCAACTCGCGCCGATAAGCCTTTCCTCGGTCCGATTCCAGTGCAGTACGTCGAGGGCGGCAAGGATCTGATACTGGATATGCACCGAATTTTTCATGCCGCCGGCGCCACCCTACAAATAGGACCTCATCCTGGCTTGGATGTCGCATTCGACGCTGCCAGCTTCCAGCTAAGGGTGCACTCAACCAGACCGGGCCTGAGCAATCTCTTGCTCAGCACGAAGGCTGGCGAACAATCCGGGCAAACCATTCTAACCGTCGCGAATAGTGGAGGTGCCCGGCACGGTCACCATTTCGTGTTTAAGCCGAACACGGAACTGGCCAATGCCGCAGCGCACAAAGTATTCGTTGCCGGAACTTTCAATGGATGGAGCACCGAGAAGACTCCTGCAACTGGGCCTAACGAACAAGGCGAGTACACCTCCGACGTTCCGCTCGAACCGGGTAAGTACCAATACAAGTACATCGTCGATGGGAAATGGATGTTGGATCCGGCCAACCCAGATACCGCAGATAATGGGTTAGGGGACAAAAATTCCGTCGTTACCGTTGTCGGCCGGCACGACACTGAATCGCCGGTTATCTACGCGGATTCACTCGAACCCTCGGAACTCTTCATTCGTGGGGCGGCCGGATCGCCCTTGAGTTCTGTTTCAGCCGTAATTGAAGCTGTTCCAAATGTTGCCTTGCTGCCCGCGAAAATCACCGGCAATGCGATTGTCGTCACCCTGCCGACAAATGCTGATGGATTCGTGCGGGTAATCGGCGCAAGCCCTGACGGCACGCCGACGAATGTCGTCCGATGCGCAGTCGGCCCGACTGCCAAAAAATTTTCCTGGCATGACGCAGTTCTTTACTACGCCCTAACCGATCGTTTCGCTGACGGCGATAAGGCGAATGACAAGCCGGTTGATAATCCAAAGGTCGAGCCGCCCGCCAATTTTCACGGTGGCGATTTAGCCGGCATTCGGAAAAAAATCGACGAGGGCTATTTCGACAGATTAGGCGTCAACGCGATCTGGGTGGCTCCGCTGAACAAAAACCCCACCATTGCCTATCAGGAATCTCCGGAACCGCACCGCTGGTATACGGGCTACCACGGCTACTGGCCGGTCTCTTCCACCGAACTGGACCCGCACATGGGCTCGACTGCAGATCTGGAGGCGCTCGTCCAATCCGCGCACAGCCATAAAATGAAAGTCATCGCCGATCTGGTTTTGCATCATGTCCATGTCGAGCACCCATGGTGGAAGGAACATCGAGATTGGTTCGGTTCTCTTGAACTGCCGGACGGCCGAAAAAACCTCCGGCTTTGGGACGAGCAACAATTTACGACCTGGTTCGAGCCTTACCTGCCGTCATTTGATTTCTCGAAAGCGGAACCGGTCCGAGCGTTGATCGATAACTCGGTCTGGTGGCTCGACCATTTTAAACTCGATGGATTCCGGCTGGATGCGGTGAAACACATCGTGCCGAGTTTCTGGTGGAAATTTCGAGCGGCTTTGCGCGAGCGGGTCGACGAAAAACGAAAAGCGCCGCTTTATTTGGTGGGCGAAACATTCAAAGATCGAGCAGGGATCATGTCATTCGTTGGTCCCAACATGCTGGACGGCCAGTTCGACTTCCCGCTTTACGACCAAATCAAAGACACATTCGGCCTAACAACAGGAGATATGAAGACCCTCGATGAAGCGCTAACCGCATCCGAGAAAACCTACGGCAAAGAAACTTTGATGTCTCCACTCGTAGGCAATCACGATAAGGGCCGATTCATGGCCTACGCGGACGGGGATCTGCCGGCCGCCGAAGGCGTGAAGGAAGAAGAAGTCGGCTGGAAAAACCCGCCCAGGGTCGATAACCCGGACAGCTATGCCAAGCTCGAGCTCGCACAGGCGTTTCTGATGTCCGTCGACGGGGTGCCCATGATCTACTACGGAGACGAAATCGGCATGACCGGTGCCGGAGATCCGGATAACCGCCGCGACATGCGGTTCGGTGAACAGGTTGGGCCGGATGAGAAACGAGTGCTGGAGAATTTCGAGAGGCTCGGTGCGATCCGTCGGGCACATCCAGCGCTGCGCTACGGAAGCCGCCGTACCTTGCGCGCTGATCAGAACGTCTACGCTTTCCTGCGCGCACATCTTGCGGACCGCATATTGGTTGCTTTGAATCGGGGAAAGGACGAAGCCACCGAGGACTTCGATGTCTCACCAGAATTTGCGGACGGTGAGTACGTTGACGCGCTGAGTGGAAAGAAACTCCGGGTTGAGAACGGTAAACTTCAGGTCCCGTTATCACCACAAAGCGTTGCTTTTATTTCTCGTGCCTTACCCTAACAACATGCCTTTGCGCGCGAATCGTCTCGCGGATGCGATGGTCTCGTGAATGATCATTCTGCACGATCGCCGCTGCGTAGAATACTCAGCGCCGGGCCACCCGGAACGGCCCGAACGAATTCTGTCGACTGCGCCGTTGCTTCGCCAGCGCCATCCTGAGTGGCACTGGCCTTTCGTTTCGCCGGCGACAGTGAAAGACCTCGAACGCGGTCATTCGCCCGAACACATCAAAACCGTTGAACATTCGGTGATGGAATTTGATGCGGATACTCCAGCTTACCCGAACATTTACGATCACGCATTAAGATCCGCGGGGGCGGCAATTGCCGCGGCGCGAGCTGGTCTGGAAGGTAAGCTGGCTTTCTCTCTTATGCGTCCCCCGGGACACCACGCAACGCGAAATCGGGCGATGGGATTCTGCTACTTCAGTAATATAGCGCTGGCTGCGCTGGACGCGCTCACGCGCGGCGCTGAACGCGTCGGAATCTGGGACTTCGACGCCCATCATGGCAATGGGACGGAGGACGTGATTGCCGATAACGACCAGCTCGTCTTCGCATCAATCCATCAGTCGCCCGCCTATCCGGGAACGGGACTAACATCATTCGCCAACGTTCACAATTATCCGATTCGGCCATACACGCGCCGCAGCGAACATGTTGCGACGGCTGAGCGTGGGCTCGACGATTTGTTGGCGGCCAAGCCCGATCTGATCCTGGTTTCGGCTGGGTTCGACGCGTTCCGCGGCGATCCGATTACCCAAATGACTCTCGAACCGGAGGACTTCGCCACGTTTGGCAAATGGCTCCGGCAATCTCGCGTCAAAACGGCAGCGATTCTGGAAGGCGGCTACAGCAACGAACTGCCCGAGCTGGTAGACGCGTTTCTCACCAGCTGGGCAGGCGAATAAGGGCTGAGGAGTCTATAGTGGGACGAGACAAGCTTTCCCTCCCGGTAATAAGGAGACCCGTGGCCGCTGGATATTTGCGCTGCGTTAGTGGATACTGCGCGGCGAAATCGGGCCGTAGCACAGCTTGGTAGTGCGCTTGAATGGGGTTCAAGAGGTCGTGGGTTCGAATCCCGCCGGCCCGAGATTTCAGCGGAGGGGACGAGTTCGTCTCGTCCCGCTAATTGGCTCTCGAATCGAGTTCCGCGATCAGGGCCAATTTTGCGCGATTAAACTTTTGCGACGGTCAGAGACCGCCGCTACAGGAAGAGATGCTTAGCGCCGGGATTGTTGGCCTTCCCAACGTCGGAAAATCCACCCTATTTAATGCTCTAACCCGCACCCATAAGGCTCCGGCGGAGAATTATCCTTTCTGCACGATCGATCCAAACGTGGGAGTCGTTACCGTGCCCGATGTGCGGTTGGACAAGCTCTCCGAGATGTCGCGCTCTCAAAAGGTGGTCGCCACGGCAATCGAATTCGTGGACATCGCCGGATTAGTCAAAGGCGCCAGTGCCGGCGAAGGATTAGGCAATCAATTCCTCAGCCACATTCGTGAAGTCGATGCCATTGTTCAGGTGGTGCGTTGCTTCGAAAATGCCGATGTGCATCACGTGAGCGGCAGCATCGATCCGATCCGCGACATTGAAGTCATCAATACCGAACTGGTGCTGGCTGATTTGACCTCCTTGCAGAAACGTCACGACCGTCTGCAAAAAGAGGTGCGCGCCGGGAGCAAGGCCGCCAAAGCGGAAAACCTGGTAATTGAAAGACTTCTTCCTCATCTCGACGCCGGCAAACCGGCAATCACGGCGGATTTGTCGCCGGAAGAAAAAATCGTCTCGCGCGACTTCTTTCTGCTAACTTCAAAACCAACACTGTTCGCCTGCAACGTGGCCGAGTCGGATCTGGGAGCCGTTGCCGGCGGCGCGAATGTAAATTCGGGAGAAGCATCCCTACCGGCCTCCCAGTACGTCGAAGCCGTCACCAAATACGCAAAGGCGCATTTCGGCACGGAAGCGGTAGTGGTTAGCGCGCAGATCGAAAGCGAGCTGGTGGAGCTGGGCCAGCAGGAGGCGCTGGAATATCTGCAGGGCCTTGGCGTCAAAGACAGCGGCGTGAACTCATTAATTCGAGCGGTCTATCATCTCCTCGGGCTACGTACTTACCTAACGACGGGCGAAAAGGAAACTAAAGCCTGGACGATCCATGCCGGCGACAAAGCGCCAGCAGCTGCCGGCGTAATCCATTCCGATTTCGAGCGCGGGTTCATCGCCGCGGAAACCGTTCACTATAACGATCTGATCGCGCTCGGTTCATTTGCCAAAGCCCGCGAGGCGGGAAAGCTGCGCGTGGAAGGGAAGGAATACGTGGTGCAGGACGGAGACGTGATCACGTTTCGGTTCAATGTTTGATCGGTGGTGACTACCACGTCAAAACGGGGTCATCCTGACCGAAGTGGAAGGACCTCTCCTACTTGCGTGACGCAATACCGCGTTTCAGTGGTCGGCGCTCCGCCCAGGTCGCGATCCCGATTCGCTCGGGCATGACATAGCTACGCTGCTGTATCCCGCACTTTACTCGTGCCGACGGAACGAGGACAAAAGCGAGTTCTACGTTCCCTCCTGCGTACCGTCGTAGAGTATCCGACCGCACTGCTCGCAGTTCACGATTTCTTTGCCGGCCCTTACAAAATTTGCGGTCGCTGTCGTCACCTTCATATGGCACCCGGTGCAAACATCGTGCTCAAGCGCAACTACCGCCGCGTCGCCCTTACTCGCGAACAGCCGATCGAATCGATCCAGTAAATCTTCGTCAATCTTGCCGGCGAGTTCTTCCCGCTCCTTCCTCAGCTCGTCCAACCGAGCAGTCAACGCTTTGGATTTGTCGTCCAGATCTTTCGTCTGCCGCGAAATAGATTCCTTCGTCCCGCTGGCCTTCTTTTCCTCGACAGTGACTTCGGATTTCAGTTTGTCGGCCTGATCCATTAGTTCCAGTTCGCGATCTTCGATCTCGGAAATCTCTTTCTCATAGCGTTGAATTTCGTGCCCGATGGCTTGAAACTCGTCGTTCTTCCGGGTCTCGTATTGTTGGGTCCGCAACCGCGCAATGCTCTGCTGTCGGGTGCCCACGTCCAGCTCAAGATTCTTCCGATCGATTTCCACCTGCCGGGAGCGCTGTTTGATCGTCTCCAGCGAAGCAACGCTTGCTGCTAATTGGGATTCCAAACTTTTCCGCTGCAATGGCACCGTTCGGATCTCGTTTTCGATCTGTCTAATCTTCTGCTGACGGTCCTGCAGGACCAGCAAATGTTCGAGCTCGGAATGCACGGGACCGCAACGTTATTGAGAGAGCCCCGTGCCGTCAATCACCCAGCCGGCCGACCCGTCCAGCCTAACGAACAGTTTTCCCGCTTTGCTCGTCAAAGGTCTTCAGCACCTGTTGTGGCCGTGCTCGGACCGCCGCGTCTTCGGTCAGGTTCCGCCATTGGATAATACCACTGGTGTTCAAAAGAAATTCCGCAGGCCGGGATATGTCCTGCCGTTTAGGCCCGGCACCGGGATGCAGCAGATCATAACGGCGAATCACCTCCGCCTTCGGATCCGAGAGGAACGGGAAGGTGTAGCCCATCCGCTGCCGATGACGCTGGCTGGTTTCGGCGGGGTCGACACTGATTGCGACGAGACGGATACCGCGGGTACCGAATTCCGGCAGGTGGTGCTGAAAACTCCGCAACTCGGAGTTACAAAGCATTCACCAATAACCGCGGTAGAAGATCAACAGAACCGCCTGCGTGCCCGATGAACGCAGAAGATCCTGAAGCGCTACCGATTTGCCGTCCTGATCAGCCAGCGTGAAATCAGGCGCCGGCTGTCCGAGGGCCGGAGCAGCGGCCGACGCCGGCATTTGCCTCCCGACATAAAAGAGTCCGTATGCGAAGAGACTGAAAACAAGGAGACTCAAAACCGCGAGAATAGGACCAACAACCTTACCGCGATAACGTGCCGGATTGCCGTAGGCACGCACCAGTCCAATCACGAGCAATGCTCCACCGATTACGAACAGCAGAAGATTCGCCCACGGAAAATCCCGAGTAATCGGAAACAGAACGAAAAACGCGTAGCTAAAGAGCGCGACCAGAACCACCGCGAACCCCGCATAGAGCAACCAGTTCCAACGCCTTTTCATTCAGCCGATGTAGCAGGTGGTGCTGGAAGGGGCAAACAACAACTGATTCGTTAGCATACACCGCGGCGTATTACAGCAGTCTTGGTTCGAACATCCGCGCTTGTATCCTCCTGAACATTCCGCACTTGCACTTCGCCTGCGCAATCGGGATGCTTCTATCGGATGGCGACTCCCGAGCCCGCGAACCCGCCGATCGAGTACCCGGACGTGGTTGGCGCCAGGCCGACCAACCCGCTCGCGGCCTCTTTCCGTCCCTTCATTCCCGCCTCTGTCCGGTTGCCGGAGCTGACGCCATTGCCTCTGATCGTCGGCACCGTCCTTGGCATTGTTTTCGGTGCTTCATCCCTTTATTTGGTTCTAAAAGTGGGTCTGACGGTGAGCGCGTCCATCCCGGTCGCGGTCTTATCCATTACTTTTTTCCGAATTCTTTCGAAGCTCACCGGCAGGCGCGACGCGACCATCCTGGAGAATAATATTGTTCAGACCGCGGGTTCGGCCGGCGAATCGATTGCATTCGGCCTGGGAGTCACGATGCCGGCCATTATGATTCTCGGATTCGACCTGGAAATTACGCGGGTAATGCTGGTGTCGGTTCTCGGCGGACTCCTCGGAATCCTGATGATGATTCCGCTTCGCCGCGCAATGATCGTCGATCAACACGGTCTCCTGAAATATCCCGAAGGTACCGCCTGCGCGGAGGTATTAAAAGCGGCTGCCTCAAGGGAATCCCTGGCAGTTGCCGACCAAACCCATACCACAACCGACGCTCAGATCGTGAATGAGGAAGCGGCTGGAGGCGGTAAGGTCATCTTCTCCGGCTTCGGAATCGGATTGGTCTTCTACGCCATCGAAAAAGCATTTTGCGGGTGGAAAGAAATCCCGGCAAAAGTGTTCCGCGCACCATTCGGTGGAGCTTCGGTCGAGATGGAAATCAATCCGGCGCTTCTCGGCGTGGGATACATTATCGGTCCGCGGATTGCATCGTTGATGTGTGCGGGAGGGGTGCTGTCCTACCTTGTGCTGATTCCGGCAATCAAATTTTTCGGAGAACGGATTGCCGGGCCGGTGCCCCCCGGGTCGATGCCCATCGCCGACATGACGCCAAACGACGTTCGTGATGCCTACGTTCTTTATATTGGTGCCGGCGCGGTGGCCGCCGGCGGAATTATCAGCCTGGCACGTTCGCTGCCGCTCATCTGGCATGGGCTAAAAGCAGGCCTGGCCGATTTTCGCGGAGGTCACGCCGCCACCCGGGATGCGCCCCGCACTGACCGCGACCTTTCGATGAAACTCGTGATTGGGGGCACGCTTGCCCTGGTCGCCGCGATGACCGTTGTTCCGCAGCTGCACCTGCAGTGGAATCTGTTAGGCGCGCTGCTGATTATCGGTTTCGGATTCGTGTTTGTGACGGTGTCATCCCGCCTAACGGGCGAAATCGGCTCATCATCCACACCGACATCCGGGATGACGGTAGCGACCCTCCTCCTCACCTGCCTGATATTCCTTTTGGTCGGCTGGACCGGCCCGCATTATTTCGTAACAGCGCTTTCAATCGGCGGGATCGTTTGCATCGCCATTTCCAACGGCGGAACGACATCCCAGGACTTGAAGACTGGATTCCTGGTCGGCTCAACTCCCCGGGCCCAACAGATCGCCATCCTGTTTGGCACTCTCCTTTCGGCGCTGGCGCTGGGCCCGATACTGTTACAACTCAACCAGGGTTCGACGGTTTATGTTCCGGCCACGACTTTTGCCCCTGTTACCACCGAGATCGCCGCCCCGGTGGGAGTGCCGTTGCAGCCGTTTGATGAGCGGATCAAACCGAACGCTAATGACACATTTCGGCTGCTGCGAGTAACCGAAAACATGCCGGCCCTGAACGGCCTCCAGCCTGGCGATTATCTCGTAACCAACAAGGGGAACGTCTCCTACAAGATAGAGCGTAACATCCCTTCGGATCTTCGCGCTCCGCCTAACGAGATCGGGAGCAGCGAAAAACTCACCGGACCACAGGCCGCCACTGACCCGGCGGTTTATCGAATCTGGCAGCGGGCGGACCCTTCCGGAGGCGCAGCCCAACGGTATCTGGTAAACGATCAGGGAACCCCCGTTTATCTGGTCGATCCGGGCATCAACGGCACCCGGAAGGTTCGTCCTGATGGAACTACCGTAACCAAGTTCGACGCACCCAAAGCGACCCTGATGTCCTATATCATCAAAGGCATCCTCACCCGGAAATTGCCGTGGGCGCTGGTGTTGTTAGGCGTGATGATCGCGGTCGCCCTGGAGATGTGCGGCATTCCCTCGCTCGCCTTTGCCGTTGGCGTATATCTTCCGCTGTCATCCTCCAGTCCGGTGTGGGCGGGTGGCATCGTGCGAGGATTGGTAGACCGCTATCTTCGAGTAAAGTTTCGACACAAGACCCTCTCCGAGATGGAACTTACCGCCGAAGGCGACAAGGGTCCGGGAGTTTTGCTGGCATCGGGATACATCGCCGGCGGCGCCCTGGCTGGAATCGTGATTGCGATCATGCAGGGAAGCCCAGGACGGCTCGGGGCGCGACTCTCTACCATGAGCGGGTCGATTGAAGCGTGGGCGAATGCTCACAACGCGTTCTTCAATGGCGCCTACGCAGATGCGCTGGCTTTGATCCCGTTCCTGATGTTGTGCGGCCTGCTCTATCTGGTCGGCCGGGACAAACTGCTCGTGGTCAGGCCGACACACCGGCAAATCGACTAACCACCGATACGTCGCAACCGCGACGGAGAATGTTCGTCAGGCGGATCTCGTTCCCATCCGCAGGATCCAGCGATACAGCACTATCGCAATCAGCGCGAAGGCCAGTCCCCCGATTAATTTGCCGGCCAATTCGAATCCCGGGCCAACCACGGCCAGCGGCGCGTCCTTGCCCGAAAAGACAATTATCGCGGAAATTACGACCCCGATGATGCCTTCACCGACGATCAGACCGGAGGCTAACAAGACACCGAGTTGCTTAGCTTCTTCGGGCCGTCTGCTTCGGTCAGCACGTTGCTCATACATCCAGCCTGCGATAGCGCCGACCACAATCATTAAGGTGCTTTGGGTGGGGAGATAAATTCCCAGACCCACGGCCAACGGGGGAAGGCTGATCCCTTTGGTCGTGCGGGTGAGAAGTTCGTTCACCACAATGATGCCGATCCCGATCATCCCGCCGATACGAATCAGGCTCCAATCGATGTCGCCGGCGATGACACCCTGCGCGAGTGATGAAATGAGCCCGGCTTGAGGCGCCGGCAGCGGATGGGGACGAAGTTCTGCGCCGGGCGCGCCGACGAATCCGTAGGCGTGATTCACCAGATCGAGAACCGGCGGAATAACAAAAGCGCCTGCGATCACGCCCAGAACCAGCGCGACCTGTTGTTTCCACGGCGTGGCTCCAACCAGCTGACCGGTCTTCAAATCCTGCAGGTTATTATTGGCGATGGCCGCAACATTGAAAACGACCGCAGTCGTAAACAGGGCGAACGCAATCAGCGCCTTTCCTGTTTCGGGGCCAACGTAGGGCTTCACTCCCACGACAAGCAATAGCGCGGCACCGATGACCACCAAAATTCCGATGCCCGACAGCGGACTATTGGACGAGCCAATCAAGCCCGCCATATAACCGCACACCGCGGAAACGAAAAAGCTCATCAAGACGATGTAAACTACTCCTCCGATGATTAGCGTCGTTAGGTGATCCCCCAGGCCGCTGGTGGTTCCAAAATAACCTAACAACCAACCGATGGGCAACATGCAGACCAGAGTAACAACTCCCACGATCCCAATCGGAATGTCGCGTTCGGTAAGGGGAAGCGTATCCGCTTTCCCAGCCTTACGCGCTCGAGATGCCGCCATTGCCCCTGCCAGTCCACTGGCCACCGGCTTCACCAGTTTTAACAGGGTCCAGATGGCAGACACCCCGATGGCACCCGCTCCGATGAATCGGACCTTATGGCTCCAGGTGCTTTGGGCGACCTTCGCCGCCTCAGTAACGACATCGCCTGCCAGTGCGGAATAATGAGGCACGCCCCATCCCCAGCCGATTAACGCACCAACAAGCATCGCGATTCCGACCCAAAGACCCACCAGATGGCCGATGCCGAGAAGTGCGAATGACAGGAAAAAATCGTAACCGCTAACCGCACCACGTTTTCCGATTCGGAACGTTTGAGCCACATCCGCGGCGAACAGCTGCGTCGGAACGATAATCGCAAAGCCAGCGGAAACGATCGAGCCCCAGAGCACGGCAAGCAGACCGGCGCGTCCATGTTCAACCTTGGAGCTGCGAGGGCCAGCCACGGCATCGGACGCACTAACATCTTCGCCGGTGCCGATTCGTGCGGTTGCGGAGCGGGACTCGCTACTGCCACCGACCTTCAGGACTTCGGCGCAGGCGACTCCCTCGGGATATGGCAGATCAGATTGGGTAACGAGCGCTCGCCGCAACGGGATCGAATACATCACGCCGAGAATGCCGCCCAACGCGCAGATCCAGAACGACGTCCAGAATGGAAACTCAGTCCAGAAACCGATCATGATCAGCCCGGGCAGCACGAAAATGATCGACGACAAAGTGCCGGCGGCAGAGGCGACCGTTTGAACAATGTTGTTTTCCTGAATGCTCGAATTCCTGAACCCGCGCAGCATTGCCATGGAAATCACGGCGGCCGGGATCGAGGTTGAAAAAGTCAGGCCTGCCTTGAGGCCGAAATAGACGTTGGCCGCGGTGAACACCAAGGTGATGACCACCCCGATTATGAGTCCGCGGATGGTGAGTTCTTTAGGACTGTTCGCCATGGTTAAACCGGTTGGGCCAGCGGAGGATAGGTGGAACTGCGACTGCAGGTCAAGCCGCTGGTAATCCCGACGGCGCGTCAGTTAGCGATCAATACAGCTCCACCGGAGAGCGTTTTCCGTCTTCGGCGCTGCGCATGGCGGCCCGCTGTTCGCCTAATACAGCAACGCGCAATTCCCAAATCTCATCGTTCAGTCCTGAGAATACCGATTCCGAAAAATCGTCAGGCGGCGTCATTCGTTCCTTGAACCGACCTATGCTCTCGAGCGCACGATCGATCTGCTGTTGCGGGAGCGAGCATAAAACGCGGTGAGCGTTTTCGATCTCGTCGATCCGATGACAGATCATCGCCAGATCGTTGCCGGCTTCGATCGTTAGGCGCAGCGTTTCGTCCAAGGAGTACTCGTTCAGAATAGCTCCCATGTCCAGGTCGTCAGTCATAACGAGGCCTTCAAACTCCAATCCCACCCGCAGCAAGTCCGTGACTACGGTACGGGATAATGATGCCGGCTTTTTCTGCGGTTCGAAACAGGGATACCAGCCATGGCAAATCATCATGCTGTCGACAGCGTGGGACACCGGCTGATCGTCCTCTGACCGCAGCGGCGAGCCGCTGCCGCAAAATGCGCGGAATACCGCCAACTCGTCCCGATCTAATTCGTCGAGCGTTCGATCAATCTTTGGCAACTCATGATGGGCGTCCAGCGTGGCGGCCGAATAACCGGGGAAATGCTTCCCGCAACTGGCGATCCCCTCAGCGCGCAGGGCGTGGTTGAACGCAGCCGCATTCCGCACGACCTGATCGACGCTGGTTCCGTAGCACCGACCCCGCAGTGAGTTGTCTGCTTCGTCGTCGAACGAAATGTCCAACACCGGACATAGGTCGAGATTGAAGCCGAAGAGCCGCAGCAGCCGGCCGGTGATCGATCCATGTTGTTTAATCAGTTCGATATCGCCTTTATCTCGAAGCTGCTGGGCGTTAGGCGGTTCGTTTCCGATCAGCCGCAGCCGGGAAACTCTTCCGCCTTCCTGATCGATCGTGATGATCGGCCCTACCTGGCTTAGGTCGCGCAAGTCATCGATTAATTTTCGAAGCTGCGGGGCGGTTTCGATATTTCGGCCGAACAGAATGAATCCGCCCGGCTGAACCCGGCGGAACATTTGGGCGGTTGCTGAATCGAGTTCCTTACCGGGAACCCCGGTAAGGATCAGTTGACCGGGCGAACTGCGCTCCATAGGCTCGCAACTTTAGGCGAATGAGGGGATCAATCTACCAGATGTTTCAGAGCATTCCCGTGCAGCTCGCCTTTGCTAGGGGCAGTTCACCGAACCGCCATCTGAACTGCCTCATAATCTGCTTCGTCGCCCTTTTCGCTGCTTTCCTCTGTGCGCTCGCAGAAGGGGCCGTGGATCTCGGGATCGATGTCCTTGAACAAAGCAACTACGCCGTTCTCAAAGGCAAACGTGTTGGACTCGTCACCAATCAAACAGGCGTAGATCGGAAAGGAATTCGAACCCGCGTTTTGCTCCGGCAGAACTGCAACCTGGCTGCGCTCTACACTCCCGAACATGGCCTGGACGGGACGGAGAAGGCAGGCCGGTACGTTAAATCCCGCAAAGATCGCCAGACTGGTGTGATGGCCTACTCGCTTTACGGACCCACTCGAAAGCCATCGCGCGAGATGTTGCGAGGCATCGATGTTCTGGTGTTTGATCTGCAGGACATCGGGTGCCGGGGATATACCTACATCAGCACAATGGGAAAATGCATGGAAGCGGCGGGAGAAAACCATATGCCGTTCGTTGTGTTGGATCGGCCTAATCCGTTAGGCGGCGTGAGAATCGAGGGGCCATCGGTTGAGCCCCACTGGATCTCGTTTGTGAGCGCGTTTCCGGTGCCGTACGTGCACGGCATGACTGTCGGGGAACTTGCCCGGATGGTGAACGCGAAAGGGTGGGCCGGCCCGCGCTGCGAATTAACGGTAATCCCGATGCACGGTTGGTCGCGAGACATGATGTGGGGAGACACACTACTGCGCTGGATTCCAACTTCCCCGAATATTCCGCGGGCCAACTCCACCTCGGCCTACTTGGTCACCGGCCTAGCTGGTGAACTGACCGGAGTTGAGACTGGAGTGGGCGGGCAGGCTCCGTTCGAGATGATTTCAGCCAGCTGGCTCAACGGGGATAGTTTCACCCGTCATCTGAACTCGTTAGGCCTTTCCGGAATTTCTTTCCACCCGGTCCAGCGTGGAAGAGAACAGGGCTGCTACTTCACGTTGTCCCGCGATCCGGACACTAACCTCACCGCAGTAGGCATATACATGCTGACCGAAATCAATCGCGCCAGCCACAACAGCCTTTTTCGGCGCACCAGTCAGAGCAAACTGGGCGTTTTTTTCAAGGTCTACGGCAGCGCTTCGATCCGGTCACAACTCGAAAGCGGAGTCTCCGCCGAAAAAATCATTGCATCCTGGCGGGACAACGAAGCGATCTTTCGGAGAGCTCGCGCGCCGTATCTATTATATTGATGCAGCAGGCGGCCCAGGCGTTGAGAAAAATTGGCATCTACGGCGGCAGTTTCGATCCCGTTCATCACGGGCACTTGATCCTCGCCCGCGAAGCCCGTGAGCGGTTCGACCTCGAAAAGGTCATCTTCGTTCCAGCCGCGGTCTCTCCATTCAAAGCGAACCACGGCGCATCAGCAGCTGACCGGTTGGCCATGCTGCGCGCTGCGATTTCGGGCGAAACGAGCTTCGAAGTAGACGACATTGAACTTCATCGTGCGGCCCCGTCCTACACGATCGACACGATCGAACGTATTCGTGATCGCGAACCGCAGACGGAATTGTTTTACCTGGTCGGACGCGACAACGTCGCAGATCTGCCGAAATGGCATCGATTCAATGATTTGGAAACCTTGGTGCGCTTTGTGGTGTTGGATCGTACAATTAACGATGGCCCCGCCGCTGCCGACATGGTTGGCCGAAAAATCGACATCTCCGCAACCGATATCCGAAACAGGGTTGCGTCGGGTAGGTCCATTCGTTATCTCGTACCGGAGTCCGTGAACGAAATCATCCACCGCCGACGCCTCTATCAGGAGAATTGAGATTACCCCGGAAAAATTAGCGATAACCTGCGGCGAGTTGGCGTCGAACAAGAAGGCCGAAGAGATAGTGATTCTCGATCTACGAGAGATTTCTACGTTTACCGATTTTTTCGTGATCTGTTCGGCAACTTCCGAACCGCATCTCAAGGCCATTGCCGGTGAGATTGAAACTCGTCTGAAACAGGACCACAACATCTCCGCCGCAGCGGTCGATGGATTCCCGGCGAGCCAATGGATCGTCCTCGATTATCTCCAGGTTGTTGTCCACGTCTTTCATCGCGACAAACGCGAGTTCTACAGCCTGGAAAATCTGTGGGGCGATGCTCCGCGCCTCGCGCTGGAATCAGCCGATGCTGGAGTCCACGCGCCCGTTCAGCGGCACTGAGCCGAACACCCTTCCTGTCCTGATCCTCCTTGCGGCAGGCGACAGCGAACGGAGGGACGAGCTCGTCTCGTCCATGATTCCGGCCTGGGGAACGATAGTGGGACGAGACAAGCTCGGCCCTCCGGTTTGGGCCTAGCGATCCTTTTCTTTTTCTTCTTTCTGCCCGCCGGGAGACGGACTCGCGCTGCCAGCGGCTGCCGGTTGGACGCTCTTTAACTCGACTTCGAAAATAAGCGTGGAGTTCGGCGGAATATCAGGGCCCATTTGGCGTGAGCCATATGCGAGATCGGCTGGAATGAAGAACTGATACTTCGCACCTGTCTTCATTAGTTGGAGGCCTTCGGTCCAGCCCTTGATGACACCGTTGAGCGGGAAGGTAGCCGGTTGGCCGCGCTTGTATGAACTGTCGAATTCTGTCCCATCGATTAACGTTCCGCGGTAATCAACCGTGACCGTGTCGGTCGCTTTTGGCTGCGGACCATTGCCGTCTTTGATCATTTTATATTGCAGTCCGCTGGCGGTCGTTTTCACGCCTTCCTTTTTCTTGTTTTCGTCCAGGAACTTCTTCCCTTCCGCTGCATTCTTTTCACCCATGGCTTTTTGCTTCTCCATTGCGTCTTTCTGCAAACTCATCATCGCGTCGCGCTCTTCGGTTTCATTCAGCGCCGGCTTGGCGCCGCTGAGCGCATCCTTGACTCCGGCGACTAACGCATCCGGATTGAGCTCGACGTTTTGTCTCTTGAAATTTCTCCCGATGTTTAGCCCAATGCTGTAACTCGCTTTGTCCTTAGGGTCTTTGAGTTGAGGTGCTGCCGGTGCTTGCGCGAAGCTGCGCACGGTAAACGCCGCAACAATTGAGGCCGCGATCAATAAATGTTTCATAGTCATCGATTTTCCTTGGCGGGTGGCGTCAAATTTGCCAACGCAAGGGAGTGGCACGCTAATGGATATAGAGCACGCGTCAAGGTGGCAGAGATCGATGGTTAACCACGGGTTATTCGTGGTCGCAGCAGCTCTGTTCTTTCAGTTCGGTGACGCCAGCGGCAGCGAGTTGTCGCCCGCCCAGGCAAGGCAGATTGGTACCAAAATTTGGCAAAATGAATGCAACGGCACCGTCGCCGGCCTTACCTCCTGGAATGCCGGAGAAAACTTCGCCTCGTTGGGAATCGGCCATTTCATCTGGTATCCGGCAGGAGAGAAGGGTCCATTCGAGGAAAGCTTCCCTCCACTGGTGAGATTTATGTCTGTACATGGCGCGAAACTGCCGTCCCTGTTGCAGAAAAGCGGCGCGCTCGAGTGTCCGTGGAAGAACCGGCATGATTTCCAGGCTGCGCAGCAAAGCGAGGAGATGAAACAGCTCCGGCGTTTTCTGGCCGACACGGTCGATCTTCAGAGCGATTTCCTGGTGGATCGTCTGACTGAATCGTTGCCCAAGATGCTGGAAGAAGCGCCGCCGGCTGATCGAGCCAAGATTCAGACGAACTTCGACCGGCTTTCCAAGACATCGCTAGGCTGTTATGGGCTGGTCGATTACGTGAATTTCAAAGGTGAAGGCGTGCTCCATTCGGAGCGGTACCACGGCCAGGGCTGGGGGCTGTTGCAGGTTCTCACAGAAATGAAGAGCGACTCAGCGCCTCCTGAGCGAGAGTTCTCTCGAGCAGCTGCCGCGGTCCTCAAGCAGCGGGTGCAAAACGCTCCGCCCGCGAGAAATGAGCAACGCTGGCTTGCAGGTTGGCTCAAACGTGTAAATAGCTACAGTCGCGATTGATAAATGTCCCTTAACCCTCCGCGAATCCTCACTGGGTTCGCATTCTTTATAACGGTCTACAGCGCGTTCGGGCAACTTGGCGGGTTCCCCGGCAGCGGGCGTCCTCGTACTGGGCAGACGCCGGTTCGGACAGTCGTCGCCCCAATCGTCCCAATGCGCAAAGCCACCGAGCTGATTCGCCGGCAAGATCCGATTAGAATCAACCAGGCGTTGTTGAGGAGCGCTACGCCGGATCGGGTGCGTGTCGTGGTCTCGTTGTCGAAACAGAGGGCCTACCTGTTAATCGGAGAAGACGTGGTGATCGATTCACCTATTTCATCCGGCAAACGCGGTCACACGTCGCCATCTGGTTCGTTCTCGGTGTTGGAAAAGGATCCTAATCATCATTCGTCGATTTACGGCGATTTTGTGGACGCGTCGGGGCGGGTAGTTCGCGCCGGAGTCAGCGCAAAGATTGATTCCGCACCCAGCGGCACACACTTCGACGGTGCAACCATGAAATGGTTCATGCGGCTTACCGATGAAGGTGTAGGCATGCACGTTGGGATTTTGCCCGGCTATCCGGCGTCACACGGTTGCATCAGAATGCCGGAAGAAGGAGCAAAACTGTTTTACGACCATGTGAAGATCGGCACGCCGGTCCGTGTCTCTGGCGAAACCTAGTTGAGACGCATCTCAACCAGTGGGCGATCGACCGGGCGATATAGCGACGGGCCGCAAAGGCGTTAACCGCGCGCGTTCAAAGCTCGCCGCAGCATTTCGAATGCTGATTGCGAGGTTTGCTGCTTGAACGTCTCGCGGTCGTTAGGGAAAAACAACTTCTGCACGACCGTTTCACTGCCAGTTCCAGCCATTCCGACAAACACCGTGCCCACCGGCTTGTCCGCGCTGCCTCCGCCGGGCCCCGCGATTCCAGTCGTGGCCAGCGCATAGCGAGCGCCAGAACGCCGTAGCGCGCCCTCGGCCATGGCTCGAGCTACTGGCTCGCTTACCGCGCCGTGTTCCGCGATCAGATCTGGTGGGACGCCGAGAACATCGGCTTTGGCGGCGTTGGAATAAACGACGTAGCCAGCCAGGAAGACCTCGGACGCGCCCGGGACGTTGGTAATTCGATGCGCCAGCAAACCGCCGGTGCACGATTCGGCGATGACCAACGTGGCACGTTCGCGAGACAGCCTTTTCACCAAAACTTCTTCCAGGCTCTCGTCGCTCGATGAGAAAATAGAGTCGCCTAGTTTCGCGATGATGATCGCTTCGGCCTTGTCGACTGCGGCCTTGTCGCCGATGACCCGCAGGTCCACTTCACTGGGTCGCGCGCAGTAGCCGAGCTCAATGCCACCGATGGCCAGAACGTCGGCACCAATGGCACGTTCAACTAACGATTCGCCCATATTAGCAATGCGATAGAGCCGCCGCTCGAAATTCCGAGCCGGCATGATCGCTTTCAATATCGGCAGCACTGAGTCGCGGAACATCGGCTGCAACTCTCGAGGCGGCCCAGGCAAAATGAACAGCGCCGGCGAGGAAACATTTGGATTTACGTTCCGCTGCAAATAAAAGCCCGGGGCAGTGCCGTTTTGGTTAGGCAAAACGGTGGCACCTCGTGGCACCATTGCCTGCCGGCCAATCCGGTCAGTGATTGGTATCCGCCGCTTTTTCAGTCGCTCACGAATCGCCGTCATGACTGCGTCATCCTGCACCAGCTCTATTCCCAGGAGAGAAGCGACGGTCTCACGGGTGATGTCATCGGTGGTCGGCCCCAACCCACCGGTAACAAACAAGAGATCAGCCCGTTCAAACAAGTCGGTTAGTGCCTCCTGAATCACTGTTCCATCAGGAACGGTCCTCTGTTCCAGGATTCGCAAACCGAGCGGCAGCACCTGCTGGGCAATAAACGACAGGTGGGAGTCTCTAACGTCGCCTAACAGGATCTCGGTGCCAGTGGTAAGAAGCGCTGCTCGCATTGTAATTGAACGGTCACCAGCGGTCACCCACGTGGCGCACTGCATCGGTTCTCTTGGGATTCAGCCGCATGTCCTGGACGTTAATTCAGCTGCCCGAACAGCGCTGCATACACTTCGATCCCGTCCCACAGATTCTGGAGACGCAGGTTCTCGTCGGACGAGTGTTGATTGTCGTCATGATTGGCAATGGGTAAACCGATTACCGGAGTTTTCGCCGGCTGCTGAAACAGATACATCGGGATGCTGCCACCAACCGTGGGCAGCAGGACAGGGGCATGTCCCGCAGCGGTCATGATTCCGGCGATCATTCGTGACAGCGGCATATCAAGAGAGGTTCGCCCGGGCGGATATCCAGCGCCCCACTGCAGACGAACGATTTTGCCCGAGCGCAACCGTGTCGCCGGATCAGGCGTGTCCTGCACAATCGTGTAGCCCTGAGCCTTGATGTGCTGCTCAATCAACGGCTTGATCGAGGCTGGTGTTTCGTTAGGCACGAGCCGGAAGTCAATCGAGGCGCGCGCTTCGGTCTGAATCGTGTTTGATGCGTTCGGGCCCACATGGCCCGATTCGATTCCTCTGACGTTCAATGCCGGCAGAAGAATCCTTTCGTTCAGGTGTTCCCCCTCACCTTCCGTCGCTCCGATCTGGAATTCCTTGCGAAGATCGTTTTCAACGTCTGGAACTTTCGCCAATGCCGCTCGCTCTGCCTCAGTCGGTGGCTTCACGTCGTCGTAAAATCCTTTGATAAGAATCCGGCCGTTCTCGTCCCGCATCGAATCGATCAGGTGCGTGAGCCTAACGATCGGATTCGGCACCCAATTGCCGTAATGACCATCGTGCAGGCCTTTCACTGGGCCGTAAACGGTCAGCTCGAGGTCCACCGTGCCGCGTGCGCCGAAAGACAGCTCCATCTTCCGGCTCTGGTGGACCGGCCCATCGCAAAGCACCCACGCGTCTGGCCGGAGTATCTTCGGATACTTTTCTAAAAACTGCGCGAGGTGCGGCGATCCAGCTTCTTCTTCGCCTTCGAACACAAACCGCAGATTCACGGCCGGCTTCAAACCGGCGCTCCCCAGCGAGTCGAGCGCAGCAAGCATGGCGACGATCGGCGTCTTGTCGTCACCGGCAGAGCGGGCGTAAATCCGCCATTCCGGATCTATGGAGCCGGCGTTCTGCCAATCGACGTCGTTTCCGGCCGCGTCACGAACGACGGGTCTCCAGGGATCGCTCTTCCAACGGCTAACATCCACCGGCTGACCGTCGTAGTGCGCATAAAATGCGATTGTTCGTTTAGCGTCCGGCACGAGCAAGTCGCCAACTACAATAGGCGGACAGTCGTCGAGCGTGAGAATTTTAACGGTTAGGCCGCGCTTCTCCAACATCGCGCGGATTGCTTCAGCGTTTCGTTGGATGTTGGGACGATCACTGGCGAGATTTGGAATCGCCAACAGATCCGCGAATTCCTTCAGAATCTCTTTCTCATGCTTCACCCGCCAATCACGCGATTGAATGGCTATGGTCGCCGGATCGACGGCCAGCGCCGAACCGACGACGAGAAGGAGAAGCGGAACGAAACAGATCCTCACCGGTCCATTCGTTTCACAGGAAAGCGCAAATCACAAGCACGGCGGTGGGAGGAGCAGCCGCGTGCGCGAAATAGTGGGACGAGACAAGTTCGTCCCTGCAATTAGCCGGAAAGCGATGGGCTTGCCCTACAACAGAACACACCCCACAGGAGGATGCAGCCGTTGCCGGGCAGGCGCATCGCCTGCCGAACCGATCATACGCGATAGCGACCTTGCGTAGCGAGGCGCTGTTGCCACGGAAACCCGAGCTTAAGCCGCGTCCTTGTCCTGCTTCTTGCGAATCAGCGGAACTTTTTTGCCTTCGACCACCGCGCGATTGATCGTCACTTCGGCGATGTCTTCGCGGCTCGGCACATCATACATGATGTCGAGCATCACTCGCTCCAGCATGGAACGAAGCGCACGCGCACCGGTTCCTTTGGTAACGGCCTGCGCAGCCAGAGCCCGCAGCGCGTCTTTCGTCACGGTCAGACGCACGCCTTCCATGGAGAACAGTTTGGTGTACTGCTTCACCATCGCATTCTTCGTTTCCGTTAGGATCGAAACCATCTCGTCTTCGGTCAAAGCGTCCAGCGAACTGACCACCGGCAGGCGCCCGATGAATTCCGGAATCATCCCGAAAGAGAGCAAATCTTCCGGCTCGACGTGACGCACCGCCTCTTTGCGCATCGCTTCCTCAGCCTCCAGCGTCGGACCTCCGAAGCCCATCACTTTGTTGCCAATCCGCTTCTGCACAATCTTGTCGAGGCCGATGAATGCTCCGCCGCAAATGAACAAAATCTTCTCAGTGTTAACCTGGATGTATTCCTGGTGAGGATGTTTGCGGCCGCCCTGCGGCGGAACGTTGCAAGTACTGCCTTCAAGAATTTTCAACAGCGCCTGCTGGACGCCTTCACCCGACACGTCGCGGGTGATGCTCACGTTGTCCGTTTTGCGGCCGATCTTGTCGATCTCGTCGATGTAGACGATTCCGATCTCTGCTCGCTTCACGTCGTAATCCGCGTTCTGCAGCAACCTCAGAATAATGTTCTCAACATCTTCACCGACATAACCTGCTTCAGTTAATGTCGTTGCATCGGCGATGCAGAACGGAACGTCTAAAATTTTCGCGAGGGTTTTAGCCAGCAGCGTCTTGCCGGAACCAGTCGGACCGATCAGCAGAATGTTGCTCTTTTCGATTTCGACTTCAGCCAGGGGATCCGGTTGAAAAGCCGCTGATCCGTCTCCGGTTGGAGCTGGCGGCTGGAGGACCCGTTTAAAATGGTTATGGACGGCGACGGAAAGTGTTTTTTTTGCAACATCCTGGCCGATCACGTATTGATCGAGGGCGCGGCGAATGTCCACCGGCTTCGGCACTCGAATGTTTGATGATTGCCGGCGCGCGTCTTCATTTAGCTCCTTATCGAGGATGCTCTTGCAGACGTTGATGCAGCTATCGCAAATGTAGACGCCGGGACCGGCGATCAGCTTGCGAACTTCGGCATGGCTCTTGCCGCAGAAAGAGCACATCGTGAGGTTGGAAGCGCGAGCCATAATCCCCTGAGAAAAAGCAGCTTCTATTCCCCGACTTTGCGCGGTAGAGCGGCCTCGGCCACTGCCGTAGAACGATCGGTTGCAGGCGAAGTTGCCCCGTCCAACAGCTTTACTTCCTTACGAGATTTGATGACCTCATCAACGAGGCCATAGCCTTTCGCCTCAGCCGCCGACATATAATAGTCGCGATCCGAATCGAGCCGCACCTGGTCCTCCGATTTGCCGGTATGCTGGGAGATGATTTTGATCAGGCGCTTCTTCAGCTTGAACATGTAATCGACCTGCCGCTCGACATCGCTAGCCTGGCCTTGAGCGCCGCCATGCACTTGATGGATCATGATGTCCGAGTTCGGAAGCGCGAAACGCTTGCCTTTGCTGCCGGCGCAAAGCAGCACCGCCGCCATGCTGGCCGCCATTCCGAGGCAGTAGGTTGTCACGTCACAGGTCAAAAACTGCATCGTGTCGTAAATCGCCAGACCGGCCGTAACCGATCCACCGGGCGAGTTGATATAGATGTTGATGTCTTTCTTGCCGTCCTCCATTTGCAGGAACAACAGCTGCGCAATGACAAGATTAGCAATGTGATCGTCGATCGGTGTGCCGATGAACACGATCCGATCTTTCAACAAACGCGAGTAAATGTCGTAGCTCCGTTCGCCGCGGCCGGTTTGTTCGACCACCATCGGCACGAGTACGGATTGAGAGAGATTTTTGTGCGGTAAAGTCATGATTTTTCGGAAGAAACGGACGGTTCGACCGCTCGTTCGACGCTAACATTCGCCTTTAGGAAATCAAGGGTCTTGCCGAGCAGAATCTGTTCCGCAACCGAGTCCAGGCCATCGTGTTGCTCCAGTTCTTTCCGCATCTTTTCGACCGGCATGTTGTAGCGCGACGCTTCCGCCCGGATCCGCTCTTCCAGATCTTCGCGGGTCACTGCGATCTTCTCTTGCTCGGCGATTCGGCTCAAAATGAAATTGGTTTTGAGCCGATGCGCAGCCAGGCCTCCGGCCCCGTCAACCAGCTCCTTCTCTTTGCCCTTTAGCACCTCATCAGTGATGCCGCGTTCACGGTTCCTCTGAACCAGTTCGCCAAGGGCGCGGCGAGTCTCGTTACGCAGCAAAGTCGGAGGCAGATCGAACTGCACTCGCTCGTGCAAATACTTGACGATTTGCGCCTCTTTTGCGCGCTCCACCTCGTGCTCCTTTTCATGCTCGATGTCGTGAGTGATCAGGTGCCGCACGTCTTCCAGCGTTTTGCCAGGCAACAATTTGGCTGCAAAATTTTCGTCGATAGGCGGCAGGACCTTTTCCTTAATTTCGATCACACTCACGTTGTAGGTGGCCTGCTTGCCCGCCAATTCGGTTACCGGAAAATCGGGCGGAAAGTCAACGGTCACAACTTTCGATTCGTTAGGTTTTGATCCGGTTAACTGTTCGCAGAACCGCGGCAGAAAATTGTCTTCCGCCATCCGCAACCAGAACTTTTTACCGCCATGCAGCGTTTTGCTGGCGTCCGGCGCTACCTCAGCGAGGGGTTTGCCCTCGACCGTGCCGTCGAAATCGATGACTGCGAAATCGCCCATCTGGAGGGCGCGATCGGTCACATCTGCGAAGTCGGCGGCCTGGTCGCGCAGCCGTTCAATGGCGGCATCGACCTCGGCGTCGGTCACCTCCGCTGCCGGCACTTCTACCTTGATGTTTTTGTAGTCGGGCAATTGAAATTCGGGCGCAGTGATCACGGTCGCCCGAAATCGAATCGACTTGTCGTCTCGGAATTCGACATCCTCGACATTGGTTAGGGAGACCACTCGCAACTGCTTTTGCTCAATCGCATCCCGGTAGCTCTTAGAAACGAGTTTCCGGGTCAATTCATCCTGAATCTCTTTTCGAAATTTGGCCTCGATCACTTTCCGGGGGGCTTTCCCCGGCCGGTATCCTGGAATCTTCGCGAATCGGGCAAAGCTGTTCGCGATTTCATCCCATTCTTTGGTGACCTCTTCGGGCGGCAGCTCGATGCTCAACGTCGAGACTGACTCCGGTTTGTTCTCCACTTCTACTTTCATGGAACGGTCACGTTACTGGCGAGGTCACCCTTCCGCAAATATTCACCAAATCGCACGGCCCGATTCTTCCAGCTAGAGGAACGAGCTTGTCTCGTCACGAAATCGATTGCCTCGCGTGTCCTCCTGAACGCACCGGCGCCAGCCAAAGGCTCGTCGCCACCAAGCACCCTGAGCATTGTCATCCTAAGCGAAGCGCAGCGGAGTCGAAGGACCTCACATGTACGCTGTTGATACCGAAGTGTGACTGGCGTGACGGTTGTGAGGTCCCTCGACTTCGCTCGGGGTGACAACGCTTACCGCGATGGAGTTCCCACTGTGCCTTCAAGGCGCAGCGCTGATGATATCACGATGAGACAAGCTTGTTCCTCCCACAACCGCTACACATCGCCGCTGCCGGCGAACTCCACTCGTTTCCCTCGGGCAAAAACTGCACGAACGCGTGGCATGCCGAACCAGTATGGGATTTCGCGATGATCGTCGCAGT